>CAJMAO010000074.1 GCA_905211345.1 uncultured Prevotella sp.
GTGAGTTCGACGGCCGCCTGTTCATCATCGAACGCAGCGGCAAACTGGGACTGGGCACGGCTTACATCACAGGCTTCAAATGGTCGCTGGACCACGGATATGACTATATATTCGAGATGGACGCCGACTTCAGCCACGACCCTAACGACCTGCCGCGCCTCTACGCCGCCTGCCACGACGAAGGATACGACTTGGCCATAGGCTCAAGATACGTCAGCGGCGTCAACGTGGTAAACTGGCCCATAGGGCGTGTGCTGATGAGCTACTTCGCGTCGCAGTACGTAAGGATTGTCACAGGCTTCAAGGTGCACGACACCACGGCCGGATTCAAGTGTTACCGCCGCCGCGTGCTCGAGACGATAGAACTTGACAAGATACGTTTCAAGGGCTACGGCTTCCAGATAGAGATGAAATATACGGCCTACAAGATAGGCTTCAAGATAAAAGAGGTGCCCGTAATATTCGTCAACCGCCGCGAAGGGGTGTCAAAGATGAGCGGCGGCATCTTCGGCGAGGCGTTTTTCGGAGTTATGCGCCTGCGCTGGGACGGATGGACAAGAAAATACCCGAAGATATAATACCCGCCCCAACCATCACGAAGGGAATGGGCATGGAATGTTTTGATTACATATTTTAATAAAAGAAAAACAACAATATTGTTTATCACTCACGTCCGGTAATCCGGCTCCCTCCCCTCGGGAGGGCTGGGGTGGGTGTCATTCTGATTATGAAATACATTTACCGCATTTACCAAATCGCCATCGCCTTGCCGATAATCATCGTACTGACACTGCTCACCGCGATAACTACAAGCGTAGGATGCATGGTCGGCAACGGCCACTTCTGGGGTTATTATCCCCCTGTTATATGGTCAAAATGGGTGCTCAAGGTACTGTTCCTGCCGGTGAAAGTCACCGGCCGTGAGAACCTGAAGCACGGAGAGTCATACGTATTCGTAAGCAACCATCAGGGAGCGTTCGACATTTTCCTGATATTCGGCCACTTGCGCCGTAATTTCAAGTGGATGATGAAGCAGCAGCTGCGCAAAATCCCGTTCGTAGGGTATGCCTGCGAGAAATCGCACCATATTTTCGTCGACCGCCGTTCTCCCGGCAAGGTGAAGGCTACTTACGACAAGGCGCGCGCTACGTTGAAGCATGGCATGAGCGTAGTGGTGTTCCCGGAAGGCTCACGCACATACGACGGACGCATGGGAACATTCAAGCGAGGAGCGTATATGCTGGCCGACGAGCTGCAACTGCCCGTGGTTCCGCTGACAATCAACGGCTCGTTCGACGTTATGCCGCGCACCAGCAAATGGTACTGGGTGCACCGCCGTCAGCTTACCCTTACCATCCACGCCCCCATCTACCCGCAATCACAGGGTGCCGCGAACATAAGCCGGTTAATGGAAGAAAGCTATAAGGAAATACATTCGGGACTGGCGCCGGAATACCAATAAGTGAAAAGTGAAAAAGGAAAAGTGAAAAATCCATTACCATACACACTAAAGGCATTTGGATTTTTCACTTTTCCTTTTTCACTTTTCACTCCTTAAGGTTATCACCACTATCTCATTGTCGGCCCCGAGGCGGAAAGGAATAAGGCCGCCCATGCCGAGCGACACATTTATGGCACGCCCGCCTTCATGGTACATGCCGCCCCACTCCTTATATTTAGCCGCTGCCGGCGACCAACCGAACACCTTCAGCTGGCCGCCGTGCGTGTGTCCGCTCAACGTCAACTGGGCTTCGCTCTTTGGAAGTATCGCTTCACGCCATGCCCACGGATCATGCTCAAGCATCAAAATAAAAGTTCCTGGCTTAACGCCGGCCAGCGTCTTGCCGACATCACCCCGCATGGGGTGCGGCGGCCTGCCGTAATTTTCCATTCCCGCCACGACAATAGAATCTCCGCCGCGCCGTATTACGCGATGCTCGTTAAGAAGCAAATCCCAGCCCAACTGCCGTTCAAGGCTTACCAGTTCACGCTCGTTGGCCACCTTTACGGCACTGCTCGCCTCGATATATACTGAATAATCATGGTTGCCAAGCACCGAGAACACGCCGTCCTTAGCCTTTATGCGTCCTAAAGTCTGCATGAACGGATAAAGTTCTTTCGGCTCCATGTTCTGTATATCGCCCGTAAACACAGCCATATCAGCCCCCTGGGCATTTATGCTGTCAACCATCTCGTCTAGCAGGTCGGCGTATTTCTCTCCGTAAGTGCCAACGTGTGCATCGCTGAAATGCACAATCTTGTAACCGTCAAAAGCATCAGGCAAATCGGCGGAATAATACACTTCGTGGCGTATATCAAACTTGCCGAATCCACACACGCTGCCATACACCACCAAAGCGTCGACAACCAATGCGAACACAAGCCCCACGAGGTTGCCCCAGTTGTTATGAGTATGATGAAAACGGCAGTGTGCCCAGCCTAAAAAAGAGCACAGGGCGAACACGAACTTAGGCACGACCAACAGGCCGAGGAGCAACAAATACAGATGCAACAGCAGCATATTGTCGGGCGCGAAATTACGCGACGTGGCAAGGACGATGGTATAAACGAACATGAACGCCCCCGGAAGCCACCACAACACGCGCTGCCACCACAGGTAACGGGTGCGCTTTCGGAGGAAACGACGGTCTAAATAAAGGTCGGGAAGGGTTATCAGCAAAAGCAAATGTACTAAAATGCGGGCTATCATCGGTCGTGATATTATACGGTTGTAAGGTTGTATGTTATCTGAACATTACTTCTTCGCCACGGCATGAAGCGTCGAAACAGCCTTTGTCAAAAATGTGGCGGCCGTTACAGAAAGTGTGCTCCACACGCCAGTTGAACGTGTGCCCGGCCATAGGCGACCATCCGCACTTACTCTGTATGCAGTCATCCGTCACCGTCCAAGGAGCGTTCGGCCTCACTATTGTCAAGTCGGCCTTATACCCTTTGCGGATAAACCCGCGCACGCGCACGTCGAACAACTGCACCGGACGGTGGCACATAAGCTCCACGACACGCTCAATGGTGAGCACGCCTTGGTCTACAAGTTCCAACATTGCCACCAACGAAAACTGCACCATAGGCATACCCGAGGCCGCTTTGGCGCATCCGCCTCGCTTGTCGGTCAACTGGTGAGGCGCGTGGTCTGTGCCAACAACGGCTATTCTGCCGTCAGTCAATGCCTTGCGCAACGCCTCACGGTCTGCCGGGGTCTTTACCGCAGGGTTACATTTAATAAGTGTTCCCAACCTAGCATAGTCCTCATCCGTAAAGAAAAGATGGGCTATTACGGCCTCGGCGGTAATCTTCGGCATCGAGTCTGTCCAAGGTTCGAACAGCGACAACTCGCGCGCCGTGGTCACATGAGCCACGTGCAGGCGCGCGCCATGCTTTTTGGCTAGTCTCACGGCCAATTCCGTCGACCTGCAACAAGCCTCCTCGCTTCGTATCTCCGGATGATGAATTACATCGGGGTCTTCGCCATACCGTTCCTTTGCGCGCCGCATGTTCTCGTTTATCACGCCTGTATCCTCACAGTGAGTCATCACTGGTACGGGGGCGGTTGAGAATATCTTTTCCAACGCTTCGGCACGGTCAACGAGCATGTTGCCCGTCGACGAACCCATGAAAAGTTTTATTCCGGGTATTCGGTGGATGTCAAGAACCGCGAACTGGTCGACATTCGAGTTGGTCGCGCCAAAGAAGAAAGAGTAATTCACGTGGCTGTCGCGCGCGGCGATGGCACGCTTCACGTCAAGCGCAAGCAGCGTTGTTGTCTGCGGCACGGTGTTAGGCATGTCGAAATACGTTGTCACTCCACCGTAAGCAGCTGCCCTGCTTTCGCTTTTAATGTCGGCTTTCGCCGTAAGACCAGGCTCGCGGAAGTGTACATGGTCATCTATAACGCCGGGCAAAACAAAACACCCTGCAGCATCGACTGTTTCGCCGAAGACGCCGCAAGGTGTTTCTTTTTCTTGTAATATATCGGCAATACAACCGCCATTGACCACTATCGAGCCTTTGAACGACCTGCCTTCATTGACGATTGTCGCACCTTTTATCAATAAGTCTGTCATAAACGCATAGTTCATTCACCTTCAACAGCCGCCACAGAGTCGCCTCCCATTATTCCGGGAGCAGCCAGTTCGTTGGGTGTCGGAACATCTTGTACCGGCGCAGCCATCTCACCCGGCATTGCCGTTCCGTTCATTATTGCTTGGTTCTGCTGTGCTTTACGGTAATAATCACTGACATACGGGTCATTCTTAAACTTGTCAGTGGCCTTGCTCATTATGTCTTCAATCCAAGGGGATAGCTCAGGATAACGATGTCCGGCCGTCATCATAAAGAACACTCCCGGCCCCAGCACGTTATCGAAGTTCTCAACAATAAACGTCGTCACCAGCTTATCTTCACGCTCTGCTATCTGTCCGGCCTTCTCGGCGAGGTGGGCGTTGACGGCGTTAAGGTCTTTTCCGTCCATTATCGCCTGACTTTGCATGTGTCCCAGCTCACTCACTTCGCTTTCAAGCTGCTTGTATTTTTCGATAAACTCAAACAGTTTCTCGTTCAGCGGCGTACCGCTCACTTTCTGCTGGGTATTATCTATATTGATTATAATTTCTCCGCTTTCAAGCACAACAGGCATTATGCCGTCCTCGTCCATGAACAAAGTCACCAGCTTTGTTGAATCCAAAGTACCTGAAAAATGGAATTCGCCGTGCACAATGTCGCATGAGTCGATGTCTTTCAAATCGGAACCGTCGTATGCCTTTAGAAAGAGCATTCTGCCGTCAAGCGTCGGCACGTTGGAAGTGCCTTGTATGTTGTATGTGTCGGCACAAGAGGCAAACATCAAGATTGAAAGCAGTGCGTAAAGTGTCCTTATCATATAAATGCGTTATAAAACCGGAACAAATGTACAATCTATTATCGACGTATGGAAAAAATTTATGCTATTTAAAACAAATCCGCCGTCTTTTATAGTTTTTTTGCCTCTTTCCCGAGCTCGTGTGAAATACGGTGGGTTGTGTATATCTCAATTATAGCCGCCACAAGCAGCAACACCACCCAGTTGTTATGCACGTAAGTGACGTAAGCATAATAACCGTTATCGAAATATTCTGTAAACAGCGGCTGTATGAACAGGTACTTATCCTCTAACATCAACACGCCCGAAAGGACAAAAAGCACATCGCCCACGGTCATGATTCGGCGCAGACGGCGCACCGTAATGTTACGTCCGTCGTATGTCTGCCTCATCTGCATGGCTGCGAAAGCCACCGCTCCAACGGCAAAAAGTATGGGCGACACCGATTGGTATCCAAACACATAAAGCCCTGCCCCGACTGTCATCAGTAATGCTCCGACGAGCAACACCACGCTTTCCAGCCTACTCAGTTGTCTCATTTCCATCTGTTTCTTGATTGTTGTCATCGCTCAATACGAAAATATCTTCGTCTTCAGCCTTCATAAAATACTGTTCACGGGCCACCTTCGTTATGGCTTTCGGGTTGCGCTGAAGCTCCTTCAACGTTGCCTCGGCTTCATGATATTGCCGGTTGTAATCATCGATTTCGGCATTCATCTCACGCACCAGCATCCTGTTCTGCACATGCTTCATGATGCTGTTGTCACCGACAAAGCCTATAATGACAACGCCAAGCACCGACACTATCAGGTATTTCTTGCGCCCTATTAGATTTAAAACGGAATATAGACGGCTCATATTGCATACTTTTGTTTGTGCCTGCAAAGATAATGCAAGCCGGGCTAAATGCAAAATAAAAGGGAATGAAACGGATTTTTATTTTTAACGTTCCGGCAACTTCACCATTTTTACCGCAAAAGACACAAGAACATTCATTCCCTATCGGCTCTGATAAAACTATGACATCAGAACCTCGTGAGCTGCAACGTGGCATAATCGGAGCGCAGCACGAGGTTGTCGCCGTCGGCTACCACCACCTCAAACTCCGTCGTAGTGGCGTTCATGCCGAACGGCAGCAACTGCCCGGGCGTGGCGCTTTCGTGGTTGTCGCTAGTCGAGGCACGCCGCTTGAAGTCTCTCATCACCACTTTTTTCCTACCGTCTTTATACTCAAAGCGCGCGATAAACGCCCCGTAGTCGTGAGGTCCTTGCTTTTCGGCCACCTCCACCACCATGCGCGTTATGCTGTAATATATCCTCTCGCACTCATGCATTTCCCCGTCGGCAGCCGTCTCGAAGCGTTCCAGCCGCCAAAAGCCCTCTATGTCCTCGTCGATAGGGTCTTTCCATTCGCATCCGCAACATATTGCGCAAACAAGAAAGGCCGTAATACACATTCTGATCACTTTGCCCATAATATTCCGCTTTTCCTTATTGTCAACATTCCTCCTACGCTGTTGCCGAGATAGTCGCCGTCGTCAATGCCGCACGACGCCTCCACCTGCCAGCCTTTCAGCCGGCGCGGAGTGTACGTCAGCTCGAACAACATGCTCGTCTGGCGGCGCACGTTGTCAAACGGGGTCTTATAAGTTCCCCAGTGGCGCGCTATCGACAGTAGCGCACGATAGGCAAGTTCGCCTGTAGGTTCGCCGCCGATGCCTATGTGGTGAGCCTTCACGCGGGTGCTGCGGAAGGTCAGCGAGCCGTCATCGCCATACACAGGGCCTGTTATGAACGGATGTCCCATGTTCTGCCCCCAGTGCGTCCATGGGTAAACGCCGTGGCTGTAATACTCGTCGCCGCCGCTCATCTGCAGGTCGGTGAACGACCCTGCTACGCCGTCATACAACAGCGGCCCCGTCTGGTCGGTCGTGCACAGCCCTTCCCACAACACCTTCGAAACAACTGGATTCTCAGGCAGAGTCACCTCCACGCCAATGTGTCCGTCTTTCCAGCGGCCGTACTGCCATGTGAGTTGTGAATGGTCGTCGAAGAAATGCTCGTAATACAGGCGGGCTTTCCATGTCTTGGCCTCATAGTTCAATGCGAAGTTCCAGCTGCCCGTATGGTTGCCGTCGATGTTCTCAAGCGTGCTTTCCTGAGTGGGTATCAACGCCTTGAAAAACTCCTTGAAACCCTCCGGCATGTCGGCCACGAACTTCACCGAGCCGTCGGCCTGCTTGCGCCACTGGCTTCCGCCGAACTGTGCCGCGTCCAAGATGCCAATCTCCATGGTGAGAGGGAATTTCCCGGCATTGCCGACACGGAGCATCAACGATTTAGAATGATACAATATGTTCTTGGTGTACGACTTTCCGGCAGTTACGAAATGCCTGCGCCAGCGGCCGTCGGTAATCAGGCCGTAATCTATATGCCCCTTCACGCCAAGCCAGCCGCGAGTGAACGGCACGTCCCAATAGCGCGGCATCTCGAGCCTTACCTGCGGTATGGGCTTTGCGTTAGACCCTTCTACCATCATGCCGCTCGACAGGCGCATATCCTTGTCCAACGGAAAGGCACCGCGCTCCTTCGCCCCTACGCTCAGGGTCAGCACATTCCACGACAAGTCGGCATACGCCTGCTGCACAGTGAACGGCGCGGCCATGCCAATGCCCCCGGCTATGTCAAGCCCGGCCTGCAGGCTCCAGCCCCGGCCGAAACCTGTATCATACCGCACTCCTGCGCGCAAATAGCCGCTCTGCGGCCTCTCCGATGACAGGCCGTAACGGTTGGCCGTAAACCAAAGCGGGGCGTAATCGCCCGTGGAGGCGTTGGCCGACAGCTCCACCTCGTAGCGCAGCGAGTCGTTACGGGCATCGGCCACGGCTACGCACAGCGGCAATACGGTGCTCAAAAAGACCTTGATTACTTTCATCTTTGTGAACTTAATATAAATTGAACGGCGGCAATCACTGCGCCGCCCTAAGTCGAAATTTAGCACGGCAAATGTACAACAAAAATCCCGTACACTAAAATCATGATATGAAAAAATAACAATACGTTTTGCAAAAGGCGGTTCATCCGCAGTTCAGGTGTATAACGTATAGGTGCCAACCCCGTCCCCGAAGG
>CAJMAO010000075.1 GCA_905211345.1 uncultured Prevotella sp.
ATTCCATTCCCACAACTTTTCCATTGATTTTCTTATACCGAACTCACGTTAATATAAGGTATAAGCAGGGATTTTGACCTGTTCCTGAGTTTCCTTATATATGTTTGGCGGGTCATGTCTACATTCAGAAAAAACACATAGCCTGATATGAAAAAGTATATTGGCACACTTTGTCCACGTATTAACCCTTCTATTAGTCCGTTTAAAAATGAAGAGAGACAGATACTTCCCTCAGGACCGTATGTGTTTGGAGTCCAAACATGGATGAATACAACCACCACCGCCAAGGGAAATCTTAGCAGGTCGAGGCTTTGTGAACGCAGGTCGTTTCTGTCCATTTTAGTTGTTGGTAAGTTGTCTTTCGGAAGATTAAAGATGCTTAATTGTATGTAAAATCGCGTGCAAAGGTATATATATTTGTTTGTACTGCTATTATATTTAACGTGTTTTTTGATGATAAATGTTTGTTTCCGCCGTCAGTTGCGGCGTTTTGCCGTTATGTGTCTATTTGTCATGTCTATCGGCGCTTGTGCTTACATGTTGATTTCTGATGACGCTTTGAGAATGCGATATTCTGAGAATAAAACCTTTCGGACGTAAATATCGCAAGTATAAGTGTGCAAACGCAAGTGTCTGTACACCATGTCTTTATGTACTGTGGGCGATGTTTTGTGCAATGGATTATGGCTTTTTGTATTGCGAAAGGCCTCCTTTTACGTTGCAAAAGACGGCAAATGGCATGGCAGGAGGCGGCCGAACGGAGCTTGACAGCCGTCCTTACGCATCGCGAAAGGCGGCCTTTCGCTGCGGAATTGCCGCTAAAAGGCACTCCGATGGGTGCTTTCCATTGCCCGGAAAGCATGTTTGCGGCTCTCTGTTTTTCTATTTTGTGCGTTTTCGTTGTAGCTTTCACGGTGTCAAAAAGCAATGTGCCGGGCTGTCTGTGCTTGACAAATGAAAGTGCCATCAGTCACGGGAGGTCTGCCAATTTTGTCAGTCCGTCAGTGCCAGAGGTGACATTTTGATCTTTGGCACGCTTTTCGCTATAACCTTGGCGGACGCGTCAATGAGCGCGGACAAATATATTAAGGTATATAACATTAAAATCATAGAACTATGAACATTAAACCATTAGCAGACAGAGTGCTGGTTCAGCCGGCACCGGCAGAGGAGAAAATCGGTGGAATAATCATTCCTGACACGGCCAAGGAGCCGCTCCATGGCAAGGTAATAGCCACGGGCAAGGGCACTAAGGACGAAGATATGGTGCTCAAGGCCGGCGACGAGGTGCTTTACGGCAAATATTCAGGCACGGAACTTGAATTTGAGGGCGAGAAATACCTGATGATGCGCCAGAGCGACGTGCTCGCAGTGATTGAAAAGTAATTATTTGTAGAATTTAAAGAATTAAAAGAAGTCATAGAATTTATAGCCATTACCTTTGTGAAATGAAGCGAAAGGCCGCCACGGTAAAAATGTCAAGGCATTTGGCTTTAACTGCTAAGCGAACGTAGTGAGCGATAACTTCTTTAACTTCTATAACTTCAAAAAATAAAACATCATGGCAAAAGAAATTAAATATAACGTAGATGCCCGTGATTTACTGAAAAAGGGCGTTGACCAGTTGGCAAATGCAGTAAAAGTTACACTTGGCCCGAAAGGTCGTAATGTTATTATCGAGAAGAAGTTCGGTGCTCCGCAAATCACCAAGGACGGTGTTACCGTAGCAAAGGAAATAGAGTTGGCCGACCACTTTGAGAACACCGGCGCACAGCTTGTTAAGAGCGTGGCAAGCAAGACTGGCGATGACGCTGGTGACGGAACAACCACGGCAACGATACTTGCCCAGAGCATAGTAAACGTTGGATTGAAGAACGTAACGGCAGGTGCTAATCCGATGGATCTGAAGCGTGGTATTGATAAGGCTGTTGCAGCCGTAGTTGAATATATCAAGGCTCACGCTGAGAAGGTTGACGACAACTATGACAAGATTGAGCAGGTTGCCACAGTCAGCGCAAATAACGATCCTGAGATAGGTAAACTCATAGCCGACGCAATGCGTAAGGTAAGCAAAGACGGTGTTATCACTATAGAGGAAAGCAAAAGTCGCGACACTCATATCAACGTGGTTGAGGGTATGCAATTCGACCGTGGCTATCTGAGTGGTTATTTCGTAACTGACGCGGACAAGATGGAGTGTGTGATGGAGAATCCTTACATACTTATTTATGACAAGAAAATAAGCAACATCAAGGATTTCTTGCCAATTCTTCAGCCTGCTGCAGAGAGCGGACGCCCGTTGCTCGTAATTGCTGAGGATGTTGACTCTGAGGCTCTTACAACGCTTGTAGTAAACCGTCTGCGTGGCGGATTGAAGATTTGCGCTGTTAAGGCTCCCGGTTTCGGCGACCGCCGCAAGGCTATGCTTGAGGATATTGCAATACTGACCGGCGGTGTTGTTATCAGCGAGGAGAAGGGTCTGAAACTTGAACAGGCAACACTCGAGATGCTCGGAACTTGCGACAAAGTTACCGTAACGAAAGACAATACAACGATTGTCAACGGCGCAGGCGACAAGCAGTGCATAGCTGACCGTGTGGCTCAGATAAAGAATGAAATATCAAATACCACAAGCTCTTACGACAAGGAGAAACTTCAGGAGCGCTTGGCCAAGATTTCAGGCGGTGTAGCCGTGCTTTATGTCGGAGCCAACAGCGAGGTTGAGATGAAAGAGAAGAAAGACCGTGTTGACGATGCCCTTTGTGCTACACGTGCGGCAATTGAGGAAGGTGTTGTTGCCGGTGGTGGTACGACATATATCCGGGCTCTCGATTCATTGAAGGCCGTCAAGGGTGATAACGCAGACGAACAAACTGGTATTAACATCGTGGAACGTGCCATAGAGGAGCCTCTGCGTCAGATAGTTGCTAATGCCGGAGGTGAAGGTGCCGTAGTGGTGCAGAAAGTTCGTGAAGGCGAAGGCGACTTTGGATACAACGCACGTACCGATGTTTACGAAGACATGCGTAAGGCAGGAGTTATCGATCCAGCCAAGGTTGCCCGCGTAGCTTTGGAGAACGCAGCCTCAATCGCAGGAATGTTCTTGACTACGGAGTGCCTGATTGTCGACAAACCCGAAGAAAAACCGGCAATGCCGATGGGTAACCCGGGAATGGGTGGAATGATGTAATTTGACAACCATACTTGGCAAAAATGAGGGAGGTTTGATAAAAACCTCCCTTTTTAGTGTTTTTTAGAGTGAATGTGTTGATTTTTTATAGCGAAAATTTTGTAGGCATAAGTAAATGTCTTATATTTGCACATCGAAAGATTGATACAGATGGAGATAGATCCTAAAAGTAGATATTTTTTTGATTTGTTTTAGTAGATTAGTTTTTAAGTAGTTTGTTTTTTGAAAATCGCTTGTCGTGACGACATGCGATTTTTTTGTTTTGTTGTTTTAATTTAAAAGTTGATGTTGTTATTCTCTTTGTTTTTCACTATCTTTGCAAGAGCTAAAAGAAAGTATATTCTTGATGATTTATGGATATTGATAAATATAAAATAAAGTGGTGGCAATGGCTTTTGTACATTGTTGTCTCAGCCGGGTTGCTGTATATCACGAGGTCATGGATGATGTCGCTCGGTATAATGCTTTTGTTGATATTGCTTGACCGTTGGCTTGCCATATATGAGAACAGGAAGCGTGGCGGTGACGATGATGATATTATTTTGTGACGTATGCATAAACTTTTGGATTTATATACAAAATGGAGTGGGGCGGAACCTGCGGGGGTTGAGCGTATTGATGCTGCCGGAAGTAACCGTCAGTATTTTCGTCTGACCGGTGTTGACGGTGTTTCGGTGATTGGCGTTATAGGTACGAGCCGTGACGAAGATCATGCTTTTATCTATTTGTCTGAACATTTTAAGAAGCGCCAGTTGCCAGTACCGCGCATATTTGCCGTGTCAGATGACGAACTTAGGTATTTACAAGAAGATCTTGGACGTATGTCTCTGTTTGGTGCAATAAGTGGCGGACGTGAGGCAGGCGGCCGTTATAATCAACACGAGAAACAGTTGCTTGTCAACACGATACGTGAATTACCTGACATGCAAATCCGCGGAGCGCGCGGTTTGGACTGGAGCAACTGTTATCCACAGCCTGAGTTTGATGAAGATAGTGTGTTGTTTGATCTCAATTATTTCAAGTATTGTTTCTTGAAACCAACAGAACTTGATTTCCACGAGTTGAAGCTGGAAGCCAATTTCCGCCTTTTTGCCAAGGATCTTGTTGCTGAGAAGTCAGACAGTTTCATGTATCGCGATTTTCAAGCGCGTAACGTTATGCTTGATGCGAGTGGACATCCGTATTTTATTGATTATCAAGGAGGACGTAAAGGGCCTTACTATTATGATCTTGCTTCGTTTCTTTGGCAGGCGTCGGCTAAATATTCTTATAAATTGAGGCGTGAACTTGTATATGAATATTATAATTCTTTAAAATTATATACAGAAGTTCCGTCTGTCAGGCACTTTGTTGAAAGGTTGAGCCTGTTTGTATTGTTCCGCACGTTGCAGGTGCTTGGCGCTTATGGTTTCCGTGGATATTTTGAACGGAAGAAGCATTTTCTCGACAGTATTCCTCCTGCCATGCAGAACCTTCGTGAACTGTTGAAGCTCAACGTCTTTACATATCCTTATTTGATAGACGTGCTTCGTCGGCTTACGGAGCTGCCGCAGTTCGCTCGAATAGAAGAACCGGCACTGACGCGTGCCGATGGTTTCCGCACGACTGACAGCAAAGTGTATACGGCTCATCCGTCAGACGGTCCGGCGACGTTTTCAAAATATGACAATAAAGGAGCATTGGTGGTGCGTGTTTATAGTTTTTCGTTTCATAAGGGGATGCCTGAAGACGAGTCTGGCAACGGCGGTGGATATGTTTTTGACTGTCGTGGAACACATAACCCGGGACGATATGAGCCTTATAAGAAACTGACTGGGCTTGACGAGCCTGTAATCCGCTTCCTTGAAGATGACGGTGAAATACTTACTTTTCTTGAAAGTGTTTATAAACTTGCCGACACCCATGTGCGCCGTTACATGCAGCGAGGTTTTACCAGTTTGATGTTCAGTTTCGGATGTACCGGCGGTCAGCACCGCAGTGTTTATGCCGCGCAGCATTTGGCGGAGCATCTTAACAGAAAGTTTGGTATCGAGGTGCGTATTGTTCACCGTGAACAAGGTATTTCAACAATATTGGAAGCGAAGAAGAAGTAATGAAATGAAACAGGCAATGATATTCGCCGCTGGTCTTGGCACACGCTTAAAGCCGCTTACAGACACTATGCCGAAAGCTCTTGTCACAGTTGGCGGACATCCGTTGATTGAGCGGGTGATTGATAAGTTGAAGCGTTCAGGATTTGAAAGGATTGTGGTAAATGTTCATCATTTTGCTTCGCAGGTGGTTGATTATTTACGCAGTAACGATAATTTCGGCATAGATATATTCATAAGTGACGAGTCAGGAAAGCTATTGGATACAGGAGGCGGGTTAAAGAAAGCCGCCCCTTTGTTTGCCGACGACGTTCCAGTGTTGATTCATAACGTTGATATATTGAGCAACGTAGATTTGACATGGATTTATGAAAACAGCAAAAGCAATGATGCTACGTTGCTAGTTAGCGAACGCAATACTAAACGCTATCTCTTGTTTAATGATGAAATGCGCCTAGTGGGGTGGACTAATGTAGAAACGGGTGAGGTAAAAACTCCATATAAAAAACTCGATGTGCAGGATTGCCGCATGTTTGCCTTCTCGGGAATTCATGTCTTTTCTCCGCGTTTGTTTCCGCTAATGGACAATTACCCTGATAAGTTCGGCATAATAGATTTTTATTTGAAGATATGCGACAAGGCTGTGATAAAGGCTTGTGCAATGCCGGATTTACATTTACTTGATGTAGGAAAAGTTGACACTTTAGCCAACGCCGAACGCTTTTTATCTGATAACAAGTAAATTAAAAGCCACTATTTTCATGCTGAAAGATGGCTTCCCCAACTATTTAAACATATTGAAAGATTATGACAAAAAGGGTGCGACGATAGCCGCACCCTTCAAGCTGTACACGCCTCACGGCGTAAAAGCCATTACTTAATCAACTATTGTTGTTAATGTTTATTCAAGCCAGCGTGGGTCACCGACTCCAAGGGCTATGACATCCTCGTTGCCAACGGTGAAGTCACCCTGTCCCGGTTCGGCATAACTCGGGTCTAAGTTCCACGTGCCGGCATCGTCGCTGAACCTGTTACCCTTTACGCTTGGATCTGTAACAACATTTTCAGGCAACAGATTGTCAGTGCCAAAGTAAACGTTGCCTACGAATGTCGGAACCGCAGTCTTGCTTTGGTCGCTGAACCATGCATCGGTGTTTGTTACAAGGTTATTGCCCCAGTTTATTTCGTGGTCGTAATAGCGTACATACAACAGACGTTTGCCATTGGCTGAGACATTGTCGAGCGTACAGTTCCTTACGTTTATTACGGAGTGGCCGCCGCCCATTGTCGCATCAGCATTACCGTCATAACGTATGAAATCGCGTTTGCCTTCCGATGCCACATTATAAAGCGTACTGTTGGTGAAGTTTGCAGTATTGAAGCGTCCTGTACGGAAATCGAAGAAGTCGCCGCCACTGCATACTATGTCATGTATGACGCACCTGTTGAACGTTATCTCATTTACAGTGCAAGCAACATTCCCATATACCAAGCCCTTGGTGTAATTCTTTATCTCGCAGTTTTCAACACTGAGCAGATTGAATGTCATATCGGCAGTCTTATAGTTGAACGTCTGGTCTTTGGTATTCGTTCCGTCAAGGATAACCTGGCTTATTGTAAGCGAAGCACCGTCGTTCAGCTGGAACTGGCCGTTGATGACCGGCCTGTCAGTCGGGCGTGCGCCCTTTATCGTAATGTTCTTGTTGATAATGGCGTTGCCCGGTGCGGCCTTGTCAAGTCCGATGACGTAGGTTCCGGGATAAAGCACGATGATGGCATCAGCCTGTGCTGCGTCGATGGTTGCCTCAAGGTCGTCGCCTTCATAAAGGATGTCGGTCGCGGTTGACAGGTCTACGATGGTTGTGAACACCTTGGAGCCGCACTCCTTGCCGTTGCTGTTGTAGAGGTTTATCTCATATTCCGTCTCAGGCGTAAGCCCTTCGATGGTCGCCGTCAAGGCAGCCTTCTCTGTGTCGGTAAGCTCGTGGGTTACTTCAACCTCGCCGGTAGCCCTGTTTGTTACGGTTATCGTGGCCACTTCGGGCACAACGTCGTCCATGAACCACGATACGGTGACTGTCTTGTCGGTAATCAGGTCGTCGTCCAAGTCGTTGAAGTTCTGCGGAGCGTTGGTGCGGAACGTCACTTTGCTCCATTTAGAGTTGCGCTCGGGGTTTTCCAAGTCTTTGGCCTGTACGCGCGCCGAATACTGGGTATCAAACTCAAGTCCGGTAACGGTGTATGAGTTGGTTGTCGAGGTGAAAGTCATATCCGCCGTCCCTTCAAACTCAAGGCTGTCGTCGGCGAACACCTCGATGCTGTATTCGCCCACACCCTCTGACGCCATCCATTCCAAGTTGGCCGATGTCTGCGTCAGACCGCCGGCCTTAAGGTCTACTGGGGCGAACACGCGTTTATATGTGATGCTTGTTATCTCGTCCATCGGGTCGTCGCATGAAGCAAGCGTGAGCAGCCCCAATCCCAAGACACAAGTTCTGAAAATATTACGTTTCATGATTCTTTCTTTGTTATATGTTTTGTTTTTAAAGAGTCAATTTGTTA
>CAJMAO010000076.1 GCA_905211345.1 uncultured Prevotella sp.
TACCTCCTTGCCTTTATCTCCTCCGCCTGCCGCAGGTTGTCCTTTGCCTGCGGGTTGCCGTCGGCCGCCGAGCGGCGGAACCAGTCTAATGCCTCGGCTTCGCCGCCGGTCATGTAATACGCCACTCCTAGGGCGTTCCACGAGCGGCGGTCGGCCTTTACGGTGAGCAACATGCGCTTCGCCTCGTCATAGCGGCCTTGGCGCAGCAGTTCTGTTGCGGCGTTGATAGTGCGCGCGGCATGGTCGGGCACGTAGTCATAATATATGCGCATATAGCCCGAATTACGCTGGTCGCCCAGCACGTTGTCCTTCAGGTAGGCGTAAGCCCGCCCGCCGTCGAGAGCCTTTATGCGGCGTTCACGGCGGTCGGGATCAGTCTCGTTGTCTATTATCGCCAGCAGGGCGTCGCGCCATTGGCAGTCGGTGTCAGCTATCTGGTCGCGCAGTTCTGTCCACGCCTCGCCTCCGTTGACGCACTCATAGAGCGAGTCTGGCGTGGGCACTATGCGCTGTATGTAAGCTTTAAGGGCCACCGCACGGTTGCCTGCGAGGCGGCGGTTGCGCTCCACGGAGCCTTCAACCGAAGCGAGACCTATTATCTGTATCGTTTTCACCGTCGACGTGGTGTCGGCCATGATGTCGCGGGTAATAGAGACGATGCGGTCGAGCGTGGCGGCATTGTCGCGGAAGTCGTGCAACAGCAGCCACTTGTCAAGCGGGAAATGCACGTAAAGCGCGCCTTTCTCCTTGCGCAGTATGCGCGACGAGTCGTAAGGGCGGTACTTTGATATGTGCTGCAGCACGGGGTTGCTGTGCTCCAGCTCGCCGGCCTTGCCCGTATTGTCAGGCACGTTAGCCAGCATCGGCACGAACGGCGGCACGTAAACAAAGCAACCACGGCTGACAGGAGTCATAGGTATGACATCGCAGCATCCTTCCTTCGTGCGGCCTACGGTAAGGCACGCTCCGCCACGCCCCCACAACCACGGATGCTCGGCGCGGGTGAGTGTTACGTCGTAAGCCACTTCAGAGCCGGCCGCCACTTCATCACCTACGGCCGCAGGAGCTGTGCCGTAATAGCGCGCCCGCTCGATATAGCGCATGTTGCGCTTGCCACGGAACACCACGGGCTTAAGCCTCAGCGTGTCGCCCTTGCCACCGGTAAGCATCGGCACGGCGCGCACGGCATAGTCGCCGCCTACGCTGTCGCCGTCGGCCAAAACGAATTTTAGCCGCAACTGCGTGCTGTCGCGCCATTCGGGAACAACCGTCTGGGCGGAAAGCCTCAGCCCGCCCATAACCGACATTATAAATAATGTAAGAAAAACCTTATTCATTTTCACCTTATATAATATAAGCCTGATTAAGCAAAAGGGGCGGACATGGCCTGAGACCATTGCCCCGACACTAATTATCAACTACACATTAACTATCTCAAATAATAAACCACCGAGACGGCAAGCTTTGTAGGCATGAACAGGCTCTTGGTGTCCTCGCCCAGCTTGCTGCCGCATATCTCGCAGGCGTACTTGGAATAATGTGTCAGGCCGTAGCCGAGACCTACCACGGCCTCAATACTCCAACGTTTGCCGGGCAGCATCCAGCTGTAACCGTAAACAACGCCTATAGCCCCAAGGTCGCCTTGGAAACGATGATGCTCCAATTCGGGAAAAATGCCGAAGGGAAACTTCACTCCCCCCGCATTGTAATGTGAATAAAGGATGTTGGCACCTATGAAGTGGCCCGAATAGGGGGCGCAGAGCCAATAACGCGCCTCGGGCTGCACTAAGACATGCTTCAGTTTCTTGTTGTCGGAGAACGTAAACGGATTCCACCCGACAGACATGTCCAATGTCCATTTCTTTGACAAGCGTGTCTCCACGCCTGCGTTGAATGTCGCCGTCGTCCAATACAGCGCGTTGGTTTTTATCGCCGTACGCTGCGCGTAAAGCGACACATTATTAAAAATGGTGCAAAAAAGCACAAAGACTAAGACTCTCAAATATTTACCAGACATCACTCAACAGTTCAAAACACTATAAAAAAATTGCAGTTACGTTTCGTTTTTGCGTTACAAAAATAAGGAATATTTATTAAACAAGAAAAAATCACCCCCCCCGTTAATAAATATTAACTTAAAAGGCAATTTTTAACAATACGATTATATTGTTTTTATCGATGAAAAAGCGACATTCCACACCCCGTGGCCCACGTCAGCACCGTTTCTCCACGCCGCTGCGCCCGGAGCGTTTGTAGCTGCGGTAGTCGTCAACGGGTATCTCTACGCCCGACTCCTCAAGCCCTGCGCCGTGGGGAAGGCGGAACTTCATGTAACGGATGTTCAGCCCGCGCTCTATCCACTGGCTCTCGTAATACGTCTGTATTGAAAGGATGCGGCGCGTGTCGTCGTCGATGTCGGCCGTGTGGTACAGGTCTTCCGTACGGAACAGCAGCGGCAGGCGGTTGTGTTCCACCATATACGTGGTATAGGTAAAAAGGAAATTGCTGTCGGTCTTTACGTGGATTATGCCTCCGTCGACAAGGAAACGGCGGTAACGCTCCATGAAATAAGTGCTGGTAAGCCGCTTGCGCACGTTCTTCATCTGTGGGTCGCTGAACGTAAGCCATATCTCCTGCACCTCGCCGGAGTCGAAAAAGCGGTCGATTATCTCAATGTTGGTGCGCAGGAAAGCCACATTCTTAAGCCCTTCGGCAAGAGCCTGCGTAGCTCCCGTCCACATGCGTGCGCCCTTGATGTCGACACCAATGAAATTGACATCGGGAAAAAGGCGCGCAAGCCCTACTGCATATTCGCCCTTGCCACAACCAAGCTCGAGCACAATGGGGTTGTCGTTATGGAAATACATCTCACGCCAACGCCCCTTCATCTCGAAAGGTACATTGTCGACAACCGAATACGGATACTCAAAAACGTTCTCGTAGCGTGCCATGTCGGCAAACTTGGCCAGCTTTCCCTTGCCCATCGTATAAGTGAAAAATTAAAAGTGAAAAGTGAAAAATCCAAATGTGGGAGAAAGTGAAAAAAGGGAAAAGCGAAGCGTGAAAAATCAAATTGCTTAATTAGTATAAGGTATTGGATTTTTCACTTTTCGCTTTTCCTTTTTCCCTTATTCAATCACCACTTTCGTCCATCCGTGCACATCAGGCTCGATGCCGTACTGTATGTTGCGCAGCTTGTTGTAGAGCTTCGTGCTTACGGGGCCGGGCTTGCCGTCCTTGCTTATCACGTAGCTCTTGTGGTTCTCCAAGTCGTCAATCTTGGAGATAGGACTTATCACGGCAGCCGTGCCGCAGGCTCCGGCTTCCTCAAATGTGGCAAGCTCCTCCTCGGGTATCTGCCTGCGCTCCACCTTCATGCCCATGTCCTCGGCCAGTTGCATTAGGCTCTTGTTGGTGATGCTGGGCAGTATGCTGGTTGACTTCGGAGTGACATACGTGTTGTCCTTAATGCCGAAGAAGTTGGCCGCGCCACACTCGTCGATATATTTCTTTTCCTTGGCGTCAAGATAGAACTCGCAGGCATAACCAAGGTCGTGGGCCATCTTGTTGGCGCACAACGAAGCGGCATAGTTGCCACCCACCTTATATATACCCGTGCCTAACGGAGCGGCGCGGTCATACTCGCGTATTATGACGTAAGGATTAGTGGCGAAACCACCCTTGAAATAAGGGCCCACGGGAGTTACGAATATCATGAACAGATACTCGGAAGCCGGGTGGACACCCACCTGGGCCGACATGCCCACCAACAGCGGACGTATATATAAGGTGGCACCGCTCTCGTAAGTAGGAATGTAATCCTGATTGAGGCGGACAACCTTCTTAACCATTTCCTCAAACAACTCGGTCGACACCTCAGGCATCAATATGCCGCGGCAGGTGCTCTGCAGGCGGGCGGCATTCTCGTCCATACGGAACACGCGCACCTTACCGTCAGGACAACGGTAAGCCTTCAACCCCTCGAACGCCTCCTGACCGTAGTGCAGGCAGGTGGCGGCCATGTGCATCTTGATGTATTCGTCGGAGCAGACCTCTATCTCGCCCCACTTGCCGTCGCGATAATAGCAACGGACGTTGTAGTCTGTCGGAACATAGCCGAAAGGCAACTTTGCCCAATCTATATTCTTCATAATTACTTAGATTAAGAATTTGCAACTGCAAAAATAGTAAAAGTAAATGAATAACGAAAGAATTAAAAGTTAAGAGTTAAGAATTAAGAATTAAGAATTAAGAAAAATACCGTTGAAGCTGACTGTAAGGCATATTTTCTTAATTCTTAACTCTTAATTCTTAATTCACTTAACTCTCAATTTTCCTCAAGTATCTTCTTTATTTCCCCGTCGGCCTTTGTCAGTTTGTCCTTGCAGAGCTTTATCAGCTGCTGGGCCGTCTTCAGCTGCGTGGCGAGGCTGTCTATGTCGAGCTTGCCGTCTTCCATTTTCGCTACAATATCCTCAAGCCGGCCGAGGGCTTCTTCGTATTTCATGTCTTTCATATTGACTGGTTTTATTATTATAAGAAAGCAGATGTTTATTTTTTCTTTAATTGAATGTCCGCATTTTACCAAATGCGTGTAGTTATCGGGAGTTAACGGAAGTTATCACTCGCTACGCTCGTTCAGGTAGTTAACGGACAATAGCTGTTTGGGGTAATGTCCGTTAACTCCGGCGACCGTAAGGGAGCCTAACTCCTGTTTACTCCCGATAACTACTTGGCTCTTTGCGGATATTCATTATTCTTTATCACCGTAGACTTAACCCGGCCTTTTTCAAACAATGTCTCGATTACGTCGCCGTCGCTTAAAGCCGCCGCCGAACGCACCGCACGGCCGTTATGAAGCGTGATGGAATAACCTCGGGCCAGCAGGCGCGCGGGATTCAACGCTTCGGCACGGCCCGCCAACAGCTCCACGCGGTGGAACCCTTCGTCCAACATACGTCTCGCGGCCACGCCGAGCCTTACCTGCAAGGCATCGAGCAACGAGCGTTGGCGCACGCTTACTAGCGAGAACATGGCCGGAAGACGCTCGGTTAGCCGCGCAAGGCGCAACCGCTCTACGTCCATGCGACGACCCACCGCGGCGGCAATGGCCGTGCGCGCGCGCTCGACGCGGTCGAAAGTGGCCTTCAAGTTGTCAACAAGCAGTGCGGCGGCGGCCGTAGGAGTCTTGGCGCGGGTGTGCGCCACCATGTCGACAACGCTCTCGTCGCGCTCGTGGCCGATGCCCGTTATCACTGGCAACGGGAAGTTGGCTACATTTTCGGCAAGCTCAAGCGTATCGAAAGCCGACAGGTCGCTCGTAGCCCCTCCGCCGCGTATTATCACCACGCAGTCGTAACCGTCAACATCGGCGTTGACGGCATTGAGGGCGGATATTATGCTTTGGCAGGCGCGTTCGCCCTGCATTATGGCGGGGAAAAGCGTAACGCTGAAACCGAAGCCGTAGGCATTGGCCGACAACTGATGGCTGAAGTCGCCGTAGCCGGCGGCCGATTCGCTTGACACCACCGCCACACGATTGGCGAAAGGCGACAGGGACAGCTCGCGGTTAAGGTCGAACACGCCCTCGGCCTTCAACTGCCGGATTACTTCCTGACGGCGGCGCGCCATGTCGCCGAGGGTGAACGTGGGGTCAATGTCTGTGACAATCCACGAAAACCCGAAGTTTTCATGAAACTGGGCGTACACCTTAAGCAGCACCTTCATGCCTGCATGGAGGCTCTCGCCCGTGACACGCTCGAAATGGGGACGCACCAACGACCACACCGAACGCCAGCACTTGGCCGAGGCGCGGGCCACAGGCGTGGAGCCGAACTCGTCTTTCTCGACCAGCTCCATATAGCAATGGCCTCCACGCTCGCGCGCCTCCGACAGCTCGGCCTCCACCCAATACTCGCCGGGCAGGGCGTGCTCTACGGCCTCACGCACAAGGGAGTTAAGTTCAAAGAGGGAAAGATACCCACCCCCGCCCTCCCTAAGGGAGGGAGCTTGATTACCATTGTCAGACGCAAAAAAGGTATCTTGATATTTCATCTTGCCAAAAATTATTGACTGGAAAACTGAAAAAGCGGGAAGGCAAAAAGACTGCCAAGCAATCCGAACCCCCTCCCTTAGGGAGGGCCGGGGTGGGTATTTCAGCCATTCACTCCCTTCCCATTTTATAAGCCTTCCAGAAATCGGGTATGCCATAGCCGTAAATGTTGTCAGGCGTAGCGGTGTTGTCGGCGCTGCCGCGCACTAGGCGTATGATGTCTTTGGCCGTCTTGCCCGGCAACGCCTGCCAAAGGCAGGCCACCATGCCTGCCACGAGCGGCGTGGAAAACGACGTGCCTACATCTTTTATAATAGTGCCGCGCCCGGTGATTACGGCCGTGGGGCTGCCCAGCGCCATTACGTCGGGCTTTACACGGCCGTCTGCCGTGGGGCCTATGCTGCTGAAAGAGGCGTTGCGGCGGTCGGGAGTTACCGCTCCAACGGTGATTATATCGGAAGCGTCTGCCGGCACGTTAACCTTCTTCCAAGCGGCCATGCCGTCGTTGCCCGCGCTGTTTACAAGCACTATGCCCTTGTCAGCAAGCATCGAGGCAGTGCGCGATATGAGAGCCGTGCGCCCGTCGAGTTGGGAATATTTGTAGTTGTCGGCGGAATTGTCGAATGCGTGGAAGCCCAACGAACTGCTTATTATGTCGACCCCCACGCTGTCGGCAAACTCGGCGGCCGCCGCCCAATAGTCTTCCTCGGCAAGGCTCTCGGTGTAGTTGTCCTCGCAACGCAGAAGCCAGTAAGAGGCTTCGGGAGCCGTGCCCACGAACGTGCCGGGCACGTTGACGGCCATGGCCGAAAGCACCTTGGTGCCGTGGTCCATCTCCTTGAACACGCTGGCGGCGCGCGGCACGACAAAGTCGCGCCAGCCAACGACATGGGCTTCCTTCAGGCTCGGTATCATGTCAGCGTTCATAAAGCCGCCGTCAAGCACGGCCACGGTCATGCCGCGCCCGCGGTAGCCGTGCCTGTGCATCATCACCCCGCCGAGCATCGCCACCTGCTCGAGCGTCACTCCGTAATGCGTCTGCGACACAGTGTCCCAGCGGTTGAACTCGGTATGAAACCTTGCGCGCGGCGGCGAGGCGTCAATGGAGTCGGGCGACGTCCAAACTTTTCTTATTTCCTTAACACACTCAAGCAACGCGACGCTTTTCAGTTTGTCAAGATGCCGGCTGCGCACGAGCACCGTGTTGTTCCACCGGCTGCGGCTTACCACCTCGACACCGGTTGAAAGTATGGCGTTGACGTATGCCGGATTTACGGGCAGGTCGGTAGAGTCGACAGACAGATGCTGGCGACTGCGCCTGACAATAGACTTGGCCGAGAGAAACTCGCGCGGCTTGTCGAGACTGTAAGGCGTGCCATGCTTATCCTTGAGCGTGACACGGAACATGTAGGTCTTGCCCCCGGGATACCCCACCTTATGCGCCGTCTTGCCGGGCCGGGCTACCGCCGACACCGCCAAAAGCGCCACCATAAATAAAGGTATGAGCTTGTTAATCGTTTTCACCGTCGCTTTTTAGCTTGCAAAGATAATGCAAGCCGAGCGAAATGCAAAATAAAAAGAAGTGAAACGGAGTTTTATTTTCATTGCCGAGGCGCAGCTTATCTTATCTAAAGATAATGCAAGCCGAGCGAAATGCAAAATAAAAAGAAGTGAAACGGAGTTTTATTTTCATTGCCGAGGCGCAGCTTATCTTATCTAAAGATAATGCAAGCCGAGCGAAATGCAAAATAAAAAGAAGTGAAACGGAGTTTT
>CAJMAO010000077.1 GCA_905211345.1 uncultured Prevotella sp.
CTTTCCATGAACCATTATAATGTCAAGTTTGCAACGGTATAATTAACTAGAGCCACGGTCTTTTATAACACGTTGACTCTCAATACGTTACACAGGGGATTATTAACAAGCGTGAAACAGGTGGAATAAAAAGGCGCAAGAGCTTGCCGTTACGGGCTTTTTAGCTTAACTTTGCGATATATTTCAATACCATACAATGACGCATGAAATCACTACGTGAACTTTACAAGATAGGCAAAGGGCCGTCAAGCAGCCACACCATGGGACCGCAGAAGGCGGCCATGATGTTTCTGGAAAAGCACCGCGGCGCGGCGGCTTTCGAGGTGACGCTTTACGGGAGCCTTGCCGCCACGGGCAAGGGGCACATGACCGACGTGGCCATTAACGAAGTAATGCAGCCCGTGGCACCGGTGACCATCGACTGGCGGCCAGACGTGTTCCTGCCATACCATCCTAACGGAATGAAGTTTGCCGCGCTTGACAACGGCGGCAACACCGCCGACGAATGGACAGTGTACAGCATAGGAGGAGGCGCCCTGTCAGAGGGCGAAACGTCGAAAGGGGCGTTTGACACGCCCGAAGTTTACAAGATGAACACCATGACCGAGATAATGGAATGGTGCGACGCCACGGGGCGCAGCTACTGGGAGTACGTCGACCTGTGCGAGGACTCGTCGATATGGGACTATCTCATGGACGTATGGCATGCCATGCAGGCCGCCGTGGAGCGCGGCATCAACCACGAAGGGAGGCTGCCGGGACCGCTCAACCTAGCGCGCAAGGCTCCAACGTACTACGTCAAGGCATCAGGCTACAAACAGTCGCTGCAAACACGCGGCCTTGTTTATGCCTACGCGCTGGCCGTAAGCGAGGAGAACGCATCGGGAGGCACCATAGTCACCGCGCCCACATGCGGCGCGTGCGGCGTGCTGCCGGCCGTGCTCTACCACCTGTCGCACGGCCATGCCTTCAGCGACACGCGCATACTACACGCCCTAGCCACTGCGGGACTTATAGGAAACATCGTAAAGCAGAACGCCTCAATATCCGGAGCTGACGTAGGTTGCCAAGGAGAGGTGGGCGTGGCGTGCGCCATGGCCTCGGGCGCGGCGTGCCAGCTGTTCGGCGGCAGCCCGTCGCAAATAGAATACGCGGCCGAAATGGGCCTTGAGCACCACCTCGGAATGACGTGCGACCCCGTGTGTGGACTGGTGCAGATACCATGCATAGAGCGCAACGCTTTCGCAGCGACACGCGCCTTGGACGCAAACCTTTACTCGGCGTTCTCTGACGGCACGCACCGCGTTTCGTTCGACAAGGTGGTCAACGTAATGAAGCAGACCGGCCACGACATACCCTCCCTATACAAGGAAACAAGCGCCGGAGGACTGGCCAAGACGTTCAGCGCAAAACCCGAAGCGCAGCCGTAACACCGCTTGCGCCGGTTATTACGCATGGAGACGCGATAAATCGCATCTCTACAGGTAAACAAGGGCGTGCAAAAAAGAATATGAATGCCTGCGATTGTCCTATCAAACATCACAAGGAACTTTTACGGCAAGGCATTCGTCCTTTAACTCCTTAGCGACAGTAGGGAGCGGTTGCTCCTTTAACTTCTTTAACTCCTATGAATGGAAGCGTTGCTGACATTCATGAAAAGGACACAAAAAAAGGCGTAACACCGCAACAATGCGGCGTTACGCCCACGTTTTTAGATAAAGGACATCTGGTGTTATTTCTTCTTCGTAGTGACCACGATGACACCATTCTTGGCTGCCTCGCCGTATTTGTCAACGGTTTCCTTCTTGTCCTTGAACACCTCTATGCGCTCCATGTCATCAGGCTTAAGCCCCGACATGTCGTCTACATGTTTGCCGTCAACGATGACATACGGCGAGCCTTCAATCTTTTCACCGCCTATGCTGACGGCCTTTGCATCGTCTAAAACGCTGAACGTCACAGGCAGATGGTAGCTTCCGCTTACCGCCTTGCCGTCCATCTTGCCCGGAGTCCACTTGGGCATCGACCTGACTACGCGCAAAGCCTCGGCGTCAAGCAGCGGATCGACGCTCTTTTCAACCGTAGGCTCAACCACGTTTCCGTTATCATCAACGATAAACTGCACTACCACGCGCCCTTTGATGCCTTTCTTCGCAGCTTCCTCAGGATAGCGAATGTTGTCACGCAAGAACTTCATCAGCCCCTCGATGCCGCCCGGGAACTGCGGAGCCTCAGTCGCATGTCCTGACACTTCGCCGCCTCCGCCGTCCTTAACGGCCTTCGGAGCTGCCTCGACATCGAGCTTTTCCTCGACGGCTACGACCTTTTTACCGTTCTTCGTGCCGACTATCACTCCGCCTACTTCGCCCCTCAGGGTGTCCGTCCCGGCCACGTTTGCCACGGCGGCGGCAATAGCTTCGCTCTCGGTCTTGATTTCATTACTAAGGCTCTCGGCTTCGGGCGTGGCGAAAGCGGCCACGGCCACGGGCAGCATGGCTGCCATGCGTAAGCGGCTCCACGGATTTGATTTTCTTTTTAACATCATAGTAAATCTTTTTTTAAGTGAACTTTGATTAAGGTTGTTTGCCATTGAAAAAAGCCTGTCGCCCACGGCCTTACGTATCAACAGAAGCTGGTAATCGGCGGCGTTTACGCCCGAGGACAGCACACGGCGGTCGGCCTCATACTCGTGAACGCACTGCAACTCGGCCTTCAAGAGCCACGCGGCGGGGTTGAACCACTGGAACACTATCAGCAAGTCGCACAGCAGGATGTCCCATGAATGTCGCCCGGCGATATGCGCCAGCTCGTGCATCAGTATGCAACGGGGGTTGTCGGCATAGTCTTTTTCGCTGATAACGATGTTGCCCATCCAGCTGAACGGCGACACGTCGCCCTGCACGACGATTGTCCTCACGCCGCCGGGAACACCGGCCACCCTGCCGCCGCGCATCAACCGGCGCAGGCAAAAGAGCGACCAAGCCTCGCGGCAGAAGAAAAACGCCACACCTATTATATATATAATGAAGCACGTCTGAGCCGCCGTGACACTGAAGCTCGGCGCATCGGCCGCCACAGCCTGCGCCACAAGGTCTTCCACTACAACGAAACCGCCGACGGCTTCAGGCACATTCTCAACCGTGAAACACACCAAAGGCAATATCAGCGACACGCCGACCATGCCTAGCAGCACGGCACGGTTGAAGCCGAAAAACGTCTCACGACTGAGCAACAACTTGTAAACCAGATAAAAAGCCGTGAGGCATAAGGCCACTTTCAGCGAATATATGAAAAACAGTCCCATAATTCTGAACTCACACCTGCCCTCCCTAAGGAAGGGAATTTTGTGTGCTTTATTTATTAATCCTATATTTTATTTGTAACATTTACTTGTCAGACAT
Source organism: uncultured Prevotella sp. (assembly GCA_905211345.1). Lineage (GTDB taxonomy): Bacteria > Bacteroidota > Bacteroidia > Bacteroidales > Bacteroidaceae > Prevotella. The sequence goes on from CAJMAO010000077.1 coordinate 3,402, forward strand.
AGCTTGCATAGGCAAATGGCACATCCTCGAAAACACCTTAAACCCCTCCCCATCGGGAGGGTTGGGGTGGGTGCCGGCCTGCGTCACTTCCCCTTCTCAACGCTTTTTATCAGCTCGCGCAGGTCGTCCAAGGATATTTTCTCGTCCTTCACGAGGGTCGACACGACACCGAGATACGACTTGCCGAAGAACTTGTCGACAACGTTTTTCAGCGACCCACGCCGGTAATCGTCACGTGAGAGCATGGGAAAATACTTGTAACACTTGGCGTTCAAAGCCTTATGTGACAGGAAGCCCTTATCTTCGAGTATGCGTACGAGCGTCGACAGCGTGTTCACATGGGGCTTCGGGTCAGGATAAAGAGCCTGAAGTTCACGGATGTGCATCTCGCCCTTGTCCCAGTAATGCTCCATTATTTCTTCTTCTTTCTTTGTAAGCGACTTCATTGCGTTGTGTTTTTAGTGTATCGGTAAAGTTTTCTTATCTAACGATGCAAAATAACTAAAAGTTTTAGTGATCACCAAATATTTTGCCGGAAATATAACTAAAGAGGATAGTTATTTAACTAATATTATACGTTTAAACCCGTTTTCGATGACATCAGGTTGTCTATGGCAGCGGCAAACTACAATATACACAGAGAAAAACCGTTATAAATACGTATGCAATGGACTGACAGAATACGCCATGTGAAGATAATCCTAGTGGCCGCGGCGGTGGTAATAGCCGTGGCCTCGCTGGTAGTGTCAAACTCGCTCGTGCTCGAGCTGAAGGACGAGGAGCGCAACAAGATGGAAATCTGGGCCGAAGCCATGCGCTCGCTCAACATGGCCGACGAGACAACCGACCTGAACCTTGTACTTAAAGTGATAAACGAGAACAACACGATACCCGTTATCGTAACCGACGCTCACGGACAAGTGCAGGTGTACAGGAACGTAACACTAAAAGGGACTACGGCCGAAGACAGCCTAAGACAGGCCGAAGCCTTGGCCGAAAGGCTGACTGACGAGGGTAAGGCCATAAGGATAAGACTGGGCGACAGCACGAAAGACGACTATATCAACGTGTGTTACGACGACTCGGTGATGCTCAAACGCCTCACGGCCTACCCTTACATACAACTCGGGGTGGTGATGCTATTCGTCGTAGTGGCAATATTCGCCCTGCTGACATCGAAGCGGGCGGAGCAGAACAAGGTGTGGGTGGGACTGTCGAAGGAAACGGCCCACCAGCTGGGCACGCCCATATCGAGCCTCATGGCGTGGACGGAGATACTGAAGGAAACCTACCCCGACGACACGCTCATACCTGAAATGGACAAGGACGTGAGGCGGCTTGAGCTGATAGCCGACCGATTCTCGAAGATAGGCTCGCTGCCCGAGCCGGTGCCCGCAAGCCTGACGGAGGTCATGGAGCACGTCATCGAATACATGGACCGCCGCACGTCGCAGAAGGTGAAGTTCATAAAGGACTTTCCCGAAGGCGACATCGTCATCAAGATTAACGCCTCGCTGTTCGAGTGGGTCATTGAAAACCTGTGCAAAAACGCCGTCGACGCCATGGAGGGCAGCGGCACGATAACACTTCACCTCGACGAAACGGCCGACAAGGCCATAATAGAAGTGAGCGACACGGGCAAGGGCATACGCAAGAAGGACATGCGCAACGTGTTTCGCCCGGGCTTCACCACGAAGAAGCGCGGCTGGGGACTAGGCCTCTCATTGGCAAAACGCATAGTAGAGGAATACCACAAAGGCCGCATCTTCGTCAAGAGTTCGGAGCCCGGACGAGGCACGACCTTCCGCATAGAGCTGAGGAAATAACCAGCCGACAGCAGCCTTCCGCCGCCACGTCCTTGGTCTAAAATCACCTTTTTCATCACTACCTTCTCACTCTCCCAGAACTCCCTGTTCTCCCAGTTCTCCCAGCCCTCCCTCTAAAAGGCCGTCTTCCGCCTTGCAAAAGACCATATATTATAACACAAAAGGCGGCCTTTCGCATTGCAAAAGGCCGCCTTTTGGAACACCATATTTATATTGTTGATTACCAACAAGTTAACAAACTCACTTCAACGAGTCATGAGTTATTTCCACTTAAACGTTACCGGCAACGTATAACGCACCTCTACAAGCTTGCCGGACATCTTCCCCGGCTTCCATTTCGGCATATTCCGTACCAGGCGCAGCGCCTCTCCATCAAGCGCCGGGGTTATTCCACGAACCACCTTCGGGTCTTTTACCGTCCCGTCTTTTCCTATAACAAACTGAACAATGACTCTCCCCGAAGCGTCGCTTTCAGGGTCTGGACATCTCATGTTTTCCTCAATATACTTCATCAAAGCCGCCTGGCCACCGGGAAAGCTCGGCATCTCCTCCACAAGACCAAACATTTTGTCTGCGGTGTCGGCCTTAACAGCCGTCTGCTCCTGCCCCAAGTTATCTGTAATGTCATTGCCGCAGGCCGTCAGCGACAGCGCACCAGCGGCAATTCCGGCCACAGTCACAGCCTTGCCGGCCAAGCGCCTTATAGCAATCTCACGCTCGACATACCTTACTTCGGCCTCGCAAGCGGGGCATGTGCCTTGACATTCGCCCATGAAATCGCACTTTCGCGGCTCATATTCAATGCCGTTGGCGTCGGCAACAGCCTTCCTCACAGCCTTCAGCACATTGCATATGGATCTGCCTTTACTCATATCAAACTCCCATTTTCTGCAAAAATAAAAAAAATACTCACAAAAAGAAACAAAACAGAAAATAATACTCACGCTAAAGAATAAAATTCATACTTTTGCGCATATGATTGCACCAATAATAGGAGTCGAGCGCCACCGCATCACAACCGACGGTCAAGGCGTCACCACGCTCGTGGCCTTCCACGGCTGTCCGCTGCGCTGCCGCTACTGCCTGAATCCTCAATGCTTCGACGAAGAGAGAAAGTGGCGCACCGTTTCGCCGCGCGAACTCGTCGAAGAGGTCGCCGTTGACAATCTTTACTTCGTCGCCACAGGCGGCGGAGTGACCTTCGGCGGCGGCGAACCGCTGCTTCGGAGCGCCTTCATTGCCGAGTTCTGCAGCATAGCAAACCCTGCATGGAACATCTCGCTCGAAACATCGCTTAACGTCGACACACGCCACTTAAATGAAGTCATGCCTTACGTCAACCATTATTACATCGACGTAAAAGACATGAATCCTGACACCTATCGACAATATACTGGTAAAGACAACAGCCGGGTATTAACCAACCTCCATCTCCTTGCCACCGACATTCCGCAAGAAAAAATAACAATCCGCTTACCGCTAATACCCGCTTACAACAACTCAACAGCTCGTGAAGCCAGCCTAAAAACACTTCAATCACTTGGCTTCGCCACCTTCGACCTATTCAATTACATCAAGCCATAAAACAAATATCAGCTAACATAACAGCCATATCCATCCCAGTCCCATTGGGTCCATTCGGCTTATCATCCCTATTGGCCTCATTCGGCCTATTAGGCTTATTAGGCCCATCAGACCCATCGGGCCTAATAATAAAAAAAGCGTTCCCCGGAGCAAGAAAGCTCCGGGGAACGCTACACTTAAAAGAAGGCGGCCTCCTACTCTCCCGCATCGCATCGCAGTACCATCGGCGCAACCGGGCTTAACTTCTCTGTTCGGAATGGGAAGAGGTGGGACACCGGCGCAATAACCACCAAATAGTCTTTTTACGCACGGCGGAACGGCCGCCGCAACGTTGCTCTTTTTGACGGTGGGGCACAAGCGGGCAAAACACGGAACACGCAAAAGACGCTCGAACGGCCCCGCGGCGCAACGAGCGGCACGGGACGGCGGGAAAACTTACGGGCAATTAGTAGCGCTCGGCTTTGGCGTCGCCGCCTTTACACCTGCGCCCTATCGACGTCCTCGTCTCGGACGGCCCTAATGGAGCTCTCATCTCGCGGAAGGCTTCGCGCTTAGATGCTTTCAGCGCTTATCCACACCGGACGCGGGTACCCAGCGGTGCGCCTGGCGGCACAACTGGTTCGCCGGAGGTCCGTCCGCCACGGTCCTCTCGTACTAGTGGCAGACCCGCTCAAAACTCCTACGCCCACGATAGATAGAGACCGAACTGTCTCACGACGTTCTGAACCCAGCTCG
>CAJMAO010000078.1 GCA_905211345.1 uncultured Prevotella sp.
TCCATGAACCATTATAATGTCAAGTTTGCAACGGTATAATTAACTAGAGCCACGGATAAGAAACGCCCTTGCAGCAACCCGTCTGTGGCGTTGCGGACGCAATGGGGCCGACATATAAAACACACGATTATTATGGACAAATTGAGAAACATGGCAGTGGTGTCGGCCTTGTGTGCCGGCGCATGTATTGCATCGGCAGGCCCTATAGTGCCACCGGCCATCAAGCCTGACCCGGCAATCGAGGCTGACATACAGGCGTGGCTGAAGCGTATGACGCTGGATGAGAAGGTAGGGCAGATGTGTGAAATAACCATCGACGTAGTGACCGACTTCGACAAGAGCCGTACCGACGGCTTTACATTGAGCGAGGCCAAGCTCGACACTGTAATCGGAAAATACAAAGTAGGCTCGCTGCTCAACGTGCCCTTCATACTTGCTTGCGGCGGCGAAAGTGTTACCGTGACGTGCAGCGAGACGAAAGCGTGGGATACGCCGAACCGCTGAAATCACCGACAATAAACATGCTACAGACTATAAAAAAACAACCATAATATGCAACCGATAAAATTCAGGCCGATACTCAAAGAGACGCTTTGGGGCGGCGGAAAAATAGCTAAATTCAAGCATATCGGCGGCCAAGAGGGCCGCAGGATAGGCGAGAGCTGGGAAATATCAGGGGTAAGCGGCAACGAGAGTGTGGCCGTGGAAGGCCCTTGCGAGGGCAAGACGCTGGCGCAAATCACGGCCGAGATGAAAGCGGAACTTGTGGGGCGCGATAATTACCGGCGCTTCGGCGACACATTCCCGCTGCTTGTCAAGTTCATCGATGCCGCCCGGCAGCTCTCCGTGCAGGTGCATCCAGACGACGCTACGGCTCAACGCCACGGCATGAAGAACGGCAAGACGGAGATGTGGTACATAATGGACTCTGAGCCTTACGCAACGTTGCGTTGCGGCCTTAGGAGCGAACTGTCGCCCGAAAGGTACGAACAGATGGTGGCTGACGGCACAATATGTGACGCCATAGCCGAATATCAGGTGAAGGCCGGCGACTGTTTCTTCATTCCGGCGGGGCGCGTCCACAGCATAGGGGCTGGATGCCTGCTGGCCGAGATACAGCAGACGTCTGACGCGACATACCGCATATTCGACTTCAACCGTGTCGGTAAGGACGGCCGGCCGCGCGAACTGCACACAAGGCTGGCCGCCGAATGTATCGATTACACAGTGGAGAGCGACTACCGCACACGCTATACCCCGGTGAAAAACGGGGGCGCGCAGCTAGTGAAAAGCAAGTTTTTCACCACCAGCGTATACGATATTGACTCAAGGTTGAGGCTCGATTATTCGCGGCTTGACAGTTTCGTGATACTTATCGGTCTGAAAGGAGAGGCCGTGCTGACCGACAATGGGGGTGGCACCGTTACGCTGCGCGGAGGGGAGACCGTGCTTGTGCCGGCCATGACGACGGCATTGCAGGTGGAGGGAGAAATCAAGATGCTTGAGACTTACGTGTGAGTGATGCAGGCAAGAGACAAAAGAGGAACGCTCATTAAGGGCGTTCCTTTTGCTTTTCGCAGGAAAAACATTGTACGGCCGCTTGCTGAAAGGCTTGGCGCATGTCGTTGTCCTTTTTCTGCAGGTTGTTAACCGGTTTGCGATGTCACACAATCGGCAGGCTTATGCCGTTGATTTTCTGGTACACATCGAGGGCGTAAACGTCGGTCATGCCGCTTATATAGTCGATAACGGCCATCAGGCGTGTCTCCAAGTCGGGCGAGTCGATGTCGTACTGGCTGCTCACCCTGCTTATCAACTGTCGCGAGTAGAAGCGCGTGGGGTTGCACGCGGCATCGACCATAGCCTCCATGAGTGTGGCCATTATGCGGTAACCGCTCAGTTCCACGTCAAGTACAGGTTTGCTTTTGTATATCTTATCCTTTGATAAGGTGGCGCATTTTTGGTAGGCTTCGGCCAGTCTTGGTTCCATGTTGTCAACCAGTCCGCCTTTAAATCGCCCTTCCAAAATGTCGTTTTCATGGCAGACGAATGTATCTACGCACGCCCTTTCAAGTGCGCCGATTACGCAGGCACGCATGTAAACCACGCGCTCATTCTCGTCGGTGATGCCTTCGTCCTTTATTCTTTGCCGTATCTTGTCTTGTGCTTTTTCATCGAAGAAACCTAGGAAAAGACGCTCCGTGTCATCGTATGACACGATTTTCAGCTTGTGTGCGTCCTCGATGTCCATTATTTCGTAGCAAATATCGTCGGCGGCTTCGACCAGATACACTAACGGGTGTCGCGCGTATTCCAACGGCTGGCCTTCGGCCGACTTGCGCTTTATGCCCAATTCATCCGCGATTTTCTTGTAAATGCCGCTTTCCGAAGTGAAAAAGCCGAATTTGCCGTGCCCGTTTTCCGCCAATGTCGACGCGAAAGGGTACTTCACTATCGATGCCAGTGTTGTGTAGGTCATCACGAATCCGCCTTCGCGCCGTCCTTTGAAGCGGTGGGCCAACAGGCGAAAGGCGTTGGCGTTGCCCTCGAAATGGGTTATGTCAGCCCAGAACCCGGGGCTTACCTTGTCTTTCAACATGCAGCCTGCGCCTTCGGTGAAGAATGTCTGTATGGCTTTCTCGCCCGAATGTCCGAACGGAGGGTTGCCCATGTCATGGGCGAGACATGCCGTGCTTACTATTGTTCCTATCTGCGGAAACAGCGTATGTTTGAGTTCGGGGCGTGATTTCATTATGGCGTTGGCCACGTCGTTGCCAAGCGACATCCCTACACTGGCCACCTCGAGACTGTGGGTCAGCCTGTTGTGTACGAAGACGCTGCCCGGCAGAGGGAATACTTGCGTCTTGTTCTGCATCCTTCTGAACGGCGCAGAGAATATCAGCCGGTCATAGTCACGCTTGAATTCGGGGCGCTCGTCGTGGCGTTCAGAGTGGCGGTACTCCTGCCCGAGCCGCTTGTTGGATATAAGTTTTTCCCAAATCATCATTTTTTTGTTTATTGTTGGAGGAGTTAGGAGTAAAGGAGTAAGTGGAAATGTATTTCCCTTAATAATGTTGAGGAAATATAACTGCTTGTAACAGGCTTACTTGTATTTTACTCTTCAAGGCATTTCTACTTACTACTTTACTCCTCACTCCTTCCCTTCTTAAAAATACTTGCGCCGCAAAAGTAATCTAAAAATGGCTAATTTCTTTCTTTTTAGCGATAAAAACATCCTTTATCTGAATATTATTCGTTACTTTTGCACCTTATAATAAATAAAAGGACAAAGATGATACAAGTGAAGGTTGTCAACCGCGGGCATCATCCGCTGCCTGCTTACGCCACGCCGCAGAGTGCTGGTATGGATCTGCGCGCCAATATCGACGCTCCCGTAACGTTGCGCCCTATGGAGCGAAAGCTCATTCCCACAGGACTTTACATGGCCCTGCCTGAAGGGTTTGAGGCGCAGGTTCGTCCGCGCAGCGGTCTTGCCTTGAAGCATGGCATAACCGTGCTGAACTCTCCGGGAACTATCGATGCCGACTATCGTGGCGAGGTAATGGTACTGCTGGTGAACTTGTCCGACAGCGATTTCATCGTAAACGACGGCGAACGTATAGCCCAAATGGTAATCGCGCGGCATGAGACGGCCGCCTTCGCCGAAGTAGTTGAGCTTGACGAGACAGAGCGCGGTGCCGGCGGCTACGGCCATACGGGAGTGAAATGACAATCTTTGCTTTATACGGATAAGATTATGTTTAGGTTAGTTTCTTGCTTTTTAGCGTGCCTGTCGGCGGCTATCGCCCTAGTGGGTTGCGGCTCTCAGCAGTCGTCTGTGCCGTCCGGCTCCGCGTCAGGGGTGGCCGCCGTGCGTCTTCCGGCATTGAGCCATAACGACAGCCTACGCTTCAGGGTGTATTACCTCGAGGCCGTGAAGCAGCAGGTGGGCGGCCATTTCGATGCCGCCTACGATCTTTTGCGCCATTGCCTTGACATCAATCCCAATGCAGCAGAGGCTTATTTCATGCTTTCTTTCTATGACGGCATACTTGAAAGCGACACTGTCGCCATGGCTGATGTTAAGAAAGCTTCGGAGCTTAATCCTTATAATAACGCCTATCTTGAGCGCCTCGGGGCGGGATACATAAGCATGAACAACCTAGGCGAGGCCACTAAGGCATACGAAAAGCTGGCCAAGAACTGTCCTGAGCGTTCAGATGTGCTTGACATTTTAGCCCAGCTTTACGGCCGGCAGAAAGATTATGACAACATGATAAAAGTGCTCGAGCGCATCGAGACACTTGAAGGAGAGAACGAAGACCTTACGCTTGCCAAGATGCGCGTGTACTCCCTGCAGGGTAAGAAACAGGAAGAATTCAACGAGCTGAAAGCCATGTCGGAGAAATATCCTAACGATATGAACTACAGGGTGATGATGGGCAACTGGTTGTTGCAGAACGGCAAGCCCGACGAGGCTGGCCGGCAATATGCCGAAGTGTTGCAGGCCGACCCTGAGAACGTCATGGCTCGCATGTCGATGGTCGATTATTTCCGCACTACAGGGCAGGTCTTACGGGCAGACTCGTTGCAGGAGACCTTGTTGGTTGACACTAAGACTCCTGTGGAAAGCAAGATGACACTGATGCGTCAGGTTGTGGCTGACAACGAAAAGCATGGTGGTGACAGCACGGAAGTGCTCGACCTGTTCAGGAAAATACTCGCCCGGCCGCAGGAAACGGCCGACATGGCCGAGCTTTATGCAGCCTATATGACGCTGAAACGTATGCCGCAAGATTCTATCTCACGTGTGCTTGAAACGGTGCTAGCCATTGCTCCCGACAATGCCGCCGCCCGGTTGCAGCTCATACAGGCCGAATGGATGAAGCAAGACTTCGACAGGGTAGCCGAGCTTTCACGCCAAGCTATAGACTATAACCCTGATGAAATGGCGTTTTATTATTTCCTTGGTTTCGCTTATGTGCAAAAAGACGATGACGACAGCGCGCTCGACGTGTTCCGTAGGGGCGTCAGTCAGGCCGACGGACAGAGCAACGCAGAGCTTGCCTCGGACATGTATGCACTCATAGGCGACATCCTTCACGACAAAGGACGCGCCAATGAGGCTTACGCCGCCTATGATTCCTGCTTGCAATGGAAGGACGACAACCTAGGCTGCCTTAACAACTACGCTTACTATTTGTCTGAGGAAAACCAACAGTTGGAGAAAGCCGCGCAGATGAGTTACCGCACGGTGCAGGCCGAACCGGATAATCCTACGTTCTTAGATACTTACGCTTGGATACTGTTCAGGCAAAAGAAATATGCCGAGGCGCAGCAATATGCCGACATGGCGCTTGAGAATGACACAACGAAAAGTGCTGTAATAATCGAACACGCAGGTGATATTCATGCCATGAACGGCGACATTGGCGGCGCGTTGAGGTATTGGCAGGAAGCTTTGGATGCCGGTTCTGAAAACGATAAGGCAATAAGAAGGAAAATAAAACTAAAGAAATATGTGGAAGAATAACGGCAAGCTGTCATGCTGCATGGCGCTTCTTGCGATGTCGCTCTTGCTTGTTTCGTGCGGCTCGAAGAAGACTTTAATAGACGGTTCGACATCAGCTACAGGCATGGCGAAGGCTGGAGTGTCTGTCGATGAACGCAATATCGACTTTATGCGTAAGGTTTATGACAACGAAGTCTATACCCGCAACATTGCGTCAAAAATCAAGTTTACGATTCATACGGGGTCAAAAGACCTGTCGGTGAGCGGTTCGTTGAGGATGAAAAAAGACGAGGTGATACGCATACAGCTCACTCCGTTCGGCCTTATGGAGGTGGGACGCCTTGAGTTTGCCAAGGATTATGTGCTTCTTATGGACCGTATCAACAAGGAATATGTTAAGGCCAGTTACGCCGATGTTGACTTCTTGCGGAAAAACGGGCTTGACTTTTATGCGCTGCAAGCCTTGTTTTGGAACCAGCTGTTCGTGCCCGGCGAGCAGAAAATCACTGATTCTTCGTTGAAAAAGTTTGGTGTGACGTTCAATGACGCCGTTGCCAATACCATAGTATCGCTGAAGCGGGGCAGCATGGAGTACCGTTGGAACGCGGACAAGACCAGCGGACAGATACGTTCCGTTGACGTAACATACAGCGGAAAGTCGTCAGGTAAGACTACCGTGACATGTAATTACGGCTCGTTCAAGCCTTTAGGGAGTAAGAAATTCCCTACCGACATAACGCTGATGATGAAAAGCGACGCGGTGAAAAACGGCAAGAGAATGAGTGTCAATATATCGCTTAACGACATTGATACTGCCGGCGATTGGGAGACTTATACCTCGGTGTCTGACAAATACAGCCAGGTGAGCGTGACAGACTTGATGAACCGACTTTTGAAAATGTAAATGAAACGACTCCTTATATTATTTTTAGCTACGGCGCTTGTCTTTCCCTCTTTTTCGCAGACGAAGAAACAGACCACGAGGAAGAAGGCAAAAACCACGAGTGTGGCGAAAAAACGCTCAAAGGCAAAGAAGAAAAGCACCGCCAACTACTCAAATTCGTCAATCAAAGGACTGCGTAACCAGCGCGCCGGAGTACAGCGCAAGATAAAGCAGCAGGAACGCCTGTTGCGCGCCAATAAGGCCGACGTGAAGAAAAGGCTGGGCAACCTGATGACGCTTAATTCGGAGATTGACCGCCACCAGAAGGCCATCGACACCATACAAAGCGAGATAACGCGCCTCGACGGCAACATAAACATGCTGCAGAGCCAGCTAGCCACGCTCGAGAAGCAGTTGTCGGAGCGTAAGGCGAAATATGTTAAGTCGATGCGTTACCTTGCCGCCAAGCGCACGGTGCAGGATAAGCTGATGTTCATATTCAGCGCGAAAAACTTCGCCCAGATGTACCGCCGCCTGCGTTTTGTACGCGAGTACGCCGCCTACCAGCGGTCGCAGGGCGAGATGGTGCAGGCCAAGCAACGGCAGATAGAAGCCAAAAATAAGGAGCTGCAGCGCGTGCGCAGCCAGAAGAACAGCCTTCTCAGCAAAGGCAGGCAGGAGCAGGCGTCGCTGCAAGGCAAGCAGCAGGAGCAGCAAAAAATGGTGAACAGCCTGCAACGCCAGCAGAAAACGATACTTAACATACTTTCCGAGCAGCGTAAAAAGGACGCCGAGCTGAACGCCAAGATTGACCGCCTTGTGGCCGAGGAGATAGCCAAAGCCAAGGCGCGTGCCGAGGCGGAGGCCCGCCGTAAGGCC
>CAJMAO010000079.1 GCA_905211345.1 uncultured Prevotella sp.
AGACAGTATTGTCGGTGGCGGCCGGCGTAAGCGGCGACAGTCTGAAAGCGTTTCTCGCCCGTGAGGACGGTGGCTTGCCGCAGATATTCATCGCCATACCCAACGTTGCCATAGCCATAGGTTGTTCGATGACTTACATCCTGCCAGTCAACGTTCCCGATGCCGGGGCTGTTGAGCGTATGAAAGACATGTTTGCCGCCGTTGGCGACACTCTTGTCGTAGAGGAACGCCAGCTTGACGCCGTTGTCAAGGCTTCGTGCGGCATAGCTTACGCTATGCGTTACGTCAGGGCTTCAATGGAAGGTTGCGTAGAGCTTGGCTTCAAGGCCGCCGCCGCGCGACGCCTTGTGTTGCAGACTATGAAGGGCGCGGTGGCCCTGCTTCAGGCCAACGGCAACCATCCCGAGGCGGAAATCGACAATGTGACCACGCCCGGAGGCTTCACCATTCGTGGACTGAACGCAATGGAAGACGCCGGTTTCAGCAGCGCGGTGATACGCGGATTGAAGGGATGACGGCATTGCCGTTTTGCCCAAACATAACACTCTGATTGTCAGACGGTTGCCGGACGCTTTGCAAAAGGCCGTCTTTTAGTCTCTAAAAGGCCGTCAATCGGCTTGCAAAAGACGGCCTTTTGCAAGCCGATTGACGGCCTTTTGTTTTATGTCGGAATAAGGGCGACTGTGGCGAGTGTGGCATGCCGTCGTTTGCGTGTGTTGAAATCGTTTGTAAAACGAAGGCTGCTTGTGGTATAATAGCAGTATTGGAGAAAAATAACTTTTTTCTTCCAAAAGTTTCGTTTTATAATATTTTATTTGTACTTTTGTCGAAATTATAACTAAAACGGTTTCTAAATGGAAGATGCGATAAAACAAATAGGAGAGCGGCTGAAGGGGTTGCGCGAGGTGCTCGACATCCCGGCGCAAGACGTGGCCGACCTGTGCGGCATCTCGCTTGAGGCATATCTCAAGGCCGAGGACGGCGAGAGCGAACTCTCTATAAGCAGTATGCAGAAGATATCAAGAAAGTACGGCATTGGCTTTGACGTGCTGATGTTCGGCGTTGAGCCTCACATGAACGCCTATTACCTTACCCGCAAGGGGCAGGGCGTGAGTGTTGAGCGGCGCAAGGCGTACAAGTACCAGAGCCTTGCGAGCGGCTTCCGCGGCCGTAAGGCCGAGCCTTTCATGGTGCTTGTGGAGCCTAAGCCCGAGGGTGCGCCGCTTGAAAAGAACTCGCATGACGGCCAGGAGTTCAACATCGTGATAGAAGGCCGCCTTGAAATCACCGTAGGCAAGAAGGTGCTTGTGCTGGGCGAGGGCGACAGTATCTATTTCGACGCTTCGCAACCCCACTGTATGCGCGCCCTTGACGGTAAGGCCGTGAGGTTCTTGGCGGTGATAATTTGAGTTCAAGGAGTAAGGAGAGAAGAAGTAAAGGAGTAAGTAAATCGCTCCATTTGTATGGCATTTCTACTTACTCCTTTACCTCCTTACTCCTCTACTCCTTAAAAAATAAATAGGCATTAGTATTATGATAGAAAGATTTTTGACACAGACAAATTTCACGTCGGTTGAGGATTTTAGGGCAAACCTGCACTTCATGGTGCCCGACAACTTTAACTTCGCTTACGACGTGATGGACGTATGGGCGGAGGAAAAGCCCGACAAACTGGCCCTTCTGTGGACGGACGACGATGATGACTGCGTGCGCTTCACTTTCAAGGACATCAAGGAGCAGAGCGATCGCGCCGCTTCTTATTTCCAGACTTTGGGCATAGGCCGTGGAGACGTGGTCATGCTGATACTCAAACGCAGGTATGAGTTCTGGCTTTCGGTGCTCGCCCTGCATAAGATAGGAGCCGTGGCTGTGCCCGCCACCCACATGCTTACCACGCACGACATAGTGTACCGCAACACGTGCGCCGACGTTAAGGCGATAATTTGCGTAGGCGATGAATACGTGTTGAAGCAGGTTGCCGACTCCAAGAAGGACAGCCCTACGCTTAAGACGCTTGTCAGCATAGGCCCTGACGTGCCTGAAGGTTTCCACGACTGGCAGAAGGAGTGGGCCGCCGCTCCGCCGTTTACGCGCCCTGAGCATGTTAACGACAACGGCGACACGATGCTTCTGTACTTCACCAGCGGCACCAGCGGCGAGCCGAAGATGGTTGCCCATGACTTCACTTACCCGCTAGGACACATCACTACGGGTTCTTTCTGGCACAACCTGAGCGAAGACAGCATCCACCTGACCGTGGCCGACACCGGCTGGGCTAAGGCCGCGTGGGGCAAACTGTACGGGCAGTGGTTCGCAGGGGCCGCAGTTTTCGTGTTCGAGCACCAGAAGTTTACGGCCGACAAGATAATGCGTAAGATAGAGCAATACCGCATAACGTCGCTTTGCGCGCCGCCTACGGTCTATCGTTTTATGATACACGAAGACTTCTCCAAGTACGACTTGTCTTCGCTCCGCTACTGCTGCACTGCCGGAGAGGCGCTCAACCCGGCCGTTTACGACAGGTTTTACGAGCTTACGGGCATACGCCTGATGGAGGGTTTCGGCCAGACCGAGACGACCATGACGCTAGGCACGATGCCTTGGATGACGCCCAAGCCCGGCAGCATGGGCATGCCCAACCCGCAGTATGACATCGACCTTGTGCGCCCCGACGGTTCTTCCTGCGAGGACGGAGAGAAAGGCGAGATAGTGATACATACCGAAAAGGGCAAGCCGCTCGGCCTGTTCAAGGGCTACTATCGTGACGAGGAGAAGACCCGCAACGTATGGCACGACGGCGTTTACCACACCGGCGACCTTGCGTGGCGCGACGAGGACGGCTACTATTGGTTTGAAGGCCGCATAGACGACGTGATAAAGAGCAGCGGCTATCGTATAGGGCCGTTCGAGGTTGAGAGCGCGCTGATGACCCATCCGGCCGTTGTCGAGTGTGCCATAACGGGCGTGCCCGACGATATTCGCGGCATGGTGGTCAAGGCCACGGTGGTGCTTGGCAAGGAGTGGAAGGACAAGGCGGGCGACGACTTGGTAAAAGAGCTCCAGAACCATGTGAAGCATGAGACCGCGCCTTACAAGTATCCGCGCATAATAGAGTTCGTAGACGAGCTCCCGAAAACCATCAGCGGTAAGATACGCCGTGTGGAGATACGCGACAAGGACAGCCGGAAAAGACAGTGAATAATGAAGCGTGGGAAAGTTGATTGTCACAGGCTGTTTTGCAAAAGGCCGTCTTTTATCTCCTAAAAGACGGCCTTTTACGGGATGAAAGACCGTCTTTCGCAGGCCAAAAGGCCACCTTTTGCAAGGCTGGTGGCAATGTGTTGATAATCAATGGGATACGGAAAGGACTTTAGCCGTTGCCGCAATGCTCACAAAACGCCGCCTGACGGCAGGGATTTTGGCTTTTGGCTTCTCCGACGTATCTTCCTTATTTAACCATAAAATAAACAAACATGCCGAAAAGAATAGTGGTTAAGGTTGGCAGTAACGTGCTCACGCGCGACGACGGCAAGCTCGACATTACGCGCGTGTCGTCGCTTGTCGACCAGCTTGCGTGGCTTCGCGGCCATGGCCATGAGGTGATATTGGTGTCGAGCGGAGCCGTGGCGTCGGGTCGTGGAGAACTTGGTTACGACCCGGGTCTTGACAGCGTGGAGCAACGCCAGCTGTATTCGGCCGTGGGACAGGTGAAGCTCGTCAACACGTATTACACCCTTTTCCGTGAGTACGGCATAAAAATAGGCCAGGTTCTAACCGTGAAGGAAAACTTCACTTCGCCCCGCGAATATTCCAACCTGCGCGCCTGCATGGAGGTGATGATAGAAAACGGCGTGATGCCGGTGGTCAACGAGAACGACACTGTCAGCGTAACCGAGCTGATGTTTACCGACAACGACGAGCTGTCGGGCCTTATGGCGCAGATGATGCGGGCGGATACGCTCATACTGTTAAGCAACGTCGACGGCCTTTATGACGGCCGGCCAGGCGATTCTTCGGCCCGGCTTATAGCCAAGGTGGCGCCCGGCGACGATGTAGGCCGTTACGTCACGAGCGGCAAGAGCTCTTTCGGGCGCGGCGGGATGTCGGCCAAGTGCGGCATTGCCATGAGCACGGCCGCAGGCGGGATACGTGTGATAATAGCCGACGGGCGGCGGGACGGCATACTGCCCGGCCTCATGTTGCGCCCCGGGAGCACGCCCCATACCGAGTTTGTGCCTGCGGCGCGTACCGCCGGAGGCGAATGACTACAGTAAAAATGACATACCGTAATAATTATGACAATGCAGTATGAAGAAATATTCATCCGTGTGAAAGAGGCCGCCGGGCGGCTTGCGCTCGTCACTGACGAGGCAAGGAGCAAGGTGCTTTGCCGTATGGCCGATGCCGTGATGGAGCATAAGGCAGGATTGCTGGCCGCCAATGCCGACGACCTGAGCCGCATGGAGCGCTCTAATCCGCTGTATGACCGCTTGCAGCTAACCGAGGCCCGTCTTGCGGCAATAGCCCAAGACATGCGCCATGTGGCAGGGCTGCCGTCGCCGCTCGGCCGTGTAAGCAACACTAGGACGCTGCCTAACGGATTGCGCTTGCGGCGCGTCAGCGTGCCGTTCGGCGTTGTCGGCGTAATCTACGAAGCCCGGCCGAATGTCAGTTTTGACGTGTTTTCACTTTGTTTCAAGTCAGGCAACGCCTGCATCCTTAAAGGAGGACGCGACGCCGAACGGTCAAACCGTGCCATAATGGACCTTATCCACGACGTGCTTGAGCGCGAGGGCGTGTGCGGAGGTTCGGTGGCCGAGATGCTGCCGGCCACGCACGAGGCCACGGCTGAACTGCTCTCGGCCGTGGGGTATGTTGACCTGTGCATCCCTAGGGGCGGAAAAAAGCTGATAGAGTTTGTCCGCGATACGGCCAGAGTGCCCGTGATAGAGACCGGGGCGGGCGTGGTGAACACGTATTTCGACGAGTATGGCGACACGGCTATGGGAAGCCGCATTGTCAACAACGCCAAGACGCGGCGCGTAAGCGTGTGCAACGCGTTGGACTGCCTCATCATCCACCGTTCGAGACTGGCCGACCTGTATGCCGTTTGCAGCCCGTTGGCGGGGAGCAATGTCGTGGTTTACGCCGACGATGACTCCTACGCGGCCTTGGACGGCCGTTATCCGTCGGCCTTGTTGCGCCATGCCACGGCCGAAAGTTACGGCACGGAGTTCATGGATTATGCCTTGGCGGTAAAGACAGTGCCGTCAATCGGGGCGGCGCTGGAGCACATCGCCCGTTACGGTTCGGGCCACAGCGAGTGCATAATAACACAGGACGAGGCCCGGGCGCGCGAATTCCAAGCCGCGGTTGACGCCGCCTGCGTGTATTGGAACGCGCCTACGAGCTTTACCGACGGTGCCCAGTTCGGCCTCGGAGCCGAGATAGGCATCAGCACACAGAAGTTGGGGCCGCGCGGACCGATGGGCCTAGAAGAACTGACAACATACAAATGGCTGATAGAGGGGGAAGGACAAGTGAGGGAATGAAACTTTTTCAGAAGTTAAAGTAGTTAAGGAAGTTAAAGAGGTTAAAGACAATAGACTCGATACTTGGCTTGCCTCCAAAAGACACGTTATATGTCTTTAACTTATTTAACTTCCTTAGCTTCTTTAACTCCAATATAAAATAAAACACCAAAACCAAATGAGAACATTCATCAACGTAGAAGACCTCGGCGACCTGAAGCAGGCTCTAGCCGAGGCGCAGGAGATAAAGAAGGACAGATACAAGTACCGGCAACTGGGCATGGACAAGACGCTGCTGATGATTTTCTTCAACAACAGTCTGCGCACACGCCTCAGCACGCAGAAGGCCGCGCAGAATCTTGGCATGAACGTCATCGTGCTCGACGTGAACGCCGGCGCATGGAAACTGGAGACCGAGCGAGGGGTTATAATGGACGGCGACAAGAGCGAGCACCTGCTTGAGGCCATACCGGTGATGGGATGCTACTGCGACATGATAGGGGTGCGCTCGTTCGCCGGACTGACCGACCGCGAATATGATTATGCGGAGACGGTGCTCCGGCAGTTCATAAAGTACAGCGGCCGCCCCGTGTTCGCAATGGAGACGGCTACGGTGCATCCGCTACAGGCGTTCGCCGACCTTATAACGATAGAGGAGCACAAGACCAAGGCGCGCCCGAAGGTCGTACTTACGTGGGCGCCCCACTGCCGTGCCCTGCCGCAGGCCGTGCCAAACTCGTTCGCACAGTGGATGCAGGCCGCCGACGTAGACCTAGTAATAACCCACCCCGAGGGCTATGAGCTTGACCCGAAATTCACCTGTGGCGCCAAAGTTGAGTATGACCAGATGAAGGCTTTGGAAGGAGCGGATTTCGTTTACGCGAAGAACTGGAGCTGCCCGGGTGTCACCCGCAAGGCCGATTACGGTAAGATAATATCCAAGGACATGTCGTGGACTATAGACGCGGCCCACATGGCCGTGACCGATAACGGCAAGTTCATGCACTGTCTGCCCGTGCGCCGCGGCCTGATTGTTACCGACGACGTGATAGAAAGCCCCAACTCGCTAGTGATTCCCGAGGCTGCCAACCGTGAGATTTCGGCCGAGGTGGTGATTAAGAGAATGTTGGAGTCATTGTAATACATGGCCTTTCGCTTTGTAAAAGGCCATTAACCGCACGCTGAAAGGCCGTCTTTTACACGCTAAAAGACGGCCTTTTATAATGCCCTGAATGTCAGGATGTTATGTACCTGACGCTGATGCGTACGGCTGGAAGTATTTATTCATTACGTAAAAAATAAAAAGGGCGGCGGAAAGTGTTTGTCTTTCC
>CAJMAO010000080.1 GCA_905211345.1 uncultured Prevotella sp.
CTTCCGCTACTTCCCCGGCTCGTCGTCGGCTTCGCAGCCTACGGTAAGTTTCAAAATACCCAATATCCAGTCGGGCAAATACGACATATACGTAGTAATGGTTCCGCTGAACATGAACCTTCCAAACCAGCCCGATTCGGTAACCAAGCGTAACCGTTTTGAAGCAACGCTTACATACGACTACAACGACCGCACGGGCCGCGACATCACCCAAGCCGCGGTTAATGAACTCGACGGTTCGGGTTACTTCGAGACACGCGCAGGCGTAGTCGATACGATCCTTCTGTTCAGAGACTTCGAGTTCCCGTATGCTTTCCAGGGCGCCGAGCCAAGCTACCCGATGATTGAGCTGAAGTCGGTAATCCGCACAGCACAACAGCGCGCAGACTTCGACCCCGCACTTTACATCGACTGTTTCTTGTTCGTAGGAAAAGATGATTAACCGAGTTCTTGTTAACTAAAACTAAAGACAAATGAAAGATAATAGAATAGAACAACTGATGCATTGGGCTTTGCGTGCCTCTTTATGTCTTTTCATGTTATCAGGAACTAATATCCTGTTAGCACAAGACGACATATCCGCAGAGGAGGAAATGCTCGAAGACACAGTTCAGAAAAAAGTAAAGAAGGTCGTTCTTCCGACCTATGAGATGAAAAGCGTCAGCGGTAAAATATACGATGCCGCAACAGGCGAAGCCATGGCCGGCGTGCGCGTGCAGGCTCTGAGCAACAGCTATTATACCGCCATGACCGACGAAAACGGTGCTTATACCATCTCCGTTCCCAAGTTCGTTACCGCATTATATATATCGGTATCGGGCTACAACGGAATGCAAATTCCCATAAAAGGCGAAACGGGACAGGACGCCAAATTGTATACCACCCACTTTAAGGAACTATACAAGGACGGCACAAGCATTTTCTCGGTAAGCGAAGCAAAAATCGAAAACTCTTCCGCACTTACGGTAGAGGGTGATTTGGAAAACAAGCTGAACTCATCGGTACGCACCATTTCGCGCGGAGGTACTCCCGCTCAGGGCGTGGCCATGTTCATCAACGGTATAAACTCTCTTAACACGAACGCACAGCCGCTGGTTGTAGTGGACGGAGTAGAATGGGATATGCAGTACGATCGCGGTACAATTCACCAAGGCTTCGTAAACAATATCCTCAGCATGCTCGACGTTGACGACATTGCCGACGTGCAGGTGCTCAAAAACGGAACTGCGCTTTACGGCTCCAAAGGCTCAAACGGCGTAGTGATAATAACAACCCGCCGCGGAACCAGCATGGCAACACGAATCAACGCCCGCATTTACGGCGGATTCGAAACCACGCCTTCGTACACGAGCGTTATGAATGCCAACCAGTACCGCAGCTACCTCAGCGAACTCGTGGGAACTTACAAGGACTCCGAGGACCAGAGCGACAACTTCCATATCGGCTTCCTTAACGAAGACCCGAGCTACGTTTACTATCCGCTTTATCACAACAACACCGATTGGTCGGATAAACTGTACCGCACAGCTTACACGCAGAACTACAAGATAAACGTACAGGGTGGTGACGAAGTTGCAATGTACAACCTTTCGCTGGGCTATTCAGTGGCCGACGCTTCCGCAAGGATGAACAAGTTCGACCGCCTGAACCTGCGCTTCAACACCGACATCAAGTTGCTCGACAACCTGTACACCGCATTCGACCTTGCTTACGGCCGTGTGTCCTACAATCTCCGCGACAACGGATGGGCTGAAAACTACAACGCTGACAACATCGCGTCGCCCAACGTGCTCGGTTTGATACAGGCTCCTTTCCTCAGCCCGTACACATACGTGGTAACTTGGGACCCCGTTGCAAAGAAGAATGTTCTTACACAGGACCGCAACGTATATTCGGGAAAATACTTCAGCGATTCGCCCAACCCGTTTACCTTTGCGTCGAACTATGAGGACTATGCTTTGGCCAATCCTTATTGGATTCTCCGCAACGGTAAAGGAAACAACAAGAACTTCCAGGAGCAGACACAGTTCCTTCTCAACGTAGCACCAAGGTATGAGATAACGCCCGAACTTACTATTTCGGATCGTTTCAGCTACATCCTCAACCGTACGAGTGAGAAGTACTACCTCCCGTACAACGGTACTCCCGAACGTTTCATCGAGGGATTAGGTACGGTGAGCAGCTCTATCAAGTCTATGTTCGGAAAAGAGACGACTATCTTCAACGACTTCCGCATTGACTGGAAGAAGCAGATGGCTGAACACTATCTTAATGTATTCGGCGGAATGCGTTTGTCGAACTACACTTACAGCAACAGCTACGCAAGCGGTTATAACAACTCTAACGATAAAATGCCTAACCTTTCCTACAACCTCAGCTACCTTTCTTACGGAGGTACGAACGACACGTGGATTAACATGGCATACTATCTTAACGCAAGCTATAACTACAAGAACCGTTATTTCCTGAACGGACTCGTTACGATGGAATCGTCTTCACGCTTCGGTGAAGAAGCCGACGGCGGTGTAAAACTGTTCGGTGTAAGCTGGGGTCTGTTCCCGTCAATCCAGGCAGGCTGGCTCATCTCTTCCGAAGACTGGTTCAAAGCCGATTGGGTGAACTACCTTAAACTCACCGCAGGATACGAAGAAAGCGGAAACGACAACATCGACTACTATGCAGCCCGCACATATTTTGAGAACATCAAGTTCCTTAATACGGCAACCGGACTTCAGCTCGCAAATATCGCGAACCCGAAGATTCGTTGGGAAACCAACCACCGCTTCAATGTAGGCTTGCAGGCAAACCTCTTCAACAACCGCCTGTCAATCGGTGGAGAATTCTTCTACAACAAGGTAACAAACCTTTTGACTAAGAAAGAGGTCAGCTACATAACCGGTCTTGCAAACATGTGGACGAACGAAGGTGAGCTCAGCAACATCGGTGCTGAAGTTTCTCTCAACGCGGTTCTCCTGAATACAAAAGATTGGAAGTGGCAGGCAGGATTCTCCTTGGGCCACTACAAGAATGAAATCAAGGAACTTCCTTCTACCGACGTAATTCGCCTTTACAATCTCGACGAGAATGGCCAGAGGGCAGGAATCTATAAGACTATAAAAGGATACACCTCTTCTGTATACGGACAGGACAATGTTCTTACCGCAACAGGATACGCTGCCGGAGTATTCTACGGTTACAAGACCAAGGGCGTGTTCTCGAGCGACGCAGAGGCTTCAACGGCCGGCAAGTACGGCTACCTCAAATATCCTACCGGCGTTACAGGTAATCCTTCGCGCGACTTCAAAGCCGGCGATGTTCACTTCGTCGATGTAAACGGTGACGGTTGGATAAGCGAAGCCGATATGGTCAAGATAGGTGACCCCAATCCTGATATTTACGGTAACATATTCACATCGCTCAGTTGGAAACATTTTACCTTGGATGTAAACTTCAAGTACTCCTTGGGTAACGATATTTACAACTACCAGCGTGCACAACTCGAGCAGGGCAATACGGTTTGGAACCAGACAACGGCGTTGGTTAACCGTTGGACTTATGATGGCCAGAAAACCGATGTTCCGCGCGTAATGAGCACAACAAGCGACGAGTGGGTTAACAACGAACGTTTCTCCGACCGTTGGATTGAAGACGGTTCATACCTCAAGCTCAAGAAAGTTCGTCTTACCTACAAACTGCCTTTGTCATTAAGCTGGTTGCAAGGTATCACGGTATTCGGTGAAGTAAACAATGTATTTACCATAAGCAAATACTTGGGCGAAGATCCTGAAGTTTCCGTAGGCAACAGTGTTCTCTATCAAGGAATCGACGCAGGTTATCTGCCTCAGAGCTTCAATTGCAACTTCGGTGTAACGCTTAACTTGTAAAATTTGAATAAGATGAAAAATAAATTTATATTACCAGTATTGTTGTTCGCCGGCGTACTTTTCGGAGCTTCCTCATGTTCCGATATGCTAACGCCTGACTTGGAACGCTACGCTGAGAAAAACGGTACCGATACTATCTATTCATACCTCGGCATTCTCAAAAGTGTTCAGAACATAGCAGAGCGTAATGTCATTCTCGGCGAGACCCGCGGCGATTTGGTTGCTACAACCGAGTACACCAGCGACTCCATAAGCCACCTGTTCAATTTTGAAGATCAGCTTGACGGCGATTATGCGATTTTGCGGGCAGCAGATTATTACAATGTGATAAACCAGTGCAACTTCTACCTGCATAACTGCGACTCGGGCGCTGTAAAAGACCAGTACAAATATATGCAGAAGGAATGGGCACAAGTTCAGGCTATCAGAGCTTGGACGTACATGCAGCTCGTAAACAACTACGGCAGCGTGCCTTTCGTTACCGAACCGGTAGAAAGCAGTACCGAAGGTATCGAGCTCGACAAGAACGCTCCTCGAATTTCGAAGGACAACATAGCAACCCTCCTTTCCGAGGCCGGCCTGTATCGCGCTTATGAGATACAGTATCTCACCAGCGGCACGCAGGGCTATCCTTCTTACGGTTCATTTGGCAACGGTAGCGTGTCTATCCCCGCACGTTCGTGTTTCCTTCCGGTGCCGCTCGTAATGGCAGACCTCTACCTCATGCAGAACGAGTATAAGAAAGCTGCTGCGATGTACTACACCTTCTTGAGGGAAGAAGCGTCGTCGATGCCTGCAAGCAACATGTTCTTCAGTGAGATGATAGGCGAATCCAACACTTCATACATGCCGGGTGGTACATGGATAAACCTCTTTTCGAGCTATTCGGTCGGCTCTACCGGCGATGAAGTCATCGCTTTGGTGCCCGGTGCGGCAAGTACGGCAAACGGTACTATCTTCACCCAGATTGCTAACATCTACGGCTTCAGAACTTCTACAACTTCCGGTACAGTAGGTAGTGGTTCTACATCCGTAACACCCGATGAGACCTACCGCCAGTTAGGACCGTCGAAAAACTATCTCGACCTCAATGCTGAACAGTTGTATTGCAGCTACCTGCAAGACGGTGGCGTTGAAGTGCAGGAGTATTACGAAGGAGTTGGTGACGCACGCCTTCACGGCTCTGCTCCGCTCAACCGTATCGAGGGCTTGGACTACAATTTCATAACCAAGTACACGCCGATTAGGGGCCTGAACTTCTATTTTGCAAGCCGCAAGGCTTATGCAACCGGTTTCTCGACATATTACGCAGTGCGTACATACCGCAAGGCACTTGTCCAGTTGCGTTTTGCCGAGGCTATCAACCGTGCAGGCTTCCCCGAGCATGCGTTCTCGATACTTAAGGACGGTATCGCTACCGACAACTATCCTACGTTGGCATATCACGATATAGTAAAGATAGATACCTTGTACGATGGTGAAACAGGCGAAGCATTGCGCGACTCGCTCGGCAATGTCATGACCGAAACCGACACGGTAGCAAAAGATGTTCCGTATCTTATACAGCCGGAAGCTGAGGCCGGTGGTGCTTACTACATCAGCGTCGACGAGATGGTACGCGCTTTAACGCAGGCAAACGAACTTAACGTCAACAATTTCCTCGACTTCAGCCAGTCTGAGTTCCGCACCGACGTTAACAATGTAATAGGTATCCACGGACGCGGTTGCGGCGAGACGCGCGGCTATCGCGACACCCTCTACACTTACGACCGTTGCGTGGCACAGAAAATCGCGGCCAAACGCGCTGCTGCCGAGAGCCAGACCGAGGAATGGCAGGAAGAACTTGCCGACAGTTTGAACCGCGTTACTATCGTGCAGGCTGTGGCCGACGGAACTATCACGCAGGAAGAGGTTATCGACGCAGTTGAAGATATTATTATCGACGAGTGCGCACTCGAGACAGCTTTCGAGGGTAACCGTTACTACGATCTTCTCCGCTTTGCCAACCACAAGGGTAACGGCATGATAGACAACGAATGGCTTGCACGCAAGATAGCTTCGCGCGGATATGCGCCCAACACCGGCTATGACGCAGCCCTATACGGCAGGCTCGTAGGAGGCGAGCTGTGGTATCTGTCGCTGCCTAAAGACTGACAAGCAGTCCGCTCATCATAATAAAGTAGCAATGCGCTTAAAGCGTGTTGCTACTTTTTTATATCCCTATCCAAATCCCAGTAGGCGATGTCAACGGTATAGATAACAGCAGAGGCGCAACGTAATCATCCATTGCGTAACGTCAAACAGAAAACAGTGGAGATTTATCTCATCTCCATAGCGGCGAGGTGGTGGCAGCGGAATTTTCAATGTCTGCGGTACACGGCAACGGTTTTTTCCGCCGCTTCAAGTATCATTTCCTGCAAGGCCGCCGGTTGGGCAATTCGTATCTCGTTGCCGTAATACAGCAGTTCGCGCACGAAGTCGGCCGATATGGCCACGTCCATTTCAAAGCGATACGGATATTCCTCCTCTTTTGTGTTGTTGTCACGATAAGTATTCTTCAGTGGCGTTTCCTGCGAATGTTGCCGGCGTTTTTCTCCGGCAGGTTTGTTCCTGTGCGTGCTGTCGGCTCTGCATACCTCGCGTTGCGAGTCGTGCAGGGGACGGGTGCGCAGGTAAGCCGCTGCGCGTGTGTCGGCGTCTATTACTATGTGTTCCGCTTTCAGGTCCATTCCGCCGTAAGCCCCGAAACTGTTTGCAAAATACCGTGCCG
>CAJMAO010000081.1 GCA_905211345.1 uncultured Prevotella sp.
TAAGCAGGGCCGTCTCGCCCACCGTGAGCGCGCCCATGCCCACGGCCGGCGCCAAGGCCATTATGTCGAAAGCATGGCCGGCACTCCCGAAAAGCCACAGGCTGAGCGCAGGCGAAGCCGCCACGCACGCCACGGTGCCCAGCAGGGCGGCCGCGATGCTCCACGAGCGCACGGTGAGCACGAAGCGGCGCAAGCGCCCTTGGTCGCCGGCAGCGGCCACTTCAGCCAGATGCCTCACCGCCCCGAACGACAGGCCGAGCCCAGTAGACTGCGACAGGAAGTTGACGGCCGTGTTCAGCAGCGACGCCAGTCCCATGCCCGCCGGACCGAGAATCAGGGCCACGAGCTTAGTGCGCACAAGGCCGACCAATATGCCAAGACCTTGCACGCCGCCAAACAGGCCCGTGTATTTAACTATGCTGCCGTAACTGCTGTCAGCGTCCGTGTTGTTCATACCATATTATTTAACGCCTTTTTCGGCGGAATATTGTAACGCGCAATCCATCTGCAACGCAACGTCCTGACAACCAGCACGTTGCAAAACACGGTCTTTCACGCTGCGAAACACGGCCTTTCGCCGCGCAATATGCCACCTTCTGCCGACCAAAAGACAGCATCCTGCAACCGTATGAATAACAATCAATCACCACAACCTTGCACACTACCCAAAAGAGCATCGGATTATTCACTTTTCATTATTCATTTTTCATTTAAAGAGTATTGGATTTTTCATTGTTCATTTTTCATTTTTCATTTAATAAATTGTATCTTTAGATAAGATAAGCTGCGCCTCGGCAATAAAAATAAAAGTCCGTTTCACTCCCTTTTATTTTGTATTGCGCTCGACTTGCATTATCTTTGCAAAAGACAAACACAACTGTCATGAAACAATACCCCATAGGCATACAGAACTTTGAGAAGCTGCGCCGCGGAGGCTACTACTACGTTGACAAGACGCGGTTGGTGTACAAGCTCATCACGGAGGGCAGCTATTACTTCCTAAGCCGCCCGCGCCGCTTCGGCAAGAGCCTGCTAATCAGCACGATACAGGCGTTCTTCGAGGGCAAGAGGGAGCTGTTCAAGGGGCTTGCCATCGACCAACTGGCCGACGACTGGGCGCCCCACCCCGTGCTGCACATCGACCTCAACACGCAGAAGTACGACCGGCCGGAAAGCTTGGAGAACCTGCTCAACGGACAGCTTGCCGAATGGGAAAAGCTGTACGGCAGTAATCCTGCCGAAATAGGACTTGCAATGCGCTTCGACGGCATAATCAAGCGCGCACACGAAAAGACCGGACAGAGGGTCGTCATACTCGTTGACGAGTACGACAAGCCCATGATCCAGGCCATCGGCAACGAGGAGCTGCAACACGCCTACCGCGAGACGCTCAAGCCCTTTTACGGCGCGCTCAAGAGCCGCGACGGCGACATACGCTTCGCCATGCTCACGGGCGTGACGAAGTTCGGCAAGGTGAGCGTGTTCAGCGACCTAAACAACCTCAACGACATATCGATGTGGGACAGGTTTTACGACATCTGCGGCATAAGCGAAAGCGAGCTTGAGGCGCAGTTCAAGGACGACATCGAGACGCTGGCCGAGGCCAACGGCATGGACTACGCAGACTGCCTGAAGGAGCTGCGGCGCATGTACGACGGCTACCACTTCGAGGAGAACGCCCCGGGAATGTACAACCCGTTCAGCCTGCTAAACACGTTCGCTAAAAAGAAATTCGGCTACTACTGGTTCGAGACGGGCACGCCGACATACCTCGTAAAGCTCCTTCAGATGCACAACTACGACCTTGACGACATGTCGCACAACGTAACGTCGGAAGACGTGCTAAACAGCATAGACGCCGCCTCGACCGACCCCATACCAGTAATCTACCAGAGCGGTTACCTCACCATAAAGGACTACGACCGGGAGTTCGGCCTCTACACCCTCGGCTTCCCAAACTACGAGGTGGAGCGGGGCTTCGTCAGGTACCTCATGCCGTTCTACACCAACGTGCCGCCCACCAAGACGGCCTTCGAGATAAAGCGCTTCGTAATGGACGTGGAGCGCGGCGATTACGACGCCTTCCTCTCCCGCCTCGCCACTTTCTACGCCGACATACCCTACGAGATGCAGCGCGACCTCGAGGTGCACTACCAGAACGTGCTCTTCATCGTCTTCCGACTGATGGGCTTCCACGTAAACGTGGAATACCACACCGCCAACGGCCGCGTTGACCTCGTGCTCAAGACCAAGGAATACATCTACGTCATGGAGTTCAAGCTCGACGGCACTGCCGAGGAAGCCATCCGCCAAATCGACGAGAAGGGCTACGCCGCGCCATTCAAGGCCGACGGCCGCAAGGTAATTAAATTAGGAATAAACTTCAGCCGGGAAACGAAGACGATAGACAAGTGGATTGCGGAGGAAGCGTAAAACGGACAAATTTATCACTATCAAATATTATCCAATCAATAAAAACAAAGCATCATGAAAAACATTGTAATAACACTGCTAGCAGCATTGATACCAATGCTCGCATCAGGCCAAGAATGGATAGAAATAGGAAAAGATGATTCAGAAACATGGTACGTATACGGAAGCATACAAGACGAGTTCGGCAACCATCTCGTATGGGTGAAAACAACTTACGACACTCCCGAAGCACGCAAGCAGGCAATGAACAACCTTGGTACAAGGTATCATATTTTTGAAAATAAAACGCTTTGGTGCTTCAACTCTGAATGGTCAAAAGTATATATAAAATCAGGAACAGCATACAGCAAATCAGGAAAAGTTCTTTCATCATACAATGCCGATTATGAGGACTGGCAATACATTATTCCTGAAACAAGAGGTGAAACTGTCCGAGATTTGGCGAAATACATATATGAAAACCCTATGCCGTAAACAATAAACAATGAAATACACCGCAATTGAAAATAATACTAAAAACAAGAAACGATAATGGACAACAACTTTGACTGGGCCGAGGGCATGGCGTCGGCCGTGACGGCGGCCGACAAGGACGGCGTGATACGCTACATGAACCGCAAGGCGCGCGAAACTTACAAGAAGCACGGCAACCTGATAGGCAAGAGCCTCTACGACTGCCACGGCGAGCGCGCGGCCGCCATAATACGCCGGCTGCTAACCGAGGGCGGCACAAACGCCTATACGATTGAGAAGGAGGGCGTGCGCAAGATGATTTACCAGACGGCAGTGACAGCAGCCGACGGGCGCGTGGAGGGCGTCGTGGAGGTGTCAATGGTGATACCCGGCGCGCTGCCGCATTATGTGAGGAAGGAGTAAAACTTTCTTCTAAGGAGTAAAGGAGAGAAGGAGTAAGGAGTAAAGTAAATATGCCTTGTGATTAAAGCTATTCTACTTTTACTCCTTACTCCTTCTCTCCTTTACTCCTTAAATAAGAAATCAATACAGGCTCTTGCGGCCGGCCAGGGTGTCGTAGTTGTTCTTAA
Organism: uncultured Prevotella sp.; assembly: GCA_905211345.1. Classification (GTDB taxonomy): domain Bacteria; phylum Bacteroidota; class Bacteroidia; order Bacteroidales; family Bacteroidaceae; genus Prevotella. Next base: position 3,477 of record CAJMAO010000081.1, read on the forward strand.
GGTCGGTCCAGTCTACTTTAACCTTGGTGCTTATGCCGTTGATGTATTTTTCGATGTTTGTGTAGCCGTCGCCGGTGCAGTCACCGTTGGCGTCAGAGGGGTCGTTGGGGTTCAGGCCGTTGGCTATCTCCCAGTCGTCGGGCATGCCGTCGCCGTCGGTGTCAACGCGCGGTTCGCCTTTGTACTCGGGGTATCCGCCCATCTGGCGCGGGTCGGTTATAATGCCGTACTTGTAAGAGTCCTTCGGCAGGCGGCGGTACTTGAAGAGTCCTTCCTCGTTCTTCGAGCGGTCGCGCATGCCCCAGTGGTCGCCGTAGGGGTTGTCTTTCGGCAGCTTCTTCACGTAGTAAGCCTCGCCCGTGCGCACTTCGTTGATGATGCGCTCGTCTACGATGTCGCGCGTAGGCAGCATTGCGCCTACGTTGTCAAGCACGTAGTCGAAGGTCTTTTCTGACGGAAGTATAGTCATGTGGGGCATCTCGAATGGCTCGTCGCTCTTCATGAGGGCCTTTTCCTCGGGGCTGAGCTGTCCGTCCTTGTCGGCCGTCTGTATGCCGCCGTCCCAGTTGTCCTTGGTCACGCGCTCGTTGCCTTCCATGATGTTGCCGATGGCGTATACTCGACCGTACTGCGCGTAGGGGAACAACTTCTGGCTGCGACTCTCCGACTTGACGATGCGGTAGCCCACGGGCGAGTCTTTCGGGGTGAGCGGCCCGGGCTTGTAGTAGTTGTTGATGAAGTTGCTCATCGTTGAGAACTCGCCGCCGTCAGCCGTGCGGTGCACCCAGTTGTAGATTACGTTGTTGACGAAGTTGAACACTCCGCCCCACCCTATCGACGGGTTGCGGCCCGTGTTGTCGGCCCAGAGGTTGCGCATGAACGATGTGTTCTCGCCGCCGATGGTCGAGCCGAAGGCGTGGTTGTATGTGTCGAGGCCCTTTGCCGAGATGGTGTTCTGTATGGTTACGTTGACCGTAGGCTCCTTGCGCGATGGCTTGCCGTCGCCCATGTTGAACATGTGGCGGTAGAAGGAGATGTTCTCGTCGAGGCCCCACTCGCACGAGCAGTGGTCTATCATGATGTTGCCCACGGGGTTGCCGCCGAACGAGTCCTCACGGTACCACACGTTGGTGGAGCCGCGGCGGAAGCGCATGTGGCGCACGATTACGTCGTGGGTGTTGACTTGGAACGATTGTCCGGCTATGCACACGCCGTCGCCGGGAGCCGTCTGCCCTGCTATCGTCACGTAAGGGGCGCGCAGGATGATAGGAGTCTCGAGCCAGATTATTCCCGAAACGTTGAACACGATGATGCGCGCGCCGCCCTGCTCGCAAGCCCAGCGGAACGAGCCGGGGCCCGAGTCGTTGAGGTTGGTTACAACGAGCACCTTGCCGCCGCGGCCGCCTGCGGTGTACATTCCGCCGCCTTCGGCACCGGGAAACGCGGGTATCTTGGCCTGCTTGAGGTCATACGGGCGCCATGCCCATGGCACGTAGGGGCGGCCTTCCATGGCCTCCTTCTTCACTATCGGGAACGCTACCTCCCATGCCGAGTCTGAATGTGCCGTCCAGACTTTAGTCAGCGAGTCGATTTTGGCCTTGCCCTCGGGCGTAAGCTCGGGGTACTGCGCCATTGCGGCCTGTGACCCCATCCCTAAGGCCACGGCTACAACTGCCAATGCTTTCTTGTTCATAAATATGCTGATTTTAGTTAAAAAAAGATTATGCTTATTTGTTTATATGACTGATTAGGTATAAAAAAGTAACATTTGTTTAACATTATTTTTTATTACGGGTTAAAGAACCGAAAACACGGAAAGCCTCGGTCAGGCAGCTTCCTGAAAACGACCGCGCAACAGGCTGATTGCCAACACGTTGCAAAAGACCGTTTTTCACTCCATGAAAGGCGGCCAAACGGAAGGCGAAAAGCCGCAAACCAAACACCCACCCCAGCCCTCCCGAAGGGAGGGAGCTTGATATGCTTTATATTTTAAACGGAAAGATTTGCATTTAGCAACCTTCCCTACTTACTCCTTCCCTACTTACTCCTTCCCTACTTACTCCTTCTTTAACTTCTTTAACTCCTTTAACTTCTTTAACTTCTTAAAATATCCTACCTTTGCACCACAAGAATATAAACGTTTATAAGATATGTCATTAAAATGTGGTATAGTGGGTTTGCCAAACGTGGGCAAGTCCACGCTGTTCAACTGCGTGTCGAGCGCCAAGGCTCAGGCCGCCAACTTCCCTTTCTGTACGATAGAGCCTAACGTGGGCATGATAACCGTGCCCGACGAGCGGCTCACGCGGCTGGCCGAGATTGTCCACCCGGGACGCATCGTGCCGGCGACGTGCGAGATTGTCGACATCGCCGGACTGGTGAAGGGCGCGTCGAAAGGCGAGGGACTGGGCAACAAGTTCCTCGGCAACATACGCGAAACCGACGCGATAATACACGTGCTGCGCTGCTTCGACGACGACAACATAACCCACGTTGACGGCACCATAGACCCGATACGCGACAAGGAAATAATAGACACCGAACTGCAGCTGAAGGACTTGGAGACCATCGAGGGCAGACTGGCCAAGCAGCAGAAGGTGGCTGCCGCCGGCAACAAGGACGCCAAGACGGAAGTAGCGGTGCTGGAGGCGTACAAGCAAGTGCTGGAGCAGGGCAAGAACGCCCGCATAGTGACCTTCGACTCGAAAGAGGAGCAGGAGGCGGCGCGCAACCTGTTCCTGCTTACGGCCAAGCCCGTGCTCTACGTGTGCAACGTAGACGAGGCGTCGGCCAAGACGGGCAACGACTACAGCCGCCGCGTGGAGGAGATAGCCAAGGAAGAGGGAGCCGAGGTGCTCGTAATAGCCGCCAAGACCGAGGAGGACATCGCCGGACTGGAGAGCTACGAGGACAAGAAACTGTTCCTAGACGAGCTGGGACTGGAGGAAAGCGGAGTGAACCGCCTGATAAAGAAGGCCTACTCGCTGCTCGACCTCGAAACGTTCATCACCGCCGGCGAAATGGAGGTGAAAGCGTGGACATACAAGCGCGGCTGGAAAGCCCCGCAGTGCGCCGGAGTAATCCACACCGACTTCGAGAAAGGCTTCATCCGCGCCGAGGTGATAAAGTATGACGACTACATAAAGTAC
>CAJMAO010000082.1 GCA_905211345.1 uncultured Prevotella sp.
CCGTGGCTTTGATACGTGTGTCGTTCACGGCGGCGTTGATGGCGAAGCCTCCCCAGCCGCATATCCCGAGAATGCCTATGCGCTCCGGGTCTACGCGGTCGAACGTGCTGAGAAAGTCAACAGCCGCGCTGAAATCCTCGGTGCAGAAGTCGGGCGAGGTAACGAAGCGTGGCTGGCCGCCGCTTTCGCCCGTGAACGAGGGGTCGAAGGCCAGCGTGATGAAGCCCCTTTCTGCCAGCGTCTGCGCGTAAAGGCCCGAAGCCTGCTCCTTCACCGCCCCGAACGGGCCGCTCACGGCGATGGCGGCCAGCTGTCCGCTGGCGTTCTTCGGCGTGTAAAGGTCGGCGGCGAGTGTCACGCCGTAGCGGTTGTGGAAGGTCACTTTCACGTGGTTCACTTTGTCGCTCTTAGGGAAAGTCTTGTCCCATTCCTGCGTAAGGTTAAGTTTTTCGTCTGTCATTTCCGTTTGATTTGATGTTTGTGCAACCGCCGTTGCCGTCATGGCGAGCAGCGCGGCTGCGATTGTTGTCCTTATTTTCATGCTTTCGATTATATTTAATATGTCGGTCACTTTTTTGTTGAAGTGGCATCGCCATATATTTATATTGCAAAGATATACATTTGTTTCCATAGCGGCGGTAGACAAATTACGGCACAAACAACCATTATTACGGATTTCAAATCCGCTGAAACAGAAAGACATGCAAATGGTAAAAGGATATAATACATAAAAAGTGAAAAATCCATTACTGATAATGTAAGGATGAAACAAACATCATCATGGTAATGGATTCCTCACTTTTACCTCTTCGTTTTTTACCTCTGCCTTTATTTTTGAACAAAAGGTTTCAGCCCTTTGACGGCTTCGGCAGCTGTGATGCGGCGTCCGCCGTTGTCAAGGTCGATGAGTATGTAGCGGTCGTTGCCCATGCCAAGCTCCTTCATGTACGACAGCTGGCGCAGGCCGTGGCGCGTCTCTATGCGCTCAACGATGTCGTGGTGCTCGGCTTCGGTCATGGCGTAGATGAGGTCTATGCACGCCTGGTCGAGCGCGAGGATGTCGGTTGACGACAGGATGCCCACGTTAGGCGTTACCACGGGCGCGGCATTGACGCCCTCGCAGTCGCACGACACCGACATGTTGCGCATCACGTTGACGTATGCGATGTGCTTGCCGAAGCGGTCGATGACCGACTTTGTCGACTCCGTCATGCGCTCCATGAACTCCTCCTTGGCTATGTCCCACTGGTTGTTTTGGTTCGGCGTTGTGTGAATCCATGCCTTGCCGATGCGTCCGTCGGCGCAGCCTATGCCTATGTTCTTGTTGCTTCCGCCGAAGCCTCCCTGCGAGTGGCCCTTGAAGTGGGTCAGCACTACGAGCGACTGGTAGTTCTTCAGGTGGCTGCCAACGGCCATTTTCTTGAACCACTTGCCGCCGATGACGGGCAGCGTGGTGGTGTCTTCCTCGTCGATTATGTCGACGGGACAGAACGTCCAGCCGTTCACCTCGAGCGTCTTGCGGTGCTGCTCGGTGGTGTAGCGGTCGCCTTTGTAGTAGGTGTTCGTTTCGATTATGTTGGCTTCGGGCAGGTCTTTATGCATCAACGCCTTCACCCATGCCGACGGAATGATGTTGGGGCCGTTCTGCTCGCCCGTGTGCAGTTTCACGCCGGTGCGCCCCTCGATGTTGGCGCTCACCTGTTCGTAAGCTTTGATAAGGCCCTCCGGGCTGAGGTTGCGCGTGAAGTAGACTATCGACTCGTTGCCTTTGCGTTGCTCGTAAGGCACGTATTTGTTGCCGTCATTGCCCGGCACAGGCTTCTGCTGCGCCATTCCGCAGTTTGGCATGATGCTGCAGGCTATTAAAGCCATCAGCATCGGTTTTAAGAAATTCCTGATTTTCATGTCTATATATGTTTTAGTCAATGTCTGCCAGCGTAACGTCGTGGAATGAAAACACTGTTTCACGATGCAAAAATATATTATTTTCACGAGAAAACATGTAAACCATTTAAGGTATAAACAACCAATTTTACTGATTTATTCAAGTCCGGCAGCCGCGCTGTTGCATATCGGTAGGAATGTGGTTTGGCATGAGTTGTACAGGGTTTTATGGCGCGTTTGTAAGTGGTTGATAATCAGAGGGGTTGCTATATGCCGTCTTTTGGCTTGTAAAAGACGGCCTTTTGCGCGATGAAAGGTGGCCTTTGGGAAGGCGAAAGACGGCCTTTGGTTTTTTAGCCGTTCATTGGCGGTTGTGTGAAATTTATGTTACGTGTCATTATTTGCTTGCGTGTATTTGCTGTTTTTATTACATTTGCCGACTGTTAAAACCGTGATTCGGATAATTATGTAATAATGATAAGCATCTGTGTAAATGGGAAATATCAGGAAAGCTACGGCCGGTGATTGCAAAGACGTGTACGCGCTGATTTGCGAAATGGAAGAAAATAGATTGCCGTTCGATAAGTTTGAACGTATATTCATTGGTCAAAGGGTTGATGACGGTTTCGTCTGTTTGGTGTGTAAAGACGGCGGCAAAGTAATCGGATGCGTCAACCTGCGGATGGAGTGGCAGTTGCACCACGCCGCGAGGATATGCGAAATCATGGAACTGGCCGTCGCTTCGGGATATAGAGGCAACGGCGTGGGTCGCCGTTTGTTTGACGCGGCTTGCGCTGAGGCTAAGGCCAAGGGTTGCGTTCAGATAGAAGTATGCTGCAACCGGTTGAGGACTAAAGCCCACCACTTCTACGAAACGTGCGGCATGAACAATTTTCATTATAAGTTCTCGCTTGATTTCAATGCAGGAGGAAAGTATGGAAACAGGCTCGGAAGATAAGGAACGAAATGCAAAAGTCCGTCAAAACAGAGTGTTTTTGACGGACTTTTGTATATGGTTGACAGTGAATTTTTCTTTCAGAACAGTGTCAGCGAGTAAAGGTATATCACCGATGCCGGCATGGCCATTAGTGAGGAGTCGAAGCGGTCGAGCATTCCGCCGTGGCCGGGCAGTATGTTGCCACTGTCCTTTATGCCGAGCGTGCGCTTGAAAAGAGACTCTACAAGGTCGCCCCATGTGCCGAATACGACAACGACAAGCCCCAATCCCATCCATTGCATGACGGTCAGGCCGGTTTCGGAGTTAAGCCCCGCCTCGTAGCTTCCTATGAAGTAAGCCACGACAAGCACTATTACCGCTCCGCCGATAGAGCCTTCCCAGCTCTTGCCCGGCGATATGCGGGGGAACAGCTGGTGCTTGCCTAGAAGCGAACCGCAGCAATACGCACCCGTGTCGTTGGCCCAAAGGAATATGAAAACGCAAAGTGGTACGAGGTAGTTGAAGGCTATGTCGCCGCTTTCCGTTGCGTTGAAGGCCAGCACGTTGATAGTGGAGTAGGGCAGGGCGATGTACATCTGTCCGAGCATGGTGTACGCCCAGTCGTTTATGGCGTTCTCAGTCTTGGCGTAAAGCTCGCTTATGAACAGGTAGACGAGTGTCAGCAGGTAAGGGATGAATACCGCCCCTGTAGGCACTACGCCGCTACAGAATCCGCCTACGGCAAGAAAGAAGTACACACCGGCTATGGTGCTGATCAGGCGGTTAACCTGTACGCCCTTAGCGTTGTTCACCAGTCCGCAGTATTCCCAGATTGTCAGGCCGGTAACCAAGGCAAAGAGGAATTCCATTTCGAAAGGTCCCATGAAGCTGACGACGACGATCGCCACGAACAGTATGCCTGTAATGCTTCTTACAATGAGGTTTTTCATATTATAAGGTTTTAAGATTTTGAGGTTTTACGGTTATGGGTTGTCACACGTTTTTTAACGTAATACCTCATAACCGTAAAGCCTCAAAACCGTATTTTTAAATATTCTCGTCGCCTGTGCTTACTCCGGCTTTGTCTTCAATGCCGCTGTCGTCGGTTTGAGAGACGTCATTTCCACCATCATGTTCAGGCTCGTTGCTTTCTTTGTTCTCCATTATCTCTTCCGAACGGCTTACCCATGGACGCTTGCCGAATATCTTTTCAACGTCCTCGGCAAAGATAACCTCGCGCTCAAGCAGCAGTTCGGCCAGCCTGTTGTGCCCGTCCTTGTGCTCAAGCAGCAAGTCCTTGGCGCGCTGGTACTGCTCGTTTATCATCTTGAGCACCTCGTCGTCCATGATTTTCGCCGTTGTCTCGGAATACGGCTTTTGGAAGTTGTACTCGTTGTTGTTATAATAGCAGATGTTAGGCAACCTGTCGCTCATGCCCGCGTAGGCTATCATGCCGTAAGCACTCTTGGTTACTCGCTCCAAGTCGTTCATCGCTCCGGTTGATATGTGGCCAACGAACAGTTCCTCGGCGGCGCGTCCTCCGAGCGTTGCGCACATCTCGTCGAGCATTTCCTCCTTGGTGGTTATCTGGCGTTCTTCGGGCATATACCATGCAGCTCCGAGCGCGCGGCCTCGCGGTACGATTGAAACTTTCACCAAAGGATTTGCGTGCTCGAGGAACCATGATATCGTTGCGTGGCCTGCCTCGTGCAGTGCTATGGTGCGGCGTTCGCCTTCCGTCATTACTTTAGTCTTCTTTTCCAGTCCTCCGATGATACGGTCTACTGCGTCGAGGAAATCCTGTTTGCCTACGCTTTCTTTGTTGTGGCGTGCCGCTATCAGGGCGGCCTCGTTGCAAACGTTGGCTATGTCGGCGCCCGAGAAACCCGGAGTCTGCCGCGCGAGCATGTCGACATCAACGGTTGAGTCTATCTTTACAGGCTTCAAGTGTACCTTGAATATCTCCTTGCGCTCGTTAAGGTCGGGCAGGTCGACGTTTATCTGCCTGTCGAAACGACCCGCGCGGAGCAGTGCCGAGTCAAGCATGTCGGCGCGGTTGGTGGCCGCAAGGATGATTACTCCGCTGTTCGTGCCGAATCCGTCCATTTCAGTAAGCAGGGCGTTGAGCGTATTCTCGCGCTCGTCGTTCCCTCCCATGGCCGGGTTTTTGCTGCGGGCGCGGCCTACGGCGTCAATCTCGTCGATGAAGATGATGCACGGCGATTTCTCCTTTGCCTGTCGGAACAGGTCGCGCACACGGCTTGCGCCTACGCCGACGAACATCTCGACGAAGTCGGAACCGCTCATTGAGAAGAACGGCACGCCGGCCTCGCCGGCCACGGCCTTGGCCAACAGCGTCTTACCTGTGCCCGGAGGGCCTACGAGCAGCGCTCCCTTGGGTATCTTTCCTCCAAGATCTGTGTATTTCTTCGGATTCTTCAAGAAGTCGACTATTTCCTGTACTTCTTGCTTGGCGCCTGCTTGCCCGGCCACGTCCTTGAATGTTACGTTAATGTCCGTGCCTTTTTCGTACATCTTCGCCTTGCTTTTGCCGACGTTGAACACGCCGCCTGCGCCTCCGCTTCCGCCTCCGCCCATGCGGCGCATGAAGTAAAGCCAAAGGAAGATGAACAGCAGTATCGGGCCGAAACTGAGCAGGATGTTGAAAAAGTCGTTGCCCTGTTTGTTCTCGTAGTTCAGCTCTCCCTTGAATTTTCCCGCTTTCTTCTCAGCTTCGACGAATGTCTCCACCTTGTCTACACTGCCGAATTCGGTTGTCACATACGGATTGTTGCCCATTCGGTCGGCGCCTTGTTTGAACACGTCGCGTATGTTTTGCGGATTGACATACATCTTCAGGTTGCTTTCGTCCTTGTTGACCACGATTTTGGAGGCGTAGCCCTTGTTGACGTAGGTTTTGAAAACGTCGTATGACACTTTGCTGCTTGCGCTGCCTCCTACGGCGTCGCCGCCGAGGAAGTACATGCCCATGAGGCCGAACAGCACGAGCATATAAATCCAGCTCATGCTGAATTTAGGCTTCTTGTTGTTTTTATTTTGTTCCATAATGCAGTCGTTTTTTGCGCCGTAGGCAATCGTCTACGGCTTTTGCCGTAATCAGGCAATGTCGGGAATGTGTGTCAGTTTTGCGTCTTCCCACAGGTTTTCAAGATTATAATATTCCCTTGCTTCCGGCAGGAATACGTGAACCATTACGTCGGTATAGTCCATTGCCACCCAATAAGCGTGCGAAAGACCTTCCACGTGTACGGGTTTTTCGCCTGCTTCGAGCCTTGCCGTTTCTTCAACAGAGTCGGTAATGGCTTCCACTTGTGAGGGCGAATTACCTTGGCATATCACGAAATAACGGCATATCGAGCCTTCTATGTCGCTCAGGTCGGCTATTGTTATGTTAGAGCCTTTTTTTTCTTGAATGCCTTTGGTTATTGTCTCGACTAATTTTTTTACTTGTTCCATTAATAAGAATAAGGTGTTGTTTAATGTAAAAATGCATAGGCTAATGGCCGCATGTTTGCGTTTTTGCTACCTGCGGCCGTGCGCCTTTTTGCCATGCAAAGGTACATTGATTTATCGTAAAACAATTATAAAGCCGTGTTATTTTGAGTTTTTTTAGAAAAAAGTCGTTGAAAAAGTTGCCGGATAAAAAAAAATACGTAACTTTGCACCCGCTAAACGATAGATTGTTAGCGATGAAACAGTGGGATATGGTGTAATGGTAACACTACAGATTCTGGTCCTGTCATTCCTGGTTCG
>CAJMAO010000083.1 GCA_905211345.1 uncultured Prevotella sp.
CCTTCGGGGACGGGGTTGGCACCTATACGTTATACACCTGAACTGCGGATGAACCACAAGATGAAGGATAGCAAATAGTTTCTCATCATGTTGGAATTTTGTTATTAGATTTTGTTTGATGCGTTTCGGCCTCATTGCCGATGTCTGCAAAGTTAATGATTTTTATCCGTGTGGTAAAACATCATGGGCAGGCTAAATTCCGCTTCATGGCCGGCCGTTTTCCAAAAGACGGTCTTTCGCGTTGTAAAAGGCCGCCTTTTACCGTCCGAAAGACGGCCTTTCGCAAGCTAAAAGACGGCCTTTTAGAAAGCCAAATGCAAGTACTTGATTATCAGTATGTTGCGTTTTAGCTACGCGACGTTCATCCGCAGCGGTTTTCATGGTCGTTGCAAGGCTGTTTCCTTATGTCGTCCTACCGCCTGTTGACTGCTGTAAGCGGGGCGTTATAAATTTGTTCAATAATTCGGTAAAATTGCTAATTTTACCTTTTTATATATTGATAGTTCGTAAAAATTTACGGTGTTTAAAGGAAATAGGCTAATTTTGCATAACCGTATCATTTCATACGTGATTTGTAAACATTGTAAATAAAAGGATAAAAAGATATGAATAAAAAAGCGATTATTATTTCCGTGATAGTGGGTTTGCTGCTGTTGGGCGGCATAGTGTATCTCGCAGTAAGCCTGAACCGGCAGAAGCAGGCCAACGAGGACATGCAGGAGCTGGCCGAGCTGGACAAGAAGGAAATGGAGAACGAGTACCAGATGTTCGCCGACCAGTACAGCGAGCTGAAGACGCAGATAAACAACGACTCGATAATAGAGCAGCTCACGCAGGAACAACTGAAGACGGAGAAACTGCTTGAGGAGCTGAGAAACGTGAAGGCTTCAGACGCACGCGAGATTGCCCGACTGAAAAAGGAGCTGGCGACATGCCGCGCCGTGATACGCAGCTACGTGCTTGAGATAGACTCGCTGAACCGTCTGAACCAGAACCTGACAGAGGAGAACACCCGCGTGAAGGGCCAGTATGCCGAGGCCACGCGCCAGATAGAGGGGCTTAACGCCGACAAGCAGTCGCTGTCGGAGAAGGTGGCGATAGCCGCCCAGCTAGACGCTACGGGCATAAGCATGACCCTGAAGAACAAGCGCGGCAAGGCTACGAAGAGGATAAAGAGATGTAAGACGATACAGGTAAGTTTCAACATAGCCAAGAACGTTACCGCCGCCAGCGGCAACAAGACGCTCTATGTGCGCATAACGACACCTGCCGGCACCGTGCTTTCCGGCGGAGGGTCGTTTGAATATGAGAACCGCACGCTGCCGTACTCGATGAAGAAAACCGTAGAATACACCGGCAACGAGACTCCCGTGACGATGTTCTGGTCGGTAAACTCGTTCATCGGCGAGGGAACTTACAACGTAAGCGTGTTTGCCGACGGCAACATGATAGGTTCGAGGAACTTCACTTTCAAGTAAACAGTGCTGTGTAAGGGCCGCGTCTTGACCCTGATTTATGTCATAAAGGCGAATATGAAGAATGTGACGATATTGTTTTCCCTGCTGTGCTCAGTGCTGCCTGCCGGAGCGCAACAGGCGTTGTCGCTCGACAGTTGCCGCGCAATGGCGTTGCGCAACAACAAGCAGATGACCATATCCAAGCTGAAGCAGGACGTGGCGCGCGACACCCGCAAGGCCGCGCGCACCAAATACCTGCCGCATGTGGACGTTATGGGAGGATATGAGTTTATGAGCCGCGAAATATCCATACTGAACGACAGGCAGAAAGGCGCGCTGGGCAGTCTCGGTACGACGGCCGCAGGGCAGATAGGCGGCACGATGTCGTCAGTCATATCGGAAATGGCGGGGCAGGGCATAATCAGCCAACAGACGGCTTCCGCGCTCGGCGGCATAGCCGGCAAGCTGGCCCCCGGCATAGAGCAGGCCGGCAACTCGATAGGCCGGACGATAACCGACGCGTTCCGCACGGACACGCGCAACATATTCACAGCCTCGGTAATGCTGACCCAGCCGATATACATGGGTGGCGCAATAACGGCCGCAAACAGGATAGCCGACCTGAGCGAACAGCTCGCCGCCAACGAGGCGCAGAGCCGCAGGCAGGCCACCGTGTACGATGTTGACAACGCATATTGGACCGTCGTGTCGCTCAAGCACAAGCGGCGGCTGGCCAAAAGTTATCTAGAGCTGGTTGAAAAACTCAGCGGCGACGTGCATAAGATGATACGCGAGGGCGTTGCCACGAGAGCCGACGGCTTGAAGGTGGACGTGAAAGTGAACGAGGCTGAGATGCAGCTTACGCAGGTAGACAACGGGCTTTCACTGGCTAAGATGCTGCTTTGCCAGCTCTGCGGAATGTCAATAAGCGATAGCGTGACGCTGGAAGACGAGGACAGGGATGACATATCGTCGCCTGAGGAAACGCCTGTGCCCGACGTAGGCGCGGCCATTGACAACCGCGCGGAGCTGAAGATGCTGCAAAACGCCGTCGACATAAGCCGCCAAGCCACGAAGGTGGTGCGCTCGGCATACTTGCCGCAGGTGGCTTTGACGGGCGGATACCTAGTAACCAACCCTTCGCTTTACAACGGTTTCGAGAAGAAGTTTTCGGGAGTGTGGAACGTGGGTGTCATTGTCCGTGTGCCGGTATGGAACTGGTTTGAGAGCACTTACAAGATACGCGCCAGCAAGACGGCCACGAGCATAGCCCGGCTTGAGTATGACGAGGCGTGCGAGAAGGTGGAGCTTCAGGTAAACCAAAGTTCGTTCAAGGTGGCCGAGGCCGGCAAGAAACTCGCCATGGCGCGCAAATATACCGAGCAGGCTGACGAGAACCTGCGTTGCGCCAACCTCGGTTTCAAGGAGGGAGTAATGGACGTGACCGACGTGATGGCCGCCCAGACGGCTTGGCTTCAGGCCCGTTCGCAGAAAATAGACGCCGACATAGAGCTGAAACTCTCGCAGACCAACTTGAAGAAAGTTCTGGGTGAGACCATATATTGAACGGATATAGAAAGGTAAGAAGGAGAAAAATCATTGAAAAGGATTATGGAAAAGAAGTCACAACATAACAACATATTGCTTGCCGTGTTTGCTTTCGCGGCAGTGGTGGTCGTGGTCGGAGTGATAGGATTTGTCGCTTTCGGACGTACTCCCGACGTTATTCAAGGCGAGGTGGAAGTTTCGGAGTACCGCGTGTCGAGCAAAGTGCCGGGCCGTATACTCGAACTCCGCGTGCAGGAAGGCGACTATGTGAAAGTAGGCGATACGCTCGCCATACTCGACGCGCCCGACATCGTGGCTAAGAAAGCTCAGGCCGTAGGCGCCGAAGACGCCGCTTCGGCATTGCGTACAATGGCCGACAACGGCGCAAGGCGTGAACAGGTGCGCGGCGCTTTCGAGGTGTGGCAGCAGGCGAAAGCCGGTCTCGACATAGCCGAAAAGTCATACGGCAGGGTGCAACGGCTGTTTGACGAGGGCGTGATGAGCGCCCAGAAGCGTGACGAGGCATACGCCAACTACAAGGCGATGGAGGCTCAGGCCAAGGCGGCCAAGAGCCAGTATGACATGGCCGTGGCCGGAGCGAGGCGCGAGGAGCGTGAAGCCGCCGCGGCGCAAGTGCGCAGGGCGCAGGGCGCGGTTCAGGAAGTGAACTCTTATATAAACGAGACCGTGCAGCGCGCGCAAATGGAAGGCGAGGTAAGCGACGTTTACCCGAAGGTGGGCGAACTTGTTGGCTCGGGCTCGCCGATTATGAGCATATCCGTGATGGACGACCAATGGGGCACGTTCAACGTGCGTGAAGACCAGCTGGAAGGACTGAAGATAGGCGACACTTTCACTGCTTTCTGCCCGGCGTTCAACAAGGATATACGCATGAAAGTGTATTACATAAAAGACGAAGGCAGCTATGCCGTGTGGAAAGCGACAAAGAGCAACGGGCAGTATGACCTGAAAACGTTTGAGGTGAAGGCGCGGCCCATTGACAAGGTTGACGGCCTGCGCCCGGGCATGTCGCTGATAATCAAAAGATGATTAAGCTGTAAGGAGCATGGGTTGTGCCTTGTTGAAACGGATATGCGGCGTCGCCCGCCGTGAATGTGGCATACTGCGCAAGAACAGGATGTACTTGTTCTGCATGGTGGTGTTTCCCGTCATAGTCACCGTTTTCTTTACTTCCGTAATGTCTGAGGGGCAGCCTGTCGACATGCCCGTTGGCGTGGTGGATCTTGACAACACGCCTACCACGCGCACGCTGGTGAGGAAGCTCGACGCGTTTCAGTCTACACGGGTGGCCGCCAGCTACGCCAATGTGGCCGACGCAAGGCGCGCCATACAGCGTAATGAGATTTATGCGTTCCTTTATATTCCGCAGGGCACTACGTCGGAACTGCTCTCCATGCGCCAGCCTAAGATTTCGTTTTATTACAGTACGGCGTCATACACGGCCGGAGCGTTGCTCTTCCGCGACCTTAAGACAATCTCCACGCTCGGCTCGGCCAGTGTTGGAGCGTCGCTGCTTGAGGCTAAAGGATTGTCGGAAGAACAGGTAATGAGCTTCCTTCAGCCGGTGGTTGTCGACCTGCACATGGTAAACAACCCCATGGTGAATTACAGCGTATATCTTAATACGATGTTAATACCGGGCTGCCTGATGCTTTTCATCTTTCTTGTTACTGCTTATTCATTGGGCACGGAGCTTAAATTCGACTCGGCGAAAGACTGGATTAAGGCTTCCGGCGGCAACATATTCGTGGCTTTAACGGGCAAACTCCTGCCCCAGACGCTTACTTTCCTTGCCATTGTCTACGCCTACATGTTCTATGTGTTCGGCGTGTTAGGTTTTCCCCATCCCGGCAGTACGTGGTTCATCCTGCTGCTAGGGCTGCTCACGGTGCTGTCGTCCCAGGGTTTCGGAGTGTTCGTTTTCGGCATCGTGCCGTCGTTGCGCATGTCTATGAGCATCTGCTGCCTGTGGGCGGTGTTGAGCTATTCGCTCTCCGGCACGGCGTTTCCGCTGTCGGCCATGGACTCCGAATTGAAAGCTATTGCCCTGCTTTTCCCTTTGCGCCATTATTATATGATTTACCAGCTTAACATATTCAACGGTTACGATATAAGTTATTCATGGCCTTACGTTGTGGTCTTGGCGGTTTTTGCGGCCCTGCCTTTGCTTGTGGCCGGGCGCATAAAGAGAAACGTGCTTATGTACCAATACCTGCCTTAAAAGGCTGTTTAGGCGAAAAAACGAGATGATGAAAATGAAGATAAAACAAGGTTTGGCCGACGTGTGCGGCGTGTGGGCCACCGAGATGCGCAACACTTTCAGGGACGAAGGCGTGCTCATCTTCTTCATTCTTGTGCCTTTGTTTTACCCGTTGCTTTATTCGTGGATATACACCAATGAGGTGGTGCGCGAGGTTCCAGTGGCCGTTGTCGACATGTCGCACAGTGACATGAGCCGCAGTTTCATCCGCCAGTTCGACGCTTCGCCAGATGTCAGCGTGGCGTTGTACTGTAACAACCTTGACGAAGCCAAGGACGCGATAGGGCGGCAGCAGGCTTTCGGGGTGCTGTATTTCCCCACCGACTTCCAAAACCGCGTGGTGCGCATGGAGCAAAGCCGTGTGAGCGTGTTCTGCGACATGAGCTTCATGCTTTACTATAAGGCCATATTCCAGACCGCTACGGCCGTGGCGGGCGAGATGAATGCCGGCATACAGGTTGAAAGGGCGGGCAACTGGACCGACCGCGAGGACGAGATTACCACCAAGCCGCTCGACTTTGACGAGGTGCAGATATTCAATTCAACTGGCGGTTACGGTAATTTTATCATACCGGGCGTGCTGATGCTTATCATACAACAGACGCTTCTGCTCGGCGTAGGTCTTTCTATGGGTACGGCGAGAGAGCGTTTGCGCAGGCTGGTCAAGGGCTGTGGGTGCGGCGGCATCAGCCGCAGCCGCTTCCGGCACGGTTCAGCCAGTAGGCGACCTTCCCGCAGGCATCCCGATGCATGCCGGAGTGCTGGGGCGCGCACTGTGTTATTTCATGATTTACGCCGTGGTGACGGCCTACATCACGCTCGTCGTGCCGCGCATGTTCGGTTTCACGTCGCTGTTGCGGCCCGTCGACACGCTGCAGTTCATGCTTCCTTTCGTGCTGGCGTGCATATTTTTCTCTATGGCCATGTCGTGTTTCATCCGTTACAGGGAGAATATAATCCTCGTAGTGGTGTTCACTTCGGTGCCGTTCCTGTTCATGTCGGGCGTGTCTTGGCCGCAGAGCGCAATACCCGAGGCGTGGCAATGGTTTGCCTCGCTGTTCCCTTCGACGTTTGGCATACGCGGTTTTGTGCGCATGAATACGATGGGCGCGCTCCTTGCCGATGTCAGGACGGAATACGTAGCCCTGTGGATACAAGCGTTTGCGTATTTCGTTGCCACGTGCCTGCTTTACCGCTGGCGGCGGAATATGTTGTATAGCGGCCTGAAGCGGGAATGATTTTGAATGGATACAAAAA
>CAJMAO010000084.1 GCA_905211345.1 uncultured Prevotella sp.
GGCCGCAAATCGCAACGCAAAAGGCCGCCTTTTACAAGCTAAAAGGCGGCCTTTTGGAAAGGCGCTGGAAATCAATTACTTACAAAGGCGCGGACTGACGTTGTAAAAACACGGTCAATCCTTGAGCGAATAAGTTACCGTAGTGACCACGCGCAGCTTCTTTATGTAGGGCGTGTTGCCGTCGCGGTCGTTGATTGTGAACTGTCCCTGCCCCGCGTCAAGTATTTTGTCTATCTTGCTGTCGCTGTTCTCTGCAAACTGGCGGGCCGTCTGCTCGGCGTTCTTGATCGCCTCCTGCATCATCTTCGGCTTCATCTGCTGGAATGACACGTATTCATACACAACGCCGTTGCCGTAACCGCCGTCGACAACGGCCACGCCCTGCTTAAGAAGCTCGCCCTGACGGGCTATTATCGAACGTACCAGCTTCACGTTACGCGACGTAACCGTAATCGTAGACGTTATGTTGTAACGGTAATCATGGTTGTTCGCCCCGTAGCGTTCGGCGTTCATGTCGACCACGACGGGCGCGTTGACGCTGATCTCAGAGTCCTTTATGCCGTTCTGTTTGAGAAACGCCTTCACCTTCGCCGTAGTGGCGTTGATGCGAGTATAAAGCACGGTCAGGTCGTCGCCTATCTCCTTCGTCAGTATCGGCCACGTTACCTTGTCGGCCTCCACCTCGCGTTCCGACAGCCCCTTCACCGTGACTTTGCGGTCTTTGTCGGAGAAACTGTCGAGCCCTGACTTGACGCAAAAGCCCAAAACTATAATTCCTATGGCAATTATCGCCGCTTCCTTAATCCTGTTCATAGTGCCGATGGTTTATTGGTTTACGCAGGCAAATATACGGATTAAATCGACATGCCGGCATTTTCAGCCTGTTATCAGGCTTAGGTTTAATTTAGTTTAAAGATTATATAACATTTCTTCAAGAATCGGTTATTGAGTAATTTTGCAACCGCAAACAAAATCCTAAAACGCAACCGATGAATATAAAAAGAAGCAAGGCAGAGTGGATGCGCCGTTATACAAGTTTTATAGTAATTCTTTTCGTTATCGCTTTCGGGACATCTTTGTCCATAAGGGCCAACCTCGGCTCGTCGCCCATATCGGCCCCGCCCTACATCCTGTCGCTAGTGCCGGGCATGAAGTTCACGATGGGCCAGCTCACCATATTCATGCACGTGTTTTTCATCCTGATACAACTGCTGCTTTTGCGCAAGGATTTCGAGAAACGGCAGTTCACGCAGATACTAGTGTCGTTTCTTTTCGGTTTTTACACTGACCTGACAATGTGGATGACGGGCTTCCTGCAAGTGCCTTTCGACATAAACCCGATGCTTGGTTATCCGCTCAGGTTCGTCGAGTTGCTGGCAGGCGGAGCCATTCTCGCGTTCGGAATATCCTGCGAAGTGCGCTGCGACTCGCTCATGCTGGCCGGCGAGGGGCTGCCTCTGGCCATATCTAAATTCCTGAAAAAGGATTTCGGCAAGGTGAAAATGTGCTCCGACACGTCACTGGTGGCCATTGGCACGGTGTTCATGCTCATATTCTTCGGCGGCTGGAGCTGGAAGATGGTAGGCGTAGGCACGCTGGTGTCGATGTTCTACGTCGGTTTCATGGTGCGCATGTTCTCGCCCCACATATCATGGCTTGACAACATATTCATACCCAAGGACGAGCGCGAGACCGCAGAAAAAGCCGTTGGCGGCGACGCATGGGGCGGCAACCTCGTCATAACCATTGCCCGCACTTACGGCAGCGGAGGCAACGCAATAGGCGAGGACGTGGCCCGCAGGCTGGGATGTCCGTGCTACAACAGGCTGATAATAGACCGCACCGCACGCCAAATGGGATACACCCCTGAGTTTGTAGAAAATAACGAACAGAACATATCAACAGCGAAACTGTGGGAAATAATATTCGCCGACCATGGCATCCCGCAGTCGATGAACCCGTCGAAAAACGATGCCATATACGTAAGCCAGAGCCGCACCATACGCGAACTGGCGCACGATAAGCCATGCGTTATAATAGGAAGGCTGGGCAACTGGATACTGAGGGACAATCCGAACGTGCTTCGTGTGTTCATAACATCAGGTAAAAACCATGCCGCCAATCTTGTGGCAAACAAATTGAACATCAGCAAGGAAGAAGCCATGAAGAAAATAAACCGCGTGAACACCGGCCGCGCCAACCACTATTGGCACTACACTGGAATGCAATGGGCCGACATAAACGGATACGACCTCGTAATCAACACCGAGAAACTAAGTCCCGACAAGGCATCCGACATCATCATGAACGCCGCCGAAGGCAAAAAACAACAAACGGTTTAGTTAAGGGAAACGTAATATTATTGACTGCGGAAAAACCGCAACGACAACGTTTCCAAAAAAGAAAAAGAGAGCCAGATTCCGTTTTTATCGGATTATCCGGCTCCCCTTATATAAGTATGGATAAAGAATCCTATTTCACGATAGCGGCATCAGCCCCGTCGTAAGCCCATGTATAATATGCGGCTCCGTGTACGAATCCGGCTCCGAAAGCCGTCATGACGAGATTGTCGCCTTTCTTCAGCAGATGCTCATATTCCCAAAGGGCAAGCGGTATTGTGGCGGCACTGGTGTTGCCGAAATGCTCAATGTTCACCATCACCTTATCCATCGGCAGGTCGAGACGCTTTGCTACAGCCTCGATAATACGGATGTTTGCCTGATGAGGCACGATGAAACGGATGTTGTCTTTATTCAGCCCGTTACGCTCGGCTATAAGAGCACAATCGTCACTCATGCTCGTCACAGCGTAGCGGAACACAGTGCGACCCTCCTGATAGAGGTAATGCAGACGGTGGTCTACGGTGAAGTGTGACGCAGGACATACCGAACCGCCGGCCTTTGTATGCAGGAAGGGCAAGCCCTTACCGTCGGCACGGAAATAAGAATCCTTCACGCCGACACCTTCCTCGGTAGTTCCTTCCATTAGCACTGCGGCTGCGCCGTCGCCGAAAAGGGCGCACGTGCTACGATCCTTATAATCAACTACCGACGACATCTTGTCGGCACCGATAACGATAATCTTCTTGTAGCGTCCGCTTTGTATCATCGTAGCCGCCACGTCCATTGAATACAGGAAACCGCAGCAAGCCGCCCAAAAGTCAAAGGCGAAGGCGTTTTTAAGCCCCAGCTTGCCAATGACTATTGAGGCTGTCGACGGGAAAGGATAGTCTGCCGTCGATGTCGACACGATAACGGCATCTATTGTATCGGGGTCGGCACCGGTCTTCTTCAACAGTTGCTTCGCGGCTTTGCGCGCCATGTATGAAGTACCGAGACCTTCCTCCGTGAGAATGCGGCGTTCACGTATGCCGACACGCGTCATAATCCATTCATCGTTGGTGTCAACCATTCTCGACAGCTCGTCGTTGTTGAGCACATAGTCGGGAACGTAACCGCCGATGCCGGTTATTATAGCGTTTATTTTCTCCATTATTCAGCCGTTTCCTTGACTATAGCTATCTTTCCACGGTAGTAGCCGCAAGTCGGGCAAACCGTATGGTAAACGTGAAAAGCTCCGCAGTTGGGGCATACTGCCAATGTGGGGGCTACTGCCTTGTCGTGGGTTCTTCTTTTACGTGTACGTGTTTTTGACTGTCTTCTTTTAGGATGTGCCATTTTCTTTAATCTTTAATTATTATTCTTAATTTTTCCAATTCACTCCAACGCGAGTCAGCCGGCCCTTCCCCGTCCCCCTCGCCGCTTCGGGCGGCAGAGTGTTCTTCAAGAACCTTTATCATTGCAGGATTGCATTTTCCAGGTGCATGCACATGCTTGATGGGTATGGCGAGAGCCACCGATTCGTAAATAAACCATGAAACGTCGAGCAGACCTTCGTCTTTCCCGACTATTATAAGGTCGTCGTCTTCTGAATATTTGTCTCCAAGCCTTGCCGTAAGGCTGCTGTCCGTGCTCACGTCCTGCTCCATATCGTCAAGACAGACATCGCACGGCACATGTACTGTGCCTTCCGTATGGAAGTCAAACCGGAACAGCCCGCCCGAGCGGTTGACCGACACGTCAACATGCACGTCGCCACGCCGCGTCTCCGAGCCGTCCATGGCCTCGAAGTAGTCATCGCCAAGGTCGTAACTGAAGGTCGTCAAGCCTTCGTCAAGGCTGTTCAGGTCTATTTTCAAGGACTCCATACTGCACATTTCCTTATTATACGGAATAGCAAACAGTGCCCATGTCTTTAGTCTCCGGCTGTGGCGGAGGCATGGCGGGGCACGATTGTTCGGGCTGCAAAGTTACAAATTATTTTCCATTCGAGCGTAAATAATGTGCAAAAACATTTATTATTTAGCGGCATTGACGGGCGACTGGCACTTGCACGGCCGCCGCCGCGAGGCTCAAGGCTGCGCATCGGAGGCGTTATCGTCGGCATCATACTTGGTGAAAGCAGTCTCGTGGGCATTGAAGTTTATCGTCAGCGTGTAGCGTTGGCGCACGGCACGGCCGTCAACCGTCGCCGGGTTCCAGCGCGGCATGGCACCAATGAAACGCAGTATCTCGGCATCCATGTCTGCCGTTCCGTGGCGTATTATTTCCGGAGAGGTTACGCGCCCGTCCTTTTCCACCGTAAACCGCACTACGACCTGACCAGAACGGTTGACGTGGCTCGACAGTTCGGGGTAGTTGATTTTGGCATCCATATACTTCTTAAAAAGCTCTTTGCCGCCGGGGAACTCGGCATCCACCCTCACCTTGCCAGCTTCGGCAGCCTTACCGCTATGCATAGTGTCACGCCGTATGACGGGTTTCGACCAATCGGGCACGCGCAAGCGCGCGCCGTAACCGGTCCTGACGGCACGGCCGTCCTTGCGTCCGGGCGTCCAGCGGGGCATCTGCTCAAGCATGGCGACTACTTCACCGTCAATGCCGGGCATACCGGTGTCCTTAACACGTGCGCCGGTTATCCTGCCGTCAGGCTCTACCACAAAACACACGGCAACAGTAAAATACTCTGACGGACGGCCGCCGATGCTGTCGTTGGCAAAATATCCTTCAACGTAGTCAAGCAAAGCCTCGCGCCCTCCGGGAAATTCAGGGCGTACATCGAGTTGTTTCAACGGCACGATACGTCCCTTGACACTGTCAAGCTCAACGCCGGCGACACCATTTACGGCATCGTTCACACGCGCCATAGCATCCGCGCCGGAAGGCAATAGCAAGAAACAAGCAAGCAAAAAGGATGTCAGGCTGCACACAATACGCCGTTGGAAATGACTATATGTTTTGCACATAACAGGTTAAAACACAATAAAATAATAAACAATGCAAAGCTACAAAAATCATGGATAAGCTGCACTAATCAGCTGACTATTTAACATTGTTTACACATGACATAACACACGCTACGGCAGAAGGCGGCAAATCACACTACAAAAGACCGCCTTTTAGCGCGTGATTTACGGCTTTTTGCAGTATAAAAGGCGGCCTTTTATAACATGCCTGATTATCAAGCGGTTACAAACTGTAACATACACAGCCCGCATAACATCTGCAATGAAACATTTTTTACACACAAAATATTGCACTTTTTGATTTTTTTTGCTAATTTTGCAACAATACTAACAATAACGGGCGGACAGCCCACTTTTTATTAATTAAACAAAACAAAATTATGAAAAAGTTACTGATTACGGCCGTATGCGCATTAGGAGTGCTCACGGCCACGGCCCAAAGCCCGGCAAATAGGGGGGGGTAAAAATGACCAACGCGTAAGATTCGGCCTCCGCGTAGGCCTTAACTTCGCCAATGCGGAAGTAAAGTCACGCTATGCCAACGTAGGAGGAAACTATGGCAGTAGCTTAGGCTCACCGGCCTATAATAACGTTCGCGACTTTAACAACCGCACGACATTCCACATCGGAGCGATAGTAGACATCCCTCTTGCCCGCAATTTCTACATCCAGCCCGGCCTTTACCTCTCAAGCAAAGGCGCAGCAGGCAAATACTATCTGAGCGACGACGACCGCGACTATTACGAGACAAAGACTAGTCCGCTTTATCTCGAAATTCCAATCCTTGCTTCTTACCGTCACGACCTGAGCGACTTCGTTCAGCTACAAGTGAACTTCGGTCCGTACATCGCCTTCGGCGTGGGCGGAAAATATGAATACGAATACGATGACGGAAGCGACCGTGACAAAGACGACATCGACTATTTCGGCGACATTGAAGACGGGCTTGCAATGAAACGCTTTGACTTCGGCCTGTCGATGGGAGCCGGTCTGCTATTCGCCGACCACTATTACCTCGGCTTCACATACGAGCACGGTCTCATCAACACATGGAACGGCAAAGAAGCCGAAAATTATAATTACTCCGTAAAGAACCGCAACTGGATGCTCAGCTTAGGTTAACGTGAGTTCGGTATAAGAAAATCAATGGAAAAGTTGTGGGAATGGAATATT
>CAJMAO010000085.1 GCA_905211345.1 uncultured Prevotella sp.
GCCGTACCAGGGCGGGGGAGAGATGATAGAGAGCGTGAGCTTCGAACGGACGGTGTTCGAGCGCCTTCCGTTCAAGTTCGAGGCCGGAACGCCCGACTATGTAGCCACCAACGGCCTGGCAAAGGCCATCGACTACATTACGGCTCTCGGCATGGACAATATCCAAAGGCACGAGCATGAGCTGACGGAGTATGCCATGCGGAGGCTCGCCGAGGTCGACGGGATACGCATCTTCGGAACGTCGGCGCGTAAGGACGCCGTAGTGTCGTTCCTCGTCGGCGACATCCACCACCTTGACATGGGCACACTGCTCGATCGCCTCGGCATAGCCGTGCGCACGGGCCACCACTGCGCCCAGCCCCTTATGATACGTCTCGGCATACAAGGTACAGTGCGCGCCTCGTTCGCTTTTTATAATACGAAGGAAGAAATAGACATTCTTGTTGACGGGATAAAGAGAGTCAGCAAGATGTTCTAATACCCACCCCCGCCCTCCCGAAGGGAGGGGCTGAATATGTTTTGGCTGAAAATACAGGAAAAAAAGGTGTGAAGTGACATGTTTTACACATCTTTTTCCTGTATTTTGTTTAATATATGAGGCTAATCTAGCTCCCTCCCTTGGGGAGGGGTGGGGTGGGTGCTTAATTTTTTCACCGCCACCACGAACCATACGCACGCCAGAATCCTGAGCGTCAGAGGGTAATCGGCCGGCAGGATGACGGCAAAAAATGCCAGTTGCGCTTCGGTTATGGCCTTGGCCTGCGTCTTACTAACCTCTCGTTGCAGCACGTATGAATAATATTTGTGCAGCATTTGTGCAGGGATTGAGAGTTTGTTGCTTATTTTCTTAATAACTTCCATAGTCCGTTTCGTTATTCCATGCTCGGAGACGAGTATTAATTGTTTTTCCATATCCTTGTACTTTATGTTTTCGTTTCTGACTGCAAAATAAATGCGCATTTGTGCACAATAAGTTCAAAGACGATGCGTTTTTAGTTAAAAAGTGATAAAGATATGCTGAAAAGCCATTTTTACAAGGGTTTTGTCGAGGCCGGTTGCGACGAGGCGGGGCGCGGATGCCTTGCCGGCAGCGTGTATGCGGCGGCAGTGATACTGCCCGAGGATTATGTGAACGACGCCCTTAACGATTCCAAACAACTGTCGGCCAATCGCCGTTACGAGCTTCGCCGTGAGATAGAGCGCGACGCGCTGGCATGGGCCGTGGGCGTGGTTACGCCGGAGGAGATAGATAAAATAAACATTCTTAACGCCAGCATACTGGCCATGCACCGCGCCCTCGACCAATTAGCGGTGCGCCCCGAGGCGATAATCGTCGACGGCAACCGTTTCAAGCCTTACCGTTTCATACCTTACACCACCGTGGTGAAGGGTGACGGCAAGTATCTGTCAATCGCAGCGGCGAGCATCCTTGCCAAGACTTACCGCGACGATTATATGGACCGGTTGGCTGAGGAATGTCCGCAGTACGCATGGGACGTGAACAAAGGTTACCCCACGAAGGCCCACCGTGAGGCGATAGCGAAGTACGGAGTGACACCTTATCATCGCAAAAGTTTCAGGCTTTTGTGAATTAAGGATTAAGAGTTAAGAATTAAGAAAGAATGCTTTGCACCTTGCACATGTGGTATTGTTCTTAATTCTTAACTCTTAATTCTTAATTCACTGAGTGTGTTTTTTCTTAATTCTTAACTTTTAACTCTTAATTGATAGAAGTGCGACACGATAAACTTGAGCGTGAGCTGCGCCTGATACTGCTGCTTACCGAGAACCATGATTACACCATTGAGGAACTTTGCGGACATGTTGGAATATCGCGCCGCAACTTTTATTATTACATTGAATTCCTGCGCGACTGCGGCTTTAAGGTCTACAAGCGCGGGGCCTACTACCGTGTAAGCCGCGATTCGCCGTTTTTCAACCATTTGGTAAGCCGCATATCCTTCACCGAGGAGGAGGCCGTGCTGCTGCGCCGTATGCTCGACAAGGCCGAGCACGGCAACGCCCTGATAGCCAACCTGAAGCGTAAGCTCGAGCGGTTTTACGACTTTGACATACTGGCCGACGAGGCCCTGCGCGAGCACGCCGTGCATAACATAGGCGTGATATACGATGCCATAAAGCTGAAGCGGCAGGTGGTGCTCAAGGGTTACGCCTCGCCTCACAGCCATACCGTGCGCGACCGCTTCGTCGAACCGTTCCTGCTGATGAACAACAATAACGAAGTGCGTTGCTACGAACCGTCCAGCGGCATGAACAAGACGTTCAAGGTGAGCCGTATGCAGGAAGTTGTCATTCTCGATTCAGAGTGGGACTTCGAGCGCAAGCACCGCCAGATGTTCACCGACGTGTTCATGTTCAGCGGCGAGGAACTTATGCCTGTAGAGCTTACGCTCGGCCAGTTGTCGTACAATATAATGAAAGAGGAATACCCGCAGGCCAAGCCTTACCTGTCGGATTGCGACGACGGCCGCCACCTGTTGCGCCTCGACGTGTGCAGCTATGCCGGCATCGGCCGCTTCGTGCTCGGTCTTTACGATGACATCCGGGTGCTGGGCGGCGATGGCTTCAAGAGTTACTTGAAGGCGAAGGTCGACGCAATGAAAGCCTGTTGAATACTGTCATAATAATCCCTTTTTACCGCTTGTTTTCCGAAAGGTGGCCTTTCACCGTGTAAAAGGCCACCTTTTGGCTTGTAATTGACGGCCTTTTGCGGGCTAAAAGGCCACCTTTTGCACGACGATGCGTAAGTGGTTGGTTGCCAAGCGGTTGTGTCCCCTTTTGCAGGTGGCGGCTTTATTGTGTTAAAATCACGGTTTCCCGTTATTGTTAAAATCACGGTTTTGATTACTTTTGCCGATGTCACGGTTGCTCTGCAAGCGTGTTGCTTAATGCTGTTATCTAATAAATTTAATGATATGAAAGAGTTTCTGATGTCTTCCACGCTGCCTTTTTGGCTTGTATTCATAATCGTTGCCGCAGCTTTCGCGTCCACGCTGTTCTATATGAAGAACGAAGGCAAGTCGCGCGCGCTGCTCATGGTCTCGGCCGGATGTATGCTTGCGGCCACCGTTTTGGAGATAGCCATCTACGCCGTGCTTGGCGGTAACAGCATGTGGTGGTGCACATCAGACAAGTACGGCTTCTTTATGAAGCTCGTAAGGCTCATACCCTTCGCCCTGTTCATAGCGTTCCAGATACTGCAAGTGTTCTTTTTCAAGGGCGCGGTGGAAGAACATATAGGCAAGAAACTGGCCATCAAGTCTACGTTCATCTGCCTAATCCTCACCTTCCCCGTGGCGCTCGTCCTGTCAATCATACTGGGCGTGGCCGGCGTTTCCAACGAAACGCTGAACGTTGTGGTGAGCATCGTGTTCTTCGCGCTCGTGCTTGGCGGCATAGGCTGGGCGCTCATGCGCAACGTGCGCACGGCTGGTTGGCGGCAGGGGGCGGCGTTCACGGCGTTCTCAGTAATCTGCGTTGTGGCCGTCTGTTTGGCTGTGTTCCTGTTTATAGTGGCCTTGTTCGAGCTGTTCCTGCAAATACTTACGGCCTCGGTGATAGTAATAGCCGGGATATACGCTTACAGCCTGATGTCGAAGGGGCAGCAGGTGGAACAGCCGAAGATGATGTTCCGTGACAAAGACGGACACCTGCATGTGGATTCCATATCGCGTGACAATGCCGACAGGAAGATAGACGAGCGCAGGGAAAACAACAAGTGACAACGCACATTATTGTATAACTAAAACCAAATTGAGATTATGAAAAAGATGATTAGAACACTTTGCGTAGTGGCGATAGCCCTCTTCGCAATACCGCAGCAGGCCGACGCCCAGTTCTTCAAGAAGCTGAAAGAGGCCGCCAAAGGAGTTGTAAAGGAAGCCCTTACCGGCGAACAGACCACCGAGAGTACCGGCACGACCAGCACGAGTTCCCCGGCGACAACCTTCATTACGGGCGCGTCGGGCGTAAGCGTTGGCAATCCGGCGTCAAAGCACTTCGACGTTGAGTTCGTCGAGGCCATCGGCAACGCCGCCAGCAATACGGTGACAATCACCCTGAAGGCAACGTCAAAGGATTTGAACTACACTGGTGTGACAATGGGCAAATATAACATTAAGGCTTACGACGCCGACGGCAACGAATACGAACGCAGCACTTTCTCTGACAATAAGAACATGCCGGCAGGCGTTCCGGTGAAATTCGAGCTTGCAAAAATCGCCAAGGTGCCCGCAACGGTAAAGTCGTTCGTGCTTGTTTACGTTGACTACATGGTCGACATCAACGACTGCCGTTCGTATGACAACGACCTCTCGACGTTCATCCAGCTGAAGAACGTGCCTATAACGTGGCAGTAATTTTATAGAGACAAGCAGACAAGTGACAAGCAGACAAGGAATTTTGCCTTGATGCTTGTCACTTTTTTATGCTAATTTCCTTGTCTGCTTGTCACTCGTATGCTTGTCTGCTAATACAACAGCAGCAGTCCCGCGCCGCCTGCGTAGCATATCATGCGTATCGGGTTGACCTTAAAAAACTTCGTGCCGACGAACGATGCAACGAACAGGAAGCAGCTTATCCAGAACTGCCAAGGGTTTACGTCGGGCGTCGAGAAGTTCTCCTCGGTCATAAGGAGCAGCGTGGCGGCGGCCAAAAGGCCGACAACCGCCGGGCGCAAGCCTGAGAACACGCTCTGCACCGTCTGCGTTTCCATGTATTTCATCAGCACTTTGGCTATAAGTATCATCAGGATCAGCGACGGCAGTACGAGCGCAAACGTGGCCGTAACGCTGC
This sequence comes from uncultured Prevotella sp., assembly GCA_905211345.1. Taxonomy (GTDB): domain Bacteria; phylum Bacteroidota; class Bacteroidia; order Bacteroidales; family Bacteroidaceae; genus Prevotella. The sequence continues at coordinate 4,816 of CAJMAO010000085.1, forward strand.
CTAGAATGGACATGCCGTATCCGAAACCGGCGTTATGCACCGCCGTATAGCCGCAGTATGTGGCTGAGTTGATACCTATCGGGCCGGGAGTCATCTGGCTTATGGCCACGATGTCGGTAAACTCCGACGTGGTTAGCCATGCGTGGTTGTGCACCACCTCGCCCTGTATGAGCGACAACATGCCGTAGCCTCCGCCGAAACCGAACAGCCCGATTTGGAAAAACGTTATGAAAAGTTCTAAGAAAATCATAATTATAAGCCCCCTCCCAACCTCCCCGAGGGGAGGAGCTGGTTTGCTTTTACTTGTTAATAAATATTGTTTCTATGCAGCACCGCACTCTGTCTCCTCCACTCGGGGAGGTTGGGAGGGGGCTGCCCTTCATTTTATTCAGTCGGTTTTATATACTTTCCGTACACGAATCCGCCGATGCCGGCTATCAGTATGACGTAAATCGGAGAAACTCCGAGCATCCAGATGGCCAGTGCGCAAGCAATGGGTATCCAGCAGTTGGTAAGGGTTATCTTTGCGCTCTTGGCCATGTTGAACGTCGGCACGGCTATCAGTGCCACCACGGCTGGGCGTATTCCGCGGAATATTGCCGCCACAATCTTGTTGTCCTCGAACTGGTGGAAGAACATGGCGATGGCCAAGATGATGAGAAACGACGGCAGGGCTGTGCCAAACGACATGCACAACGCTCCTTTCAGCTTGCGCAGGCGGTAGCCTATGAATGCGCTTACGTTTATCGCCATTACACCCGGACAGCTTTGGGCTACGGCTATCATGTCGATGAACTCCTCCTTGTTGAGCCACTTATGCTTGTCGACCACTTCCTGTTCGATGAGTGGTATCATGGCGTAGCCACCGCCGAAGGTGAACAACCCTATCTTGAAAAACGTCTTAAAACTGTCGATGTAGAAGTTGGACATTGTATTTTCTAATTTAGGAGGGAAGGAGTAAGGAGGGAAGGAGTAAGTAGAAATGCTTTGAAGGATACGCAAAACAGACGTTGCCAAACCAGCAATACAATTCTCCTTACTCCTTTACTCCTTACTCCTTCCCTCCTCGATATACATTATTTATGCTCCTCAATCCACTTTCTCGCGTTGACAAACGCTTCTATCCACGGCGTAACGTCGTCTTTCAGGCGGTCGGCCGGGTACCAAGCGTTCTGCCATGGGAAGATTGCGCGCTCCAAATGGGGCATCATTGCTAGATGGCGTCCGTCCTTAGAGCAGATACCGGCCACGGCATAGTCGGAACCGTTCGGGTTGCCGGGGTACTCCGAGTAGTGGTATTTCGCTACGACGTTGTACTTGTCCTCGCCCTCGGGTAGGTAGAACTTGCCCTCTCCATGGGCAACCCAGATGCCGAGGCTGCTGCCCGACAGTGAGCCGAACATCACGCTTTCGTTCTGCGGAATGTCAAGACCGAGGAACGCACTCTCGAACTTCCTCGAGTCGTTGTGCAGCATCTTGGCGCGCTTACCGTGTTCCGGGTTGATGAGGTTAAGCTCAACCATGAGCTGGCAACCGTTGCAGATGCCGAGCGAGAGGGTGTCTTCACGGGCGTAGAACTTGTCCAACGCCTCCTTCGCCTTCGGGTTGAAGAGGAACGCTCCGGCCCATCCCTTCGCGCTGCCGAGCACGT
>CAJMAO010000086.1 GCA_905211345.1 uncultured Prevotella sp.
AAAAAGATATATGCAATTAATATGCCACTTTACAACGCCTTGTTAAACTAGAGCCTTATCCGTTTGTAAGTCATTGACTGTCAAAGCGTTGGCAAAAGGTGGCTTTTCACCTTGCAAAAGGCCGTCTTTTAGCGCGCAAAAGGTGGCCTTTTGGAAGGCAAAAGACGGCCTTCCGCGATACTAACATTCCATAAACATTCATCAAACTATAATAATCCCTATTTCAAGCGGAGGCACGGCCGCATTGTTTTCAGCACGGCTGCCCGGAACGGACGGCTGTAGTTCACTTGCTCCAGTCATCGGTACGGAAAGGCACTAGCGGCAGCCCGCGCAGGTTCTTTACGTTGCCGGGGCTGTAATCATGGAATGCGTAACGCACGGCTACGGGCCGCCTCACTTCAGGGCATGTCACCCTGATTTGGTTTTTACCCTCGGTCATGGCCTTTGCGGCATGGAACACGCTGTCGGCCCCGGCCACCTCAAAGCCCTCAAAGCCGTCGATACGGCTGAAACCGTTGTCGGCGTGGGTGAAACTTAGCAGCACGGCATCGCCCTTAACCTCCATTTTCGCGTATTCAGGACAATCAGCCTCTACGCCTTTCACTCCGTAAGTATTCGCCAAGGCAAGGTAAGCCAAGCGGTTGCCTACCGACCGTTTGTCCTTAGGATGCACATTGCGGGCCTCGTATGGCTCTACAAGGTCGTTGGTGGATGTCATCGCACTGTTCTCTATCAGCCTCAGCGCGCTCCACTGCGCCTCGCGCAGGAATGCCGAGGCGTTGCCCTCACGTGTGCCGAACGGGGCTATCTCCACGTAATAGAAAGGCAGACAGCCCTGCCCGAACTCCTTGCGCCACAGGTCGACCATTGTCTTCAAGCGCTGCGCGTAAGTGGCGTGCTTGCCTACGTTCGACTCGCCCTGATACCAAAGGAAGCCCTTTATCGTGTAACCCGCAAGGGGATGCAACATGCCGTTGTACATCAGCGTGGGACTGAGATAATGCCACCACGGGTGAGGTTCTTCCTTGCGTATGTCGCGCTTAAGGTCGATGTCGGGATATTTCGCCACGGTGTCACGCGGCAGCCAGCCCTCAACCATAGTGCCGCCCCAGCTGCAGTTTATCATGCCTACGGGCACACCGAGCACACGGTTGAGCATTGTGGCGAAGAAAAACGCCGTAGCGCTGAAACGCGGAGCCGTCTCGGGACTGCACGTTTTCCACTTGCCCTGACAGCGGTCGACAGGCTCCAGCTGTCCGTTTTTCTCAACCGTAGCCATGCGTACGCCCTTCCATTCGGCGGCGGTAGCTATCACTTCGTTGGCTCCTTCTATCGGGCAGTTGTCAAAACCGGCAAGCGGCATTTCCATATTCGACTGCCCGGAGCAGAACCACACCTCGCCTATCAGCACGTTGGAAAGCGTCACAGAGCCGTCTTTATCGGCCACGGTGACGGTCTGCTGCTCGTACGACGCCGCGGGAGTGGCCACGCTCAGAGTCCATTTCCCGTTGCCGTCACTGGTGGTTTTGTATGTTTCGCCGTTCCACGACGTTGTAACCGACACTTCCTTTTTGGGTTCACTCCATCCCCACAAGCGGGCTTCGGCTTGCTGCTGAAGCACCATGTTGTCGCTGAAAATGTCAGGCAGCGTTATCTTCGCGCTTGCCGTCTGCGCCGCGATAAGGCACAGGCACGCCGCAGCGGAAGCCTTGATCAACATATTTTTCATATCCAATGTTTTACCAGTTCATCAGTTCTTTCAAATAAGTTGTCAGCTCCACGGCCATCTTGCGGTGCTGACGCATCGTGGGATGCCAGCCCGGGGCGTAGCCCAGCGAACCAGTCTGGGGCGTAAAGTCGAAGCGGTAAATGTTGTCGTCGCCGTCCGCCTTGCGCTCCGCAGTAACTGTGTCGAGCGCTTTTTTCACGACATCCAGCTGCCTGCCGTTAAGCATACAGCCCGTAAGCATCACGATTTTGGCTTTAGGGTAAATGCCGCGTAGATGGGCGGCAAAGCCGCGGTAAGCATCGGTAAGCAGCTTTTCGTCATACTTGTCTTCACTCACGTCATTAGTCCCGAGGTTGACACAAACCACGTCGGGCACATATCTTGAGTGGTTCCACAATTCTGTAGAATCTAGAAAGAGCGTCTGTTCATACATCGCAGGCATACAGTCTTTGCTTCCCGAGACAGGAGAGCCATAGTTACGGTAAACCCCTATGCCCGAACGCGCCACAACCAAGTGTTGCGATTGCAGGGCGCGGGCCGTCAGCGCGGCGTATGTGTAATAATGGTTTTCCGTGCCGTAAGTGAACGGAGCGTCACGGTCTTCCGACTCTATGCCGAAACCGCATGTTATGGAGTTGCCTATGAACTCTATTCTCCGTCGCGGAAGCTGCGGCGCGGCGGCGAGCTTTCGGCCGCCGTCAAGGTAGAAACCGTAAAACGCCGGACGAAACTCGTGCCCCTCGATTGCGTACATCAGCCGGGCTGAATGTGTGCCGTCGGACAGCCCTTCGGCTAAAGTCATTACAGAATCGTTCTCTCCGAAGTGTATGCGGAAAGGCAGACCGCCGTCAATCTCTACCATGAAGTCGCCGCTGCCGGGCTTCATTTTCATTTTAAGAGACGTGCCCTCAAAGTCGGCAAAGATGCTAACGCCGGGGTAAGTGAACCTGACACATCCCGGTATCCGTTGGCTCGTACGCCCCATGTACACGATGTTCGGGTCGTCAGCAGGAACAAACGCCGTGTCCGGTACTTGCGCCCGGCACAAGAACGGAGCGCAAGCCAACACGGCAGAAACAACATATTTAACACTAAGCATAGTCTTTTACCGTTATATCAAGACAACAAAAGTAGTACCGTTAACAACAGGCGAACCGCTCGATTACCTCCAAGCACATTCTTCCGTTATGGTAAGGGCACTTCCAGAAACCGGCCTTGTCGTCGCGCCGGTTCACCGCGCCGTCGGCCATAAGGCTCCAGTGCCACTCGCCATGTTCATGGTCGATGATTTTATCCTTTATGAACCGCCAACATTCCACGGCGGTTTCGAGAGCCGCCTCGTCGCCGAAATACTGGTAAAGGTTCACATGTCCCACAACATTCTCGGCCTGCACCCACCAGTGAAGTTCACGGTCGGTGCCGCCTTTCGCCATGAACCTCTCGTAAATCATGCTACCGTCAGGATTCAGTCCCTCGTCGGCCGCACGGGCAATGCTCACAATCACAGGCTCAATCCGCTTCAGCAGGGCATCGTCGCCGAGCACAAGCGCGGCCTCGTGAATAAGCCATGACGCCTCGATGTCGTGCCCGTATGATATTATGTCGCCGTCGGTATGCCAGTCGTTATCGAAGAAAAGGTTTAGATGACACGTCTTCTTGTTGAGTATTTTGCCGGTGAACAGCCCGATCATGTTCCTCAACTGCCGCTCCAGCCGTGCGTCTTTCCACACCCGGTAAAGGTTGGCGTAAGGCTCGAGTATGTGCAAGTGGGTGTTCATCGTCTTGCTCGTGTTCTCGTCCTTGTCGCTTAGGCGCATGTCATCAATATGACTCCAGTCGCGCATGAACGCCTCCACGTAACCTCCCTTTTCGTTGTCAAAGCTGTATTTCTCAATCGTTTCAAACAGTTTTACGGCATAGTCGAGAGCTTCTTTATCGCCTGTGGCGCTGGCGTATTCGCTCAGTCCGTATATGGCAAAGCCTAAAGCGTAAATCTGTTTTTTCGTGTCAAGAGGCTCGCCGTCGGCCGTAAGCGACCAATATACGCCCCCGAAATCCTTGTCATAAAACTTATCTATGAGGTAACGCTTGGCCCGCGTGGCCGTTTCTAGATACTCGGGCTTGCGCAATACACGGTAAGCGGCAGAGAAAGTCCACAGTATGCGGCCGTTAAGAATTGCCCCTTTTGGAGCTTCGGCATGCAAGACATCGTCACCGTCCATGCGTCCGTAGAAGCCGCCATGCACGTTGTCGGTCATTTTGTCAATCCAAAACGGCAGGATGCCAGCCGTCAACTCATGCTCCACCTCGTTGCGGAGCGTGCTTATCTTATTGTTCATTTGCTTGTTTGCGCTTAATGTTCAATTGCTCGATGATTTTCGCAACCTTCTGTTCTCCCAGCGGATAACAGAGTATGAAGACAACCGATAAAACCGAAGCACCGGCCGGCAACCAGCTCAGGAACATCTTTATGCCGTTGATTGTCTCAGGAGTCTGGGCGGCGTTGGCGTGGAAACCGAAATAGGAAAGCAACCAACCGGTAAGCGCAGTGCCTATTGCCCAGCCGAATTTCTGGCTCATCGACGAAGCCGAGAATATCAAGCCGGTGGCGCGGTTGCCCGTGTTCAACTCGGAATAGTCGGCGCAGTCGGCGTACATCGACCACAACAGGGGGAATATGCTGCCCGCGAACATGCTTATTACGCACTGGAACACGAAGATGAGAACTAAGTCATCCTTGTCGAACCAGTAAAAAATCACACTTAGCACGGCGGTCATCAGCATTGAAAGGGCAAACGTGCGTTTCTTTCCGAGTTTGTTGCTTACCGGCGCGGCGAGCACCACTCCCACAATGTTAGCCATTTGGCCGAGGGCCAAGAACAGGCCGCTCAGCACGAACGACACGCCGAAAAGCGACACCGTATGGAAGTTATCCTCGACGATGTAATACTTAAAGTAGTACACGGCGGCGCCGTCGCGTATCGAGTTGAACACTAACGCGCCCACCCCGGCAATGAAAAGAATCCACCACGGATGGTTGTGCAACAGGTCACGAATGTCTGTCTTTAGCGACGTTTTCTGCCGGTTGATCGGCTTGACACGCTCTTTCGTCCACGAAAAACAGCCGAGAAACAGGATGACGCACAACGTTGCGATAACGGCTGCGGCCAAGAACCATCCTGTCTGCTGGTCTTCCACCGCCTTACTGTGACCGCTGAAGGCATTGGCCATAGGCATAAATAGCAGCAGGGCAATGAAACTGCCGATATAGGCGAACATCATTCGGAACGTGGAAAGCGTGTTACGCTCGTTAGGATTAGGACTCATCACGCCAAGTAACGATGCGTAAGGGACGTTGATACCCGAGTAAACCATCATCATCAGCGAGTAAGTAACGTATGCGTAGACGAGCTTGCCCGTCGCGCCGAACGGCGGAGTGTAGAACGTAAGGGCGCCTATCATGCCGAACGGAACGGCCAGCACGAGGATATACGGGCGGAACTTGCCCCAACGGCTGCTGGTTCTGTCGGCTATAACGCCCACTATCGGGTCGAACACCGAGTCCCAAATACGTGTCACAAGGAACATCGTACCCACCATGGCGGCAGGCAAACCGAACACGTCGGTGTAAAATATCATAAGGTAGGCTCCAAACAGTTTCCAAAACATTGACGATGCCATGTCGCCGAAGCCATAACCAATCTTTTCCCTAAGCCTAATCATAAGCTAAATGAATAATGATTAATGAAAAATGAAAAATCGCTTGTTCTGCGTACAATGGGGCAGACTTATTATTCATTTTTCATTATAAATTTTTCATTAATTTCATGTTTTTGTCTATCAGTTTCTTGAGAGTTTCAACCGAAGTGGTTGTAGTCAGCCCGTCTTCGGGCGTGTTCATGCAGTAGTCAACCAGCCTGTCTATGGTCGATACGGCCACGTGCATACGCGTGTCTGACGAAGCGTAATAGATGTACACGGTGCCGTCGTCATCGGCAATCCAGCCATTTGAGAACAGGACGTTAGACACGTCGCCCACCCTCTCGACACCTTCGGGAGCCATGAAGTGGCCGCCCGGACGGGCGATAACGCGCGTCGGATCGTCGAGTGCGGTCATATACATATATAATACGTAGCGCAACCCGGCCGCGCAGCCGCGTACTCCGTGGGCCAGATGCAGCCATCCGTGCGGTGTCTTGATAGGAGCGGGCCCTTCGCCGTTCTTCACTTCCTTTATGGTATGGTATCTGCGCGCGTCGATTATCTTTTCTTCGGTTATCTCGGCGTTGGTTATGTCGTCCACCAAAGCCCAGCCTATGCCGCCTCCGCTGCCCGTGTCGATGAAGCCGTCCTGCGGCCTTGTGTAAAGCGCATACTTGCCGTTGACGAACTCGGGATGGAGAACCACGTTGCGCTGCTGGCTCTTTGTCTTCAAGTCGGGCAGTCGTTGCCACGTCTTCAAGTCCTTTGTGCGCGCTATGGCGGCGGTCGCCGTGGCGGCCGACAG
>CAJMAO010000087.1 GCA_905211345.1 uncultured Prevotella sp.
CCAGCCGCTCGTCTTCGTAGACAATCTCCAGCGGCTCGGTGACGGCCCCGTCAAGACTGCCCCGCTCCACCTCCAAGCCTTGCAGCATGTGGCCCAGTATGGGCAGGCACTTGCCCCGGCAGGCCGGATAGAAGCGCAGGTGGTGGCGCACCTCGCCCACAGGCGACGCTCCCCACCAGAACTCCGCCATGCTAACCGGCCTCAACCCGTTAAGGTAAGCGTGCTGCAGCAGCTTCGGCGCGCAGCAGTCGCCAGCCCCCGAAGGCGGCACGCCCTGCGGCGTACCGGCGAAAATGGAGCACAGCGAACGCGCCTCGCCGCGGGCGTTTAGCATCGAGTATTGCGAGAAAAGCCACTGCTGCAGCTCGTCTGACATCTGCCTGCGGCGCGTCTTCAGCGTTAAAATCCTACCGTGCAAGGCGTCGACAACGCCCTTGGCAGGAGCCTCCTCGGCCTCAAACCGCCTTTTCATACGTTTATATTCGGCCTTCATGAACTGGCTTTCGCGTACCATCTGCGCCTCGTCTTCAGGCGTAAGCCCTTCACGGCGTTGCCGTCTGGCCTCGCGTTTCAGTTTCGCCTGTGCCATCTGTCTGCGGTAATCGTCCAGCATGGCCTTGTGTGTTTCCTGCATTTCAGCCAGTTTGCGCGTCGCAACACGGTATCCGACAGAATGTGTCAGGTCGTCGATGCGCCTGTTTATGGCCGTAATCCCGGCCTCATGGGTCTTGAAATAACCGTCAGGCGGCGTGGCGTCAAACACCGGCGGCACAAAAAAACCGTGGTCGTTGCTGCCGCAGAGCAAGCCCGAATAAGCCGCAGTGTAGCCCAAAAGGCCGTCGGCAGTCTCGACAACGAGCACCCCGAACATCTTGCCGCGGTCGGCATCGGCGCGCACACCGGCATCACCGGCAATATAACGCTGCACCCCGCGCGCCGCCAAGAGGCATAACGGGTGGGGCTCGTAGCAGAAGGGGTCGTTGAATTTCAACGGCTTCGGAATGTCGGTATCCAACGGATGAAACGCTTGTAACATGTATGCAAAGATAATCCAAACCGAGTGGAATACGAAATAAAAGCGAGTGAAACGAGTTTTTCAACACACTTTCCACCATGACGCACCCCTCCTGTAGAGACGCGATTCATCGCGTCTCCCCTATGCTGTGCGCTGCTGCCATGCAAAATTAGGAGACGCGATGAATCGCGTCTCTACACGACAGGGTGCACACCTTTGGCGCAAACGGATTGCGATTGGCGGCAAACGGCGTTGCGAAAGGCCGCAAAACGCACGCTAAAAGGCCGCCTTTTGCACAGCAAAAGACGGCCTTTCGTAAGTTATTGGATGTCAGTATGTTGCGTGTTACTTGACAACAAACTTCTTTCCGCCCATGATGTAAACGCCCTTAGGCAGCTTGGTTAGGTCGCCGTCGCGGCTTACCATGCGTCCGTCAACGGTGTAAACGGGGCCTCGCTTGAGGGTGTCGGCCTCAGCCGTAGTAACGTCGTCGATGCCCGTAGGAGTGCCGTAGGTAACAGAGTTAGACTCTGCCGACTCGTCGCCGCCTACCGTAGCGGTTACGGTGTATACACCCTCGGCCGCGTTCTCTACTACAAACTCAGTGGCTGTAATGCCTGTCTGCACGGGCGTGCCGTCCCTGTAAACGGTGTATGTCACGCCATCCTCAGCGGCGGCCTTGGCCTTCATCGGCTCAAGCGTCTGGTCGGCGGTCTTCAGTGTGGCCGAGATAGCCCAGTTCCAAGCGTATGTTAAGTCTTCTTTCAGTGACCTCCAATAACCAGGAGTGGCCGATGACGAGATGAGGTCGCTGTAATACGGCGTAACCTCTACACCTTCATAGCCTAATAAAGGATGGGCTCCTGAATTATAAGTGATTAGATAACCCACTGAAAGGTCTTGCCCTGCGACAACCGGTACCGGCTTGTCAAGACGCACGGTGGTGAATATTGCGTTTGGACTTGACGGGTCTACGACGATAGTTGACGGGTCTACGTCCTGCATGTAAACAATATTCTCGCCATACATGACATAAACTGACAACGTAAGTGCAACGTTTTCATACAGTCCGAAAGTGATATGCGATACCTCTTGGCCTACCTTATCGGCAATTTCCGCAGCCGGGAACTTCGCCGCAACGTAGCTTTCGATAACGCTGCTGCCGGTCATGGCTATACCTCTCAACGTGCCTTCGCCTGTGTTATAGGTCAATACGGGCGCGTCGGATACAGGTTTCCACGTCAGGTTGAGGTTCTTTCCGTCGGGTGTTCCTTGCAGGTCGTAAGGCGCTTCGGAGCGTTGCGCAATGGTGTTGGTGAAGCGCATCACCTCGCTGGCGGGCGACTCCCAGCCGTTTTCGTAAACGGTGGTGATGTAATAGTCGAACACGCCGTATTCGGTAAGCGTCTCCGCGTACTCCGTGGCTTCGGTCTCAGTCACCATTTCGCCGTTGCTGTATATGCGGTAGCTCTTTGCCACGGGCTTCTCGGCGGCCTTCGCCGGAGCCTTGGCGGGCTTAACGGCCGGTTCGAGGCCAAACTCCACCTCGTCAAGGTTGATGTCTTTAACAGCAGTCACAGTGAGTTTCTCCACCCTTTGGCCGTCCAGCTTGGTGCCGTTGAGGCGTACAGCCGGGGCTTTCGCCGGGCTTTGGGCTGCTCCGTCGGCAACGGCCAGCGCGCCGATGACGATGTTCAAGCCTGCCAAGTCAGATGCAATGGTACTCATCTTGAGCCATGTGCCTGTACCACCAGCCAGGTTTACAACCGCTCCGCCGTCAACTTCCGGACCTGCGTCGAGCAGTATCGCACTGGAGCCGGCCGGCAGCGTGGCATCGTAAACAAGGTAAACGTCCTTGCCTTCGGGTATCTTAACAACGTCGCCTTCGTCGAACGTAAGCGTGTAAAGGTAGCCCGGCTCAATGTCGCCCTTGGCGAACGGCTCCTCGTAGAGCACTTCGCCGCCCTCGGCTATCACCTTCAGGCTGAACGCGTCAAGCTCGTCGCCGATGCCGAACGTAATTTGCGACAGTTTGTAACCTGCACAATCAGCCAGTTCCTCGGCCGTAAACTTCGCGCCGTACATAAGCGGCATCTCCTCATTGAAGCCTGCGACGTAACTTGCCGTGCCGTATTTCTTCATCTCGAACGCGCTCGAGCTCCATGACATAGATATGTCACGGCCCGTCTGGTCGTAGTCTACTATCACGGGAGCGGTGTACTCTGAAGGCAGCGTATATGTAAGAATGGTTGAAGTCTTGTCGGAAACCTTGCCGCCCTCGCCCTTCGCCACAATGGCGTAAGTGTACATGCCGAGGTCTGGCACTTCGTCTTTATACGTGGTTTCCTGCACGTCGGCGGCTATTATCTCGCCGTCACGGTAAACATCATAGCCGGTCACCGTCATAGGCTCGGCAGCCTCGGGGCTGAGCGCCTCGACATCGGCCGTAAGCATGAAGTTGCCCGGTATGTCGCCGCTTGACAGCGTTTTCCAGTAAGGTTTGGTGTTTCCGAAACCGCTCGACGACGGCCCTGAGGTTGAGAATGTGTTGCCTTTGCCATCTACGGTCACGCCGTTGTCAACGCCAACGGGGTGTCCGCCCTTCGTGTGCTTGTAGTAAAGGCCGAAAGCGTATTCGTTGCCAAGCTCCATCTTATACGGCTCGGCCAGCGCAAACTTGTTCCAAGCGTCGGGCGTGATTGCCGCCACAGCGTCTTCGCTTACCTGCTCGAAGTAGTCTATCACACCGTTCTTCATAACGAAAGCCGTAACCGTCGTGATTGTTCCGTCGTTCTTAATGTAAGAGTTTATGGCCGTTATCTGGTGGTTGGGGAAGGCCGCGAGGTCGGTCGGAGCAAACTGCTGGATGATCCACACCTGCGGATTTGTAGACGAAGTGCCGCCTATCGACTGCCCCAGCGTCTTGTTGCTCCACGTCATTTCGTCGCCTCTCTGCAACGGAGCGCCCCATTGGAGCGTGCCGGTAAGGTGGTCAACGGTGCCTGAAACGCCAGATACGGAAGGCAGGTAGTTGTACGCCGACAACGAATTGACTTCGATTTCGGCCGACATCTGCTCGTTTGAAGCGTAGACTGCGCCCACCTTATACTTATGCACGCCTTCCGCTTCGCCCGCCAATGTGTAGCTTGTGGCATCGGCAATAAGCTCCGCATTGACCTTCGCGTCGTCACGGTAAACGTTGTAACCCGTGGGCGTTTCCGTCGCCTCGTTGTGCAACAGGGCGGTTATGAGGAAGTCGCCGGGAGCGTCGATGTTCCACGTCTTGCCGTCGTAAGAGTAGAGGTTGCCCTTGCCTTTGGTGGCGGCGCGGTCACAGATGGCCACGAATTCCATATTCCTTCCGCACGAATACCTGACAGCTATCATGAGTTCCTTGCCCTCGGGGATTGTGTAAGGCTCGTCGAACTTCACGTTGCGCCACGAGTTCTTCTCAAATCCCGAGAGGTCGGCGGGCTGCTCGTAAACGGCCTTTCCGTCCTCGAAAATAACTACTGAAGCCTTGAATATTTCGCGGTATTCCCAATACCGCACGGCATCTATCGTCTGTCCTGCATAAGGGGCAAGCTCGTCTGCCGTAAACTTGCTTGCCGCATAAAACTCAACCGCTCCTTGCGGGTCTTTCAATACGCCGTCAAGTCCGTTGTAATCCTCATCATCATGCCACTGCAAAGTGATGTCGTCTGTCGGCGCTTTCCAACTCAACGTAACGTCTTGGAACGTCACATCGGCCTTCAGGGAGTGTGGCTGGCCGCTCTGGGCACAAATTTTACCCCCCCCCGAAAAATCCGTAAGCAACTGACACTAAGGCCATTGCACGTAAAAGATTTTTTCTCATAGGGCTGTGTATTGATTTAAGATAAGCGGCGGCTGACAATGGGCTACATGACGCAGTGCCGTCGGTGCCGTATCGCCCGGCCGCGCTCAATGTCGCCGCTTTTCCCATTGAGCGCAACAAATGGTCACCGTTGGCAAATATAGCGATTTATTTTTAAACGGCAATGCATAATGAGCTGTTTTTTCCTTTTTTATTTACAAAATGGCAAAATGCCGCCGTTACGGCGGCATGGGACAAAAAAGGATGCGCTGTCACAGCGCATCCTCTCAATTAAAAAAAACTATGAAAAAAATGTACTTGTTACTTTAGAGTGTACTCATTTATTATCTCAGCTTTGCGTATCCGTAACGTGCGGCCTCGCCGAGTTCCTCCTCGATGCGGATGAGCTGGTTGTACTTGGCCATACGGTCGGTGCGGCTCATTGAGCCGGTCTTGATCTGACCGGAGTTGGTAGCTACCGCGATGTCGGCGATAGTGGTGTCCTCAGTCTCGCCTGAGCGGTGAGATGTAACCGTAGTGTAGCCGTGGCGGTGAGCCATCTCGATAGCGTCGAGCGTTTCGGTGAGTGAGCCGATCTGGTTAACCTTGATGAGGATAGAGTTGGCTGCGCCCATCTTGATACCCTTCTCGAGGAACTTCACGTTGGTAACGAACAGGTCGTCGCCTACGAGCTGGCAGCGGTCGCCGATGGCGGCGGTCAGCTTAACCCAGTTGTCCCAGTCGTTCTCGTCGAGTCCGTCCTCGATTGAGTCGATAGGATATTTCGTGATCAGCTCCTCGAGGTACTTGATTTGCTCCTCTGCGCTGAGCTTCTTGCCGTTAGGATCCTTCTTCTTTCCGTCCTTCAGCTGGCGGTAGTCGTAGTACCACTCGCCGTTCTCCTGCACTGCGAACTCGCTGGCCGCGCAGTCCATTGCAATCTTAACGTCCTTGCCCGGCTCGTAACCTGCGTCCTTGATGGCCTGGCAGATGCTCTCGAGAGCGTCCTCGATGCCGTCAAGAGCGGGAGCGAAACCGCCCTCGTCGCCTACTGCGGTAGAGAGTCCGCGCTTCTTAAGCAGCTTGGCAAGAGCGTGGAACACCTCTGCGCCCATGCGTATGGCTTCCTTCTCGTTGGGAGCGCCTACGGGACGGATCATGAACTCTTGGAACGCGATAGGCGCGTCAGAGTGGGCGCCGCCGTTGATGATGTTCATCATGGGCACG
>CAJMAO010000088.1 GCA_905211345.1 uncultured Prevotella sp.
CTTCCGGCTTATAATATACGGCCTTCCGGCTTGCGAAAGGCCATGTTTCATAAAGCGGCAGGCATCCGCTTTATGGATATTTAAAATCCTGCAATTAACAAAATTTATACAAATTATAAGCATGTCGATTTGAATATTTGCTGTTTTTGCAAGCAAATCAGTTTCTTTTTGTATGAAAAATACCCCCCCCCGAAGTGTCAAAATGACACACAACCTGTTTTTTGGATTAACACAATTTAGATATAATCCACAAATGAGAAACTTTATTTTACTGCTATTGGCGGCCTGTTGTTGTATGCAATCGGCGGCCCAGACTGACATTGTAAAAGACCAACCTGAGGGCACGGTGAAGACATACGACCTGTCCACCTGCCAAGTTTACATGAACAGCTCCTACGACTACAGCGGCATAAAGACCGACGCTGTGGTGACGGCAGACGGCTCGCGGATATGGTTTAAGGACATAGTGACGGCCTTCGGCTTCGGCACATGGGTCTACGGCGACGTCAAGGACGACGCCGTTTACATAAAAAGCGGACAGCACATACACCACCAAGACCAGATAGACAACTTCCAAGAGCTTGACCTTTACCTGCAACCTATAGTTATAGAAGACGGCATGGCCTTCACCACCGGCGACGAATACATCAGGCTCGATATATGCGAGGACGGATGCCTGCGCACCCGTGAGGGCGAGGGATTTGCCGCGGTAGACCAGTACGGAGGCATTATCGGCAGGAATTACGACTGCCTGTTCAGGCCGTTCGACCTCGAGAAAGAGACCGTCGTGCCGCCAGCCGACGCTACGGACACGCCTTATTGCCTGAACTACGAGGACGACATGGGCAACGAGATATACCGCCTTGTCAACGTGAGGAACAGCGAAGACGGCAAGGAAATGTACGTGCAGGGCGTTGCCGAGAGGTATGCGCCGCAGTCATGGATAAAAGGTACGGTGGAGGGTAACACCGTGTCGTTCGGCCAAAGGCAGTACCAAGGGCTGGCCGAAGGGCAGCTTCTTGACTTCTTTTATCCCGGGCGCGCCGACTATTCGGTATTCGGCGGCTACGAACTGGCCGAAAGCCTTGTGTTCACCCGTGACGGGCAGACAGGAGCGATGACATCTGACGGCGCGGCTTTGGAGATGCTCGGCGATAAGATTCTTGTAAAACGCTACGACCGCCCGTCGCTTACGCCCTATACGCCGCACGCCGCCACTCCGGCCGCTCCGGTCATGCTGGACTATTCAGACTACCGCGCGACTTCCGGATTCATCGTGTTGAGGTTCAACATCGCCCCCGTTGACGCCGACGGAATGTACATCGACCCCGCCGGAATAGAGTGGAGGCTGCTGGTTGACGGCAAGCCTTACACGTTCAAGACCGACACTTACAGGTTTCTTGACAAGGACACCGAAACCTTCAAATGGGGCTTTGCCGACAACGTAGACATTGTGTTCGAGGCGTGCGGGCTGTACAACATCTGGCTGTACGACGACTGTAAGGAAGTGGCCGCGGAGTGTTCATACACATACGACGGCGTGACCAAGACGGCCGTGGCCAGCCCGATGAGCATCGAGGGCGGCGCTACCGGCATAAGCAACGCTGACGGCGGGCGGCGGCCAGAGGCCGTAGCCGTAAGGTATTACGACATGCAGGGGCGCGTAGTGCAGTCGCCTGGGCGTGGAATGTACATACGCACGGAGACGAGAGCCGACGGAAGCCGCAGCTCACGGAAGATATTAGTGAAATGAAACCATATTTAGTAACCTTAAAAAATGCACAAATGAAAAGATTAGCCACATTCATCCTGACGGCCATGGCCGTGCTGTCAGCGCAAGGACAACCGTTTCAGCCAAGGCAGGCGCAGGCAAGCGCCACGGCCGACGACATCATAACGGCACTGCCCGAAACGGCCGAAAACAAGCTGTACATACTCGATACTGACATCATGTCGGGCGTGCACATGCAGCATTACACGTGGAGCGGCCGCTTCTGCTACGTAGCCTTCGACTCCAACGGCAAGGACGTTTACTTCAAGAACCTCTGCCCGGAGTACGTGTTCGACACTTACGTTAAGGGCGAGATTGACGGCAATACTATCAAGATAGCCGCCGGGCAGCACGTGTTCCACCAAGACGAGGCCCTCGACCAAGGGCAGGAGGAGGCCGACCTTTACCTCCGCGCGGCCGTGTATGACGGGGAGAACGACGAGATGGTGCCATCCGACGCGGAATACATAACGTTCAACGTGGCCGACGACGGCACGATAACATGCCCCGAAGGGCAAGGAGCGGCTTACGTTGACCCCACGGGCTACGTGCTGGCGAAGAACCATACGTATAAGTTCGAGCCGTTCGACATAGAGTCGACAGTCACTCTTCCTGAAGGCGCAGAGATACGGAAATACGACTTGCAGTACTCGTCAGAGACCGGCGGCAACACGCTCACTACCACGGCCGAGGTGGCCTTTGACGGCGACGATGTATACGTGAAGGGGCTTGCGCCGCAGACCGGCGGCTGGATAAAGGGCAAGGTTGAGAAGGATTCGGTACGCTTCGCCTCGCGCCAGTTCGTAGGCCGCTACAGCAACGACGCCGAAATAACCAACGACTTCGCCGTGTTCTTCAACGGCGCTTACGACACGGGGGAGAGCGATGTAATGGGGCGCGTGTACGCGACCACGCCCGACATAGCCTTCGCTTACGACGAGGAGAAGGGCACGCTCAAGGCCGACCGCTGCGTTACCGAGACCATAGGCGACCGCAACCCGCTGTCGCACATGGTGGTTCCGGCGCTGATTCCTTCGGCCACTGGCGGCGAGTTCCTGCCCGCGAAGCCTGCCACGCCCGAGATAAGCGACTATAAAGACTTTGTATTCTCATTCCGCTTTACGGTCAACATACCGTCGAGCGACACTGAGGGAAAGCCTCTCGACACAGAGAAACTGGTGTACAGGTTCTACATGGACGGCGAGCCGTTCACCTTCAGCACGTCTGAATACAATTACATCGACGAAGACATGACCGACATTCCTTACAGTTACCTCGACTATGACGGCCTCGGCTCTGACATAAGCCAAGGCTGGGACAACCCCGACGAGCGCACAATCGTGCTCTACCGCGAGTTCAAGACTATCGCCGTGGAGAGCGAATACACCGTTGACGGCGTTACAAACACGTCTGACCGTTACGTGTATGACGTTGCGACGAAGACCGGCACCGTAGAGCCTGCAGGCGACCCGACGGGAATATGCCATGCAAGCGCCGGGGCCGAAGTGGTGAAGGTTACGTACACCGACCTCTCAGGACGCGCCGTAACACGGCCCGGCAAGGGCATATACATACGTACTTGCATAATGAGCGACGGCTCGCGCACAAGTAAGAAGGTTATGAAATGACGGGCTGCTGTCCGTAGCTGGAATATGAAAGGCCGCGTTTCGCAATGCGAAACACGGCCTTTCGGCTTATAATAAACGGTCTTTCGCACGATGAAAGGCGGCCTTTCGCAATGCGTTGAGCCTCAATGCGTTACGTAACCGGCGCAAAAAACTGTAATTATAAGCCGTCCCACGGGGGCTGATTGGAATATTATGACTACTTTTGCAGGGTTTTAAAAAACGTTTACGATGGGAATAATAAGGTTCGTAAAGGAATGGACTCTGCCCTGCGCAATGGTGTTCGGCGCGGCGGTTTACCTGCTGTTCACCGGAATACCGGCGCTCGTGCCGCTGGGCGAGGCCGCCGGGCCGTGGTTCATCGAGCTGCTGCCGGTGCTCATTTTCATGACTCTCTACGTCACGTTCTGCAAGATACGCCTGCACGACCTGCGCCTGCGGGCGTGGCACGCGTGGCTGCAACTGATACGCACGGCCGCGGCCGTGCTGCTGGTGGTGGCCGTCAAGGAGACCGGCGACCCTACGCTGCGCCTCGCCTTTGAGGGGGCTTTCGCCTGCGTGATATGCCCCACGGCCTCGGCCGCAGCCGTAGTGACCGAGAAACTTGGCGGAAGCATAGCCTCGATGACAGTCTACACGCTCATCGACAACGCCGTTACGGCCTTGCTCGTGCCGCTGCTTTTCCCGATGATTGAGAAACATGCCGACGTTACTTTCATGTCGTCGTTCGCCACGATATTGCAACGCACGGCCGTGGTGCTCATCCTTCCCTTCGTATGCGCAATGGCCACGCGCCGCTGGCTGCCGCGCGCCGCCAAGGCGGTAAAGGGCTGCAAGAACCTCGGTTTCTACTTCTGGGCGGTCAACCTGTCGATAGTCATGGGCATGACGCTGCACAACATCTTCACCGCAGGTATCTCGTGGCTTTCAATGACGGCGTTAGTCATCGTCCCTGCCGTGGTCACGCTGCTGCTTTTCGGCACGGGCAAGGCTGTCGGCCGACGCTTCGGCGACAGCGTGGACGGCGGGCAAGCCCTCGGGCAGAAGAACACCGGCGTTGGCATCTGGCTCGTTATGGTCTACCTTAACCCCGTTGTGGCCATAGCGCCGTGCGCCTACGTGGTATGGCAGAACACGCTCAACTCATGGCAGTTGTGGTGCATGGAGAAGTATGGCAGGCTGAAGTGGTAAGGCGTGGACACCCACCCCGCCCTCCCAAAGGGAGGGAGCTTGATATGACTTAATAATTAATACATAAATAAAACAATTACAAAACTTATCACACTCCTCCCCTCGGGTAGGTAGGGAGGGGGCGCTTGAAAAAACAAGAGCCGCGGTCACGACTGACTGCGGCTCTCTTTCTTCACGTTAGTATGTTATGAAAAATTTAAATGGATAGAAGCTTCACAGCTTCGGGTTGTTGTTTTATTAAACACTGTTTTATAGAGAAAGCTTAGAAAATGTTCTATTTCAATATCTTTGCCGTGGCCGGAGCGGCTTTTACCGAGTCGGCCTTGGCCGTGTCGCCCATTGCTACCGACAGGCCGGCCTGCGGCTTCTGTACGGTGGTTATGCC
This sequence comes from uncultured Prevotella sp., assembly GCA_905211345.1. Taxonomy (GTDB): domain Bacteria; phylum Bacteroidota; class Bacteroidia; order Bacteroidales; family Bacteroidaceae; genus Prevotella. Next base: position 4,973 of record CAJMAO010000088.1, read on the forward strand.
GGCTGGGGCGTTGGTACCGCCAGTGAAAACGGTCTGCGCCATGTTGCCCAGCGTGATGAACAATGCTACCACGGCTACCGCCTTCAGCAGCGGCATGAACCGCTGTGTGATGCTTATCGTGCGCGCCTTGACGGGCTGCGGCTCGTCGACAAGGGCCATCATGCGTGCGTCGAAGTCGTCGCCTAGAACGTCGTTTTTTACCTCGGAGTGCTCGTAGCAGAACAAGTCCTTGTAAGCCGAGAGGCTTGCGGGCACGTCCTTTTGGCTGAAGAACGAGCGGAGTATCTGCTCCTCCTCGAGCGAGGTGCCGCCGCTCCAGTAACGTTCCAATAGCTGTTCGATGTATTTATAGTCCATATCTGTCGATTTCGTTGTACTTTTGTTTTACGGCCTGGCGGGCTCTGAAGATGTTGACCTTCACCTGTTCCTCGGTGATGCCCATCACTTGGGCTATCTCCTTGTAGCTTTTGCCCTCGAAGTCGCGCAGCTGCATACAGCTTTTCTGCTTCTCCGGCAGCAAGTCAACGATGCGTTTCACCTGCTCCACCCTGTCCTTTCCGGCCGCATGTTCGTAGGGGTCTCCCCCCGTGTCGGCCGTCAGGGCCTCGCCGTCGCCTATCGGCCGGTTGCTTGCGCCGGCCCGTTTCATCCTGTCGAGCGACAGGTTGCGGCATATCGTGAGGCTGAACGCCTCGATAGAGTCGATGTCTTGCCAGTCGTCGCGCCTGTCCCATACTTTCATAAGCGTGTCTTGCACTATGTCTTCGGCCTCCTCGCGGTTGAGGGTGATCCTCAATGCCAATCGGTAGAGCACGTTTTTTAGCGGCAACACGTCGTTGCGAAAACTGATATTTTTCATCGCTCTCTATATTGAATGACGATTTAGCAGGGCTAAAGTTACAGCCTGCGTGGATTTATCCTGTTATTTAACTGATTTTAAGAAATTGCGGGTTATGGGATGAATAAGCCCGATTTGCCGGATAAGCCGGATGTGGCTGGCGAGCCGTTGGCGGC
>CAJMAO010000089.1 GCA_905211345.1 uncultured Prevotella sp.
CGTGGGTAGCGCTACCCACGGCAACCGCCGGGCAGGGTGTTGAGTTGTATCTGTTAGTCGTTAGTCTGGCCTGTGATGTCGTCGCCGAGACCGAGGTCGTAGATGGCCTTCCATTCAGCGTTTACAGTCAGCTTGATGATTTGCTCCTTGCTCAGGTCGATCGGGTCGTCGTCATCCTCGTCGCCGCTGGGGCCGTCACCACCTTCGGTGTCGTCGTTTACGCCCTTTGTTCCGAGGCTGTACAGCGAGTTCGCGTCAAGGCTGTAGTCCTGGTCGCTACCGTTGAGCACGGGGTATGTCTTCAGGGCAGTTTCTGTATTCAGTTCTCCAACATTACCGCGAAGCTCTACTACGAGGGTGTACTTGTCAGAAGCAGGAGCAGTGATAGGCAATACGAACTTGCCGCCTACGAAAGAGTTCTCCTCTACCACTACCGTAGCGTTGTTGTAGGTGTAGCCATCGTTAGAGTAGAAGTTGCCGTCATCAGCCTTGTTCATGCCAGCCATGCTGATGGTAACGAGGTCGTAAGCGGTTGAGCCTTCAGTGCCGGCAACCCATACATCGTCAACGGTTGTGGCGTTGTCGGCCCATTTTACGGTAGACGCTTTCTTTATAGCCTTTACTACGACCTTGGTTACTTGTACCATGCCGTGGTTGTACTCAACCTCGTAAGGCACGTTCTTCACGTAAGCCAGCACGCCGGCAACAACGCGGTTGAGCTGGATTTCGATGTTCTCGGTAGGTTTGTTTTCGCTTATCGTGATGTCTTTGCTCGTTCCGGCGAAAGCCTCGTCGGCGTCAACTTCGCCGTTGAGCTCGAGTACAACGTCGGCGAGTTTGGTCGTGCTTGCTGTCAATGCGAGAGGCTTGTAGTTGGTTGCGTCCTCATCGCCCAGCTCAAGACCTACGGCGAGGAACTTGTATGTGCCTGCTTCCAAAGTCTCCTTGTACGTAGTCTGGGTTGTCTGCGTGTCGTTGTCGGTAGAGTTGTTGAAGCCGAAGCCGTTGTCGGCCATCACTTCTTTTACGTAGATGTAGTCGCTGCCGTTCTGTTTGAAGGCGTAAACGCGCATGTCGTTAACCCTCTGCTTTGCCTCTGCGCTGTAGAGAGGACGTCCGGCGCGGCTCTCGGCACCGCTGTTTATGCCGATGTTGAATGTCAGTTCCACCTCGCACTGCTCGCCCTTGGCGGTATTTGTGCTCTCGTCGGTGAACGCGTCGTCGTTGGAACAAGCAGAGAAGCTCAGCAGTCCGAAGGCCAAAGCGGCCATTGCAAAATAATTTTTCTTCATTGTGTTGTTAAAAATTGATTGATTAATACTAAAAAAATATAGTTTTGTTTATGGGTTATTCGGTTGTATTTTATTTCTCACCTTTAGGTTTTTTCACTGTCCCACCATATCATCTTCCCGTTTTTCCGCCTTCAAGTCATTCTCCCAGCTCGAGGTCGTACACCTGTTTCCACTGCGAGTTGACAAGTATGTAGACCTTAACTTCGCCTTGGCCGCCCGCAGCGTCGAGGCGTACCACCTCGATGCGGTTGCGTTCCATGTCGATGTCTATTTTGCCTGTTGACACGAGCGGGGCAGCCGTTGCGTCGCTACCGTAGATGTCGAACTTCACTGTAGACTGCTCGCCGTCGGTCGTAGGGGCGAGCACCGTATTGCTGACGGCTTCGGGCTGGCCCTCGAGCGGTGTCTCCACGCTCACCGAGCCGTCGCCGGCGTAGCGGCCGTGGCGGCCTGCGTACAGGCTTACGTGGCTAATCTCCTTGAGCGACTTTGATGCTTCGGCCGGCAGGTTGACGCCCTGCACGATGAGCTTTCCCTTCACACGCTCCAGCTCTACGGTATAGTCGGCGTGGGCGTAGTCGTAGGTCAGCGTGTCGTTTGTCATGTAAACGTCGTAGCCCTCCACCTCGTCGGTGTGCATGGTGTAGTAGCGTCCGTCCTCGCGCACAGGCTCCTCGTTGTCGATGTTGCCCCATACGGTCAGCGCGTATGTGCCGAACGGCAGGTCTTCGGGCAGGTAGGCCGTGGCCAGCGCGGCGTCGCCCTCAACGTCGTGCAGGTGTTTCGTGAATACGACCTCGTTGGTCTCGACGTTTGTCAGCGAGTAATACAGCTTCTGTATGTATGCGCGGAAAGGCTGGTTCTCGTCTACACGCCGGTCTAGTCCTTGCTGCTCGATGTCGGCTATGTTGGCGTAGTTTTTGTCCTTGATGCCTATTTTCACGCTGAGTGGCGGGCAAGGCTCTATGTCTTCACGTATGCAGCCCGTCAGCACGACAGCGGCAAGGGCGAGCGCGAGTGTGTATTTCAGTTTGTTGTTCATCGTTGTTGCTTGTTATTCGTTGGTAGTTGTGGCGTTGCCCGCTGGCTGCATGATGCGCTTGAAGTCGGGCTCGGTTGCGGCGCGGGCGCGCAGTTCGGGGTCGGATGCGGCCTTTTCGATACATGCGCGTGCTTCGGCGGCATGGCCGAGGCGTGCAGCCGCCAGCGCGCGCACGTATTCGGCGCGTGGCGAATGGTCGTCAGACTTCTGCATAATGGCGTAAGCCTCGTCGTTAAGGTTCATGCTCAGGGCGAGCACCGCGCTGTTTACGTCGGCGAAGGGGCGCAACAGTTCGTATGCCTCGGCTATCTTGCGCTGGCGCGCTTTCAGCAGTCCGAGGTTGTAGCGTGCCTCGGGCAGGTCAACGTCAGCCAGCAGTTCTACGGCTTTCTCGTAATCGCCTTTATATATATAGGTGGCCGCTAGGGCGTTCAACATGTCAGGAGAATAGTTGCCGGGCACGGCCAATATCGTCTTGGCTTTGTCGGCATCGCCGTCGCGCAGGGCGAATACGGCAAGGTTGTTGGCCGCTACTTCCGACTGGGGAAAATACTTTACCAAAGTCTCGTAAACGCCGCGCTTGGCCGTGGAGTCGGCTGTAAGGGCGGCTACGCGCAGCAGTTCGTCCTCGTTGAACGCGTCGGGGCGCTTCTCGTACATGGCCAGCAGTTCCTCTTCAGAGGTGAAGTTGCGCACGGTGTATGTGTAAGTGTACTCCACTTTACGGTCCTTTTGCAGGTATTTTGCCCGTATGTCAGGCCAGCATTTCAGGCGTCTGATGTAGCGTTCCTGCACGTCGTCGTTAGTGCCGGGGTATTTTTCTATGATTGCTTTTACGGCAGCAGTGTCGGGATGGCCGTCGGCCCGCATGGCTTCAAGCACCGGCATCCAGCCCTCGGGGCGCGAGCCTGTGCGTATGACGCGCTGCTGCCGTTGCGTCATGCCCAGCCTGCCTACCAGCCAGTTGCGTGCCGACACGGCGCGGCTGCGCGCCAGGCGCGTGTTGAATGTGTAGGAACCGTCGGCCGAGGCCATACCGAATATGTCGAGCGAATTGAGCGTTGCGAGCGTGTCGCTTATCACCGGGCGCAGCTTGGCTTCCATGTCGGACAGCTCATCGCGGTTGCGCCCCATGTCGAGGCGTATGTCGCTCTTGTTGATTACGAACTGCAGGCGCGCTTCGCCGCGGCCTTCGGCTATTTTGGGGCGTACCACGAACTCCGGTTCTATCCATGACAGGCGTAAGCCATCCTCTGGTTTGTCGGCAAGGGTTACGGGGTTGGATATGTCGGCCAGTAGCAGCGTGTCGGCGTTTTCACACTCGCCGCAACCGTCGACCGTCATGAACGCCACTACCCGGGCGTTGCCGTCGATACCGGTAGGCAGCGTGAAAGCCTGTCGGATTGGTATCACTACAGTGTCGCCCTTGTGGGCCATGGCCTTGGCTTGCGACGAATAGGGGTCGGCATAGCCTTCAAGCACGTTGCGGCGCTTCATCTTGCGGCTGAATATCGGCGCGTCGAGCACTATTGGGTCAAGTTCTTCGACGAGCTTACCGTCGGCCAACAGCTGGGGTGTTATGATGAGGCGGCTGCGCCGCGACACGTAGTCGCCGGGCACTTTTATTGTTGATTCTACCGTCACCTTGCTCTCGTTGTCGGGCAAGAGGGTCTGCGCTTGCGGCTCGATGCTGACCGTGTCGGCTCCGCGTGTGGCGCATCCGGCCAGCATCATGGCGCAGGCCGCTGCCAAGGCTGGCACCGCGTGTTTCGTTGAAATATGTTTTTTCATCTGTATCTGTCCTTTCTTTTTTATGTGGTCTTACGTCCCTTTGTCCATGTATGCTGCCTTTATCGTACAGGAGCGTCGGCTGTCAAATGATTCAGTTCCACAGTTTCACCTTTTCACCTTCTTACTTTTTCTTATTTAAAAGATGTAACTGAACGACACGGCGAGCTTTGTCAGCCCCCAGTAGTCTTTGTGCTTGCGCTCGTAGCACTTAAGGCACGGTATGCGGTCGCTTTCCTTATACCACAGACGGGCGTAGCCTACGCCTACAGCCGCCTCGAGATTCCAGTGGGGAGACAGTATCCAGTTGTAGCCGTAAGTGAAGCCGCCGCCTGCCAGATAGCCGTCGTAGCGCTTGTCGTTGAAGCCTCCGAAATATTGCGCTCCGTGCAGGTGGGCGCCGATGAAGTGCCCCTCGAATTTCTCGCACAGCCAGTATTTCACCTCAGGCTGGAGCAGCAGCAGGTGCATCTTGCGGTCGTCGCTGAAGTTCCAAGGGTTGTAAGCCACGCTAAGGTCGGCCGTCCACTTATCAGACAAAGCCACTTCGGCTTCAAGGTTCATCGTGGTGGTGAGCCAGTAGAGCGTGTTTGTTTTCAGCGCGAAGTCTTGCGCCGCCATACGTGCCGCGCAGCAACACATAATGGCGCAAATCAGGATTTTCCTCATTATTATATTTAGTGTATGTTGATACTTGACTTTACATTCTTTTTTTACTAAGCGTTGCGCACGGGCGGCAATTTTCATAATTGCCTGTAAGGTGATGTCTGCAATATCGGGGTGTACGCTTACACGTCCCGTATGATTTTTTTATGCCACCCGTGCGCTCACGCAAATGTTTTATCGTTGATGGCTATATGCCAGTTCGATTGCCTAATCTGTTTTCGGCGGCAAAGGTAAAACATTTTTTAATAATAGCCTTCGGGGGGGGTAAATTTATGTTAAAAGGTTTTTAAAACACTAAAAACAAAGATGCTTTTTAGTGTTTGCTTGTTTGCGTGTAATTGTCTTTATAACAGCAGGTTACATAAAAAAACTGTTATATTTATCGCGTTATACATGCTTTATTGTTATCACGAAGGTTGTTGTATTTCATAAATGTTACAAAACACATGGTGTTTGCTTATAAAACAAAATGCCGTCTTTTGCAATGTCGTTTGCCGTCTTTTACGATGCGAAAGACGGCATTTTGTAGTGCCGTTTGCCGTCTTTTGTTTGACCGGTGTGTGTGACATGTTTGTGCGAGTTGCCAATAGTAGGGAATTGCAGACAACGTTGTCCGTTGAATGTTGTAACTTTGTGGGGTGCCTGTCAAGAGGCTTGAAATGATAAAAACTCATTGTTTAATTTACACCTTATTATATATAGGTCACTGAATGTTGATTTGGACGTATTCTATTCACTGTAATGTTTGGCTTTAATAGTTACAAATATAAGGTTCGTATGTCGTTCTTTTTGTCCTGAAACACCATTGTTTGGTTGATTTAAATCAATAATATGTTAAAATAATGTTGTTTTTGAAAAATTCTTTTGAAAATATTTGCAGGGAAAGAATAAACCCCTTATCTTTGCATTCGCTTTCGCTTCAAAACGAAGACGATGAGCATGAAAGTTCTTTGAAAGGTTGACACAGGCGAGGAGCAGCAGGCGCGCGGCGTGTGAGTCGCGTCGTCTTGAAGGTACAGATTAAGAAAGATATTATACAGTGTAGAGTTTGATCCTGGCTCAGGATGAACGCTAGCTACAGGCTTAACACATGCAAGT
>CAJMAO010000090.1 GCA_905211345.1 uncultured Prevotella sp.
TCGCCCCCTTCGGGGACGGGGTTGGCACCTATACGTTATACACCTGAACTGCGGACTGATTGCAAAAGGTGGCCTTTTGGGTTGCGAAAGACGGTCTTTTAGACGATAAAAGACGGCCTTTTACAGACCAAAAGGCCACCTTTTGAAAAGCAAACAAATATTTGACGATTTTTAAATTTATGCCACAAATATTTGCGGATATGGTAAATATTTAATCTTTTTGTGGCAAAATATCTTACACTTTGCAAAAAGCCTGTTTTTATGCGGAGTGTAAGTTAAACCAGATTATTATCATTAAAAATTTCAATTTATGAAGAAACATCGACTTTTCACGGCGTTTGCCTCCTTGGCAATGCTGTTTCTCGGTGGATTGCCGACCTTTGCGCAAGGCAACACTACGGCAGTTCCGTTTACCGAGACGTTCGACGACGACAGCCATTTCACGCAAGGCGGAGACCTGCCTGACGGATGGGCCGCCACAAAAACGGAAGGCGACAAGGGCTATGTAAGAACGCCATGGTATGACTACGGTGTCCAACCAAACTCCGGCGAATACTATCTCGCAAGCGAAAACATGGGTATAGCCAACAGGGATGAATATCTCTTTACGCCCATGATGCAGCTTACCGGCGGCGAGGAATACACCATTTCATTCTACATTCTCGCTACAGCCTTCGACCCGGGCAAGTATCCTTCACTCGAAATAACCGCCGGCAACGCGCAGACAGCCGAGGCACAGACCGTCGTTATTAAGGAGAAAGAAGCCCTTAACGCGCACGAGGCTTGGACGAAAATCGAGGCTACGTTCACTCCCGAGGCCGACGGCAAATACTGCTTAGCCCTGCATACCACCAGCGGAGTAAGGCCGAGCGGGTTCATCTTGGTTGACGACATCTCCGTAGACGGAGTTGGTGGCGGCACCGAACCGCCCGTTGAAGAATGGGAAGCCTCTATCCCATACGCCGAGAACTTTGACGATGCAGAGCATTATGACGGAGAACACCAGTTGCCTAACGGCTGGAGAGCCACAGGCGACGACGCATTTATCACCGCAAAACACGACGACGTGCCAGCCGTTTCAGGACTTTATTATATGGTGGCACCATCGTCTATCATAGCAGAACGCCGCGACATAGCCTACAGCCCGCTGCTTGAAATGGAAGCGGGACAGGAATACAAGGTGTCTTTCTACATCAACATGCCGGGCGGCGACTCTACCCCGTCGTTCAAATTCACCGTGGGCCAAGACCAAGCCAACGACATGCAGGAGACCGTCCTGAAAGAAATCAACCGTACAACCGACGGCTGGGAGCGCGTCAACCTGACGTTCACCCCCGAGACTACGGGCGAATATTGCTTTGCTTTCTGGGCCTTGTCAACATCTTCATGGGCAGGACTTGTATGCGTGGACAACTTCAGGCTGAGCAAGGCCGATGACATATTCGCGCCTGAAACAAACTTTGAAATCGGCAACGCGCTGTACTCTATCATCAATGAACAACCGGTGTTGTTCCCCGAGCAGGCAGTACAGATGGTCAACAAAACCGACGATGCCGACAGCTACACATGGAGCGTAACAGGCGGAGAGGCCACCATATCCGACCCGACTGCCGTCAACCCGACCATCACTTTCAAGGAAGCCGCTGACTATACAATCACGCTTAAGGCCGAAAACGGCGGCGGAACGAAAGAAATATCAAGACGTTTCAGCCCCATATTCCCTGAGAAAGACGCTACAGACGCGCTGCAGACGACAAGCGGAATAGACAAAATTTACGAACAAGCCGACGTGCCCGCGTTCATGGAAGACGGCTCTGTAATCGACTACGGAACTAAAGAGGTTTACCAAAACTACGTAGTCGGCGTTAATCCTTACTACCGCTCGTTCGCCGAACGCTTCGAGATTCCAGCCGGAAGTGAACTTACGCTGACCAGCATCAATTTCTACCAGATGCAGTTCAACTTGTTCGCGCAGACCGTTTCAATAGGCAAAGACGAGGAAGGCAACGACATATACAGCGACATGGACACACAAAAGAAGCTCTGCGTCGTGATTTATCCCGAGAAGGACGGCAAGCCCGACGTGGCTAATCCGATATACACCAAGACCGACCTGATAAGCAACTTGATCGACAAAGACTATCCTGTAAAGCGTATGGAAATTAAATTTGACGACGCGGCGGAGCCTGTGACAGTAGACGGAACGTTCTATGTCGCCTTCGAGTTCGACCCGCTTCAAATTGAGCTTTGGGATCCCGGGGTTGAGACTTCACGCTCTTTCGTCGGCCTTGACACTCGCATCCACTCCAACGGACAGACCACTTTGTGGGTTAAACCTGAGAAAGCCATACCCGGAAGCCTGTTTGAACAAAGCGGCAAACTTGCCGCGAATATGTCCGCGCGGACGAGTTCTCACAAGAGCTTGCAGGCTACAGTTTCGGCGTAATGCCGTGGGTTGTTTACGGCGAGTCTTGCGTTCCTACGGGCATCGGCGATAACGTTGTGACCGACAATACGTTCAAACCCTACGCCTCGCTCGACGGCAACAGCTTCAAGGTTGACGGCCTGCGGAGCGGCACCACCGTGCAGGTTTATTCGGCAAACGGCCCCCTCGTGTTCAGCAAGAAAGCCGAAGGCGACGGCATGTACATACCTGCCGGCAACTGGGCGAAGGGCGTTTACATCATCACTGCTAACGGACAATCGGTAAAAGTGGTAAGATAAACACCGTAAGACATATTGATTTATATAAGGAAACAGATGAAACAGCTAATTAAACTGTCATTAGCCATCTGCCTGATTAGTTTCTTTTGGATGCCGGTACAAGCCGTACCGGCATTTCCAAAAGAAATTTTGTATACTCAGCCGGATGGAACCGTAGTGAAATACATGGTTCGCGGCGACGAGCGCCGCCACTGGATGGAGTCGCCCGAGGGCTATCTGCTGCAGCGCGCGGCCGACGGCTACCTGATGTACGCCGAGCAAAAGGACGGCCGCCTGAAGGCTTCGGCCGTGACATACCGCGGCAACGACAACGCCGCCAAGGCCAAGATGAGACTGCTCAAGAGCAAGGACGTGGACGCAAGCGCGTTCTCCGTAGGCGACGCATCGCTCAACATGACCAGCACTTTCCCGACGACGGGCAAGCGCAAGCTGCTGATGCTGCTCGTAAACTATGCCGACACCGAGCCTATCATACCGGCAGAGGAGTTCGACAAGATGATGAACGAGGAGAACTACGAGGGCACGGGCTGCTTCCGCGACTTCTTCCTGCAGAACTCATACGGCAAGCTCGACATCGAGACTACCGTCGTAGGGTGGATTCAGCTGTCGTACAACAAATACACGTACAGCACCGAAGACATGACGCAACTTATCTCGGAGGCGGTGACTTTGGTTGACGACGAGATTGACTTCACCCAGTTTGACAACAACGGCGACGGCATTCTTGACGGCCTTTCGATAATTCACCAAGGGCCGGGAGGCGAAGTTACGGGCAGTTCGAGCGATATATGGTCGCACAGCGGAGGGCTTATAGCCGACATCTACGCCGACGGAATAAGGCTCGACACGTACACAATCCAGCCCGAACTGCTGGCTGTTTCCAGCCCGACACAGAAGATAACGGTCGGCGTTTTCTGCCATGAGTTCGGCCATAACCTCGGCGCTCCCGACTTCTACGACGTTGACTACGAGCAGAGCGGAGGCGAGTTTGAAGGCACGGGAGTGTGGGACCTTATGTCAGGCGGCATCTGGAACAACTACCTGCAGCCGGGCGACTCACCCTCGCACTTCAACATGTGGCAGAAGATGCAGTTCGGATGGGTAACCCCGACATACCTTGACAAAACGCAGACCGTGAGCGGCATACCTGCGGCCGAGAACGAACCGGTAGGCTACATAGCAGCGACTGAGCGCAATGGCGACTACTTCGTAATCGAGAACAGGACGCGCACGGGATTCGACCGCGCGCTGCCGGGCGAGGGAATAATAATCTACCACGCCGACGAGGAGCGCATACGCAACACCGTAAACACGAACGACGTGAACTCCGACTACATGCAGGGACTTTACACTGTGTGCGCCTCGGCCGGGCAAGACCCGGGCACCACGCCCGTATCTTACGGCGACATAAACAGCGACGGGGCACCGTTCCCCGGCAAGAACGGCATCACCGAGTTCTCAGACGCCACGCTTCCCTCAGCCCACTCTAACGACGGGAAATACGCTTACTTCTCGCTGCGCAACATAAAGGCCGGCGGCACGGCGTCATTCGACTTCACCAAGGCCAACGCACCGGCCACTGTAAGGAATCTTACGGCAACGGCGCGACGCGGAATAGTGACCGTAGAATGGGAAGCCCCCGAGGACGCGGGCGTCAAGACATACCGAGTGTTCCGCGACAACGAGCTTATTAACGAGACCACCGGGCTGCAATACGTTGACAACGGACTGACGGCGACCACCGCCACTTACAAAGTAGACGTGGCTTACGACAACGGCCTCTACTCGCCTTTCGTTGAAAGCACGGTCAGGGTGCCCGAGAACAAAATCAAGTCGGCGAAAAGCAACGTTAACGGACAGGACGTAACGCTGACTTGGGAGCTTAACAACTTGCTCACGAGGATGAACCCCGACACCGACGAAGCAGCCGACAAGTGCGTGATAACCAACCTGAAGGGCGACCAGATGGTGGTGGCACAGCGCTTCACCGCCAAGGACTTAGCCACTTACAACGGCTACGCTATTACGTCGCTGTCGTTCTTCCCCTACACCTCGCAGCGCCAAGTAACCTACAAGCTGCAAGTGTACAGGGCCGAAGCGGGCGGCACTCCCGAAGTGGTAAGCGAGCGTGACGCGTCGGAATACGGCTCGGGACAATGGCGCACGATGAAACTCAGGACTCCCGTGACCATCGAGCCGGGCTACGACTACTACATAGCTTTCGCCGCCGAGAGTACCATCGGAGGCGTGCAGATGGTATACGACGCCACGACATACGACCCGGGACTGGGCAACCTCGTGCTTATCGACGGCGAATGGCGCAGCGACCTGCTGGAAGGCAATGTCTTCATCAGGGCCATGCTTGAGCCTTACACGCCCACGGCCGACGACTTCGAGCCGGGCGAAAGCCCCGTGTTCAACCCCGACTTCGACCCCGTGGCCGACATGGCCTACCCTCTCGGCTTCAACGTTTACCGCGACAACGAACCGATAGGCTTCACGTCTACGGGCATATTCATCGACAACAACGTGCCCGCAGGCCGCCACGTCTACGGCATTGTGTCGCTGTATGAAGGCGAAAACGAATCGAGAATGGTCAACTCCATCGTAAACATTACCGGCACGGGCATTACAAACACCGGCGTTGACGGCGGCATAAGCGTATATGCCGGAAACTCGGCAATCAACATTGAGGCTGCCGAAGGCGGCGAGGCCGCTGTCTACTCGGCTGACGGGACAGCCGTT
>CAJMAO010000091.1 GCA_905211345.1 uncultured Prevotella sp.
CGTTTCATGATTCTTTCTTTGTTATATGTTTTGTTTTTAAAGAGTCAATTTGTTAAGGCACTGGAGAGGAGCGGAAGTCTTACCGTCCGCCCACTCACCTTCTCGCCTTTTATTAGTCTGACAGCTGACCGTAATTACCGTCATTATTGAGCTGTCCGTTGCTGATACCTACAAAGTATTCCCATATCGGCCACAGGCAGTGCATACTCGGCTTGTCCACCACGTACAGGCCGTTGATGTAGTCGTCGGTTATCACCGGCTTGCCGTCGCTCGTAAACCAGCCTTTGCTCTCATAGCCGCTGTCCTTTGTAAGATCGCTGCCCACGTCGTCGGTCTCGCCTTCCTCAAGTCCGTATACTATCAGGCTCTCTCCTACGATGTTCTCGCCGTCGAAACTGCCGGTCTCGCCTTCGGCAACAGTCTTATAATACAGCTTGTCGGGATAGTTTTCAAACTTGCCGGTCTTGTCCCTCATCTGGGTGAGCTTGTCCTTGGCTTCCTGCATCTTCTCGTCGATGATGCCCCAGCGCACGAGGTCGGCCTTGCGCAGCGCCTCGCCCGCAAACTCAAGGGCGCGCTGGTCATAGATGCCCTCTCGGAAAGCCTGTTGGCTGGCGGTATACTGCGCCATCAGGTCGCTGACCTTGTTAGCCGGCAGAACCCTCTCAAGCACCGGACGCATATACTGCGCGGCGTTGGCCGGGCCTTCAAGCTCGTTGATGGCCTCGGCGGCCATGAGGTAAACATCGGCAAGGCGCATGTACTGCCAGTTCACGCCGTCGTCGTTGGTCGATGTCACGCGGCGGGTCATCCACTCGTAGCGCAGCTTGCCGAACGCCCAGTGGATGTTCTGGGTGAGCTGCTGGTGGGCGTTGCCGTTAACTAGCTGGTCGCCCCACTCGTAAGGCACGCAGGTTATGTTGCGGCGGACATCCTCCGGGTCGTAGTCATACCAAAGGTAAGGCAGCGGGCCGTTCACTCCGCCCTGTGCCTGCGCCGTGTACTGGTCGGCAGCCCTGTGGCGCACGCCCCATGTATAGAGCACGCGGCCGCGGCCGTCGGAGAACGGTATCTCGAACAGCGACTCGTGTCCGGCTTCCACGTTGTCCTGGCAGAGACGCACGAAGTTGTCCTTGAACGACAGCTGTGCAAGCGGGGTGCTGTGGTTGATGACATCAAGACACTCATCCTTAACTATTTGGTACATCTTCTCAGGCGCAAGGTCGGGGTCGTAGCTGCGGCGGAAGCCGTCGCCGCGCAGGCCGTAGCCGCAGGCGTAAAGGGCCAAGCGTGCGCGCAATCCCTTTACGAACGACTTGTTCACGCGCTCCACGGTCTTAGTGAGAGGGTTGTCGTTAGGCCAGTAGCAGTAGTTCTCAGCCTCGAGCAGGTCGGCAAGAAGCTGCTTATAGATTATGTCGCGGTTGGTGCGCGGCATATATTTCGTGTCGTTAGTCAACGGCGCAAGGCGCAAGGGCACGTCGCCCCACGCCTTCACGAGGTCGTTGTATACGACGGCCCTGAGCGTCAATGCCTCGCCTAACAGATAAGCCATGTCAGGCTGGTTCTCTACGTCGCCGTACTTGCGCAGGCCGTCTATCGCGAAGTTCGCGCGCTCCACGGCCTCGTAAAACTTAGCGTAGGCGTTGTTGCTGGTGTTCATCTGTCCGTTGTTCGGCAGGGTGTTATAGTTCCACAGGCTCTGCTTGTCGTTGGTCTCGTCGGACAACGATGGAGCGGTGCTTCCGCCGGTCTCTACGTCAGAACTTACTCCGTAATACGGAAGGAAGCGTCCGCGGTAAGAGTTGGTCTCACCAAACGACTGGTGTATCGCCATTACGGCAGCTTCAGCCGTAATATAAGTGGAAAATACTTCCGGCTCTTTCAACGATGACGGATTTTCCACATCCATGTCGCAAGAAGTGACAAGCGTTACGGCCGCCAGCGAAAGGAATGATATTTTAATGTACTTGTTCATTGTTTTTGTTTTTTTGGAGTAAGGAGGGAAGGAGTAAGGAGTAAGTAGATATGCTCTTGTGGCAAATCATACTTAAACTCCGCCTCTTCAATCCCCAACTCCGTTTGTTATCGTTTTGTTTCAAGAGAGAAGGCTTGAGGGTAATCTACTTACTACTTTTACTCCTCCTCTCCTTTACTCCTTAATTAAAAATTCAGATTCAGTCCGATTACGAACGAGCGGCTGCGCGGATAGCCCGAATAGTCAACGCCCGGGGTGAGCGCGTTCTTGCGGATACAGTCAGACTCGGGGTCGTAACCGTCATAACCGGTGATTGTGAACACGTTGTAAGCCGTAACGTAGAAGCGCAGCGAGTTGATGCCCACGCGCTTTGTCAGCGCCTGCGGCAGGGTGTAGCCCAGCGTCAGCGTGTTAAGGCGCAGGAACGACGCGTCCTCGATAGCCCAGTCGGTAAGGACGAACTTGCTCATGTAAGGCGACCACATCGTGGTGTTCTTGTTCATCTCGGCCAGCATGACGGGGTCGTTGCAGAGCGTACCGTCCGGGTTGAGGTTGGTCCAGCGCTTGCCGTCGGCCATGACGGTTATCATGTTTCGGTACTGGTACTTGCTTGTCGAGGTGTACTCTATCTTGTTTGCGTTGTACACTTGGTTGCCGATGCTGTAGTTGAAGTTGGCGCTGAGGTCGAAGCCGAAGGCGCGGGCGTTGATGCCGAAACCGCCGTAAACGTCAGGGTTGACGTTGCCTATTATGGTGTTGTCCTCGTCGCCTATGGTGCCGTTGCCGTTAAGGTCCTGCAGCTTGATGGAGCCCGGGCGCACCGTGCCGATTACGGCCGTGGCGTCGGCCACGCCTTCCCTTAATATCCACTTCTTCGTCGAGGCGTCGTAGCCAACGAAGTCGTCAACCTCGTAGCGGCCCGCGAGCCTGTAGCCGCGTATCTCGCCCACCTGTCCGCCTACGGCGATCCAGTAGTCGTTGCCTATCTCCGTGGAAGCCCAGTTGGAGTTCATGCCGAAGTCTTCCATCTCGCCGAGGTCTTTGATCTTGTTCTTGTTCCATCCTATGTTGCCGAAGATGTCGATGCCCCAGTCCTTCTTGTCAACCACGTGGTAGGTGAAGCTGAACTCGATACCCTTGTTCTCGGTCTCTCCCATGTTGCGGTACTGCGTGTCGTAACCGATACCTGCGACGGGGAACTCTATGAGCAGGTCTTTCGTCGTGTTGAGGTACGCCTCGATGCTACCGGTCAGCTTGCCCTTGAACAGGGTGAAGTCAAGGCCGAGGTTGCGGGTGATCGTGGTCTCCCATTTCAGGTCCGGGTTGGCCATGGTCTTCGACGGCGACCAAATGCTGTTGAAACCGTTGATCCAGCTTGTAGCGCCAGATTGGAACGTCTGTACCAGCTGGCCTACGGGGATGTTGTTGTTACCGGCCGTACCGTAGCTGAAGCGCAGCTTCAGGTCGTCAAGCCAGCCTTGGGTAGCCTTCATGAACGGCTCCGAAGATATGCGCCACGCCACTGCCGCAGAGGGGAAGTAGCCCCAGCGGTTCTCCTTGGAGAACTTTGACGACGCGTCGGCGCGGAACGTTGCCGTCAGCAGGTAGCGGTCCTTGAAGTTGTAGTTCACGCGGCCGAAGAACGAGAGCAGCTTGTCGTCGGCGCTGTACTTGTCGTCGATAGTGTAAGGGGTTCCCATCGACGAGAGCTTCCACGCGTCATCGGAGGTGTAGTTCTCGGGGAAGCCGTGCACCTCGTTGGTGTTCTCGCGCTCCTTCGTTACGATGTACTCATGGCCTACGAGCAGGTCCAAGTGGTGGTCGTCGTTCTTTATCACCTTGCCGAAGTCGTAGCTTACCGTGTTTGAGTTGCGGAAGCGGTGGCGGTTCGTGTCTACCATGCGGATGGCCGGCTTGTTCTGGTTGGCTGACGCCGGGGTGTTCTTAACGTAGTAGGTCGTCGTGCCCCAGAAGCGCTGGTCGTACTGGTTGTAGTCGTCGTAGCCGAACTCGGTCTTCACCTTGAAGTTCTTGAATATCTCCCAGCCGAACGAGCCCGCCATGTTGAACGACTTGCGTTCCTTCTTGCGGTCGTTGTCATACTGGGCCTGCACAGGGTTGTACAGGTTGCCGAGGTCGTCATCCTCCGAGCCGGCGCTCGAGTCGAGGTTGGCCAGCGGTATCGGGGTGTATATCACTGCGTACTTCAGTCGCTTGTCAGTGTCGAAAGTTCCGGTTGCGTCGTTTGCGCCGCCGCCGTATATGTCAGTGTCGGAGTAGCGCGCCTGGAAGTCGAGGGTGGTGTTCTTCGTGGGCTTCGTGTTCAGCTTGAGGCTGAAGTTGTCGCGCTTGTACCTTGAGCCTATCTGTATGGCCTTGTCGTTCATGTGGGCGTAGCTGAACGAGTAGCGTATCGTCTCCGAGCCGCCCGTTATGTTAACGTTGTGGTTGAACGTGTTGCCGGTGCGGCCGTACACTATGTCCTGCCAGTCGTTGTAAGGAACGTCCTTGTATAGGTCAAGGTCGTCGTAAGTGCCGAAATACTTGGTGTATGAACTGATGTCGTTCTCGTTTTTCAGCAACGCCAGCTCGTACTGCCACTTGGCGTAGTCGTAAGGCGAGAGCACGTCCATGGTCTTTGCCACCTTCTTCCAGCTGTAGTAGGCGTTGTAGCTCACGTTCACCTTGCCGGCCTTGCCGCTCTTGGTCGTGACGAGGATTACGCCGTTGGCGCCTCGCGAACCGTAGATGGCGGTCGACGATGCGTCCTTGAGCACGGTGATGTCCTCGATGTCGGTGGCCGGTATGTCGCTGATGCTCTCAACGGGGAAGCCGTCCACGATGAGCAGCGGGTCGTTGCTCTGCGTGATCGAGCCGCCGCCGCGCACGCGTATCTTCACGTCGGCGTCGGGCGAGCCCTCGGTGGTGGTGATGTTAACGCCGGCCATCTTACCAGTCAACGCCTCCGTCACCGACGCCACGGGCACTGCCGCCAGCGCCTCGCTGCTGACCGTAGCCACGGAACCAGTCAGGTCCTTGCGGCGCACCGAGCCGTAACCGATGACCACGAGGTCGTCGAGGTTGGTGGCCTCGTCTTCCATCGTGACGTTCACCGTACTCTTGCCGGCCGTCTCAACCGTCTGCGTCTTCATGCCGATGTACGAGATCTGCAGCGGGTTGTTGCCGGTCAGCTTGATGGAGAAGTTACCGTCGAGGTCGGTCACCGTGGCGTTGTTCTTCGTCCCCTGCTCGAGGACGGTCGCGCCGATGACGGGCTCCCCGTTGGAGTCCTTCACGTTTCCTTTGATTGTCTGCGCGCTGACACTGCCCACGACGAACGCTAACAGGGCCACGAGCGCAACTCGAAAAGTTTTTAATTTACCAGACATAAATGTTACTAATTAAGTTGATTA
>CAJMAO010000092.1 GCA_905211345.1 uncultured Prevotella sp.
AACATCATGTTTCGGCGGCTTCCGCCACTGTTTCTCATTGTTTTTTATGTGTTTTTATGCCGTTCGCGGCTTTTCTTTTAGTCTTAAATTGCCATTTGGAAATTTGTTTGAACAAAAACAAATGTAATGATTTTTGAACAAAAACATTAAGTGGATTTTCTGCAAGTTTTGTTCTTATGGATTTTGTCTTATGCTGAATTATTTAATAAATATAGTTTTTCAAAGAATTATTATACGTATGATTGACAAATAATGTATCTTTGCATGACAGAGCTTTTAGAAGTATGGATAATGAAATAGACATTGTTTTAGCCATATATCGTGGTCTTATTTCCAATATTACGAATAAAGGTATACCTGTTGACATGCGTCCTCAAAGTCTTATAGGAACGGTTCAGGATGATCCGTTTGACTGTTGGATAGGCGAGCGTATAAAGGCGGTTTTGCCACCGTGTTTCGAGGTCTTTCATTCAGGACAGCTGACAACTCCTGATATTGTGGTGAGAGACAGGGCCGCGGGGACTATAATCGGTTTGGAAATCAAGAAGCTTGTACAGCGCGCGGACGGAAAGGATTCGCGCGGACTTACCATGGACTATAACAGCAGTCTGCCGTGTGGCAGGGCTTTTGTCAAGATTGCAGGCGAGACGGTCATCGTGCCATGCTACTATCTTTTTGCTTTATTGTCGCCGAAAAGCGATGCCATCGTAACACTTGTCATGGTTGACGGTGATTTCATCAATTATGACTTTGAACTGTATAAAGAGGCTAAATATTCCAATTATACCGAATACGGGCATGGCCCTTACGGGGAAGGTTCCGTCAGGCATAGGAAGATGTATACGTATCCTAATCTTTTAAATTCGGGCTTAAAAGACTTTTTCTTACGTTATATATTGATTGTGAAGAAAAATTTTATTGAGACACGGCCTGAAAATGAAGAAGTGTCAGAATACATTGTGCGTTCGGATAAATATGGAAACTCGTTCTATTTTTCTTTATTGGATGAGTGTATGGACGGCAGGCGGCCGGATGGTATAAGGGTAATAACAAATATATTCGATGCCTGCAAGAAGCGTAAACCCAAAGAGAGAGTGGCGTATATTCCTGAAATTCCCAAATTATAGGCGTAGTATGTTTACAATAGGACAAGACGAAAGGACTGATTATACATTCTTGAGCCTTTTTTCGGGGGCGGGAGGATTGGACTTAGGTTTTGAAAAAGCTGGTTTTATACACACGCAGTCAAGTGACATTCTTGATTGTGCGGTGCGTACTTTACATAATAATCGCCCTGAATGGGACGTTCGGGAATGTGACGTAAGGCAATACACGCCCGACTTCCGCGACGGATTGGACGTTCTTCTTGCAGGCTTTCCGTGTCAAGGCTTTTCGCTTGGAGGTAAAAGGGATGAAAACGATGAACGTAATTATTTGTATAAAGAGGTTGTTCGCATAGCGTCAATCATGCGTCCGCGGGTTGTCGTAATGGAGAATGTGCTTAATCTTAGGACTATGTCGCATCCGGCAACCGGAAAACCTTTTGCCGTTCAAATAGCTGAAGAAATGGCGGAAATCGGATATGTTACAAGGTTCAGGTTTTTCAAAGTGTCACATTATGGAGTGCCCCAGACGCGGCGGCGGTTTATTTTCATCGCCTATAGGGACGGTACGCTGCCACATTATTGTTTCCCTAAAGAACAGGCGGAAACAAACATACGTAGTTTTATCTACGAATTAGGGCAGGATGATAATATTCATTTGCCTAATCATGAGCCACACTGGGGCTTCAATAGTCATGTGCATGTCGAGACGCATGAGCCTTGTCCGGAAACTGACGAGGCCATACCTGTGAGGTTCAGCCGTACAGCTTCCGACGGGAATCCCGTACGCTCGTTTGACACTCCG
This sequence comes from uncultured Prevotella sp., assembly GCA_905211345.1. Taxonomy (GTDB): domain Bacteria; phylum Bacteroidota; class Bacteroidia; order Bacteroidales; family Bacteroidaceae; genus Prevotella. The sequence goes on from CAJMAO010000092.1 coordinate 1,909, forward strand.
TTCCCTGCCGTGGATACGGCAACGGTATGGGGCTGGGCCAAAGGGAATGTACATGCCGTAAGGTATGCAAAAGAACGGAAAAACGCATTGTATGTTAGGAATCCGAATTCAAACGTGAAACTATGGCGTATTTCAGCGAGCGACTTGCGCACATTTACCGCGCGTGAATATGCGAGGTTGCAAACGTTTCCTGACGATTGGATTTTTTATGGTGACAATAAACGTGAAATACAGTTGCAGATAGGTAATGCCGTGCCCGTGGCTTTTGCTAAACGAATCGCAGAAAGTGTAAGGGATGCGTTGGAAATAGCTGACGGGAAGAAAGCGTTAGCGATGAGCGCAATGCAGTTGGAGCTTTTTTAAGGCTGCCGTATGCCGTATTCATTATGAATGGACGGTGTGGCTTTTATCGTTTTTTTACTATGTTTTCCCTGTGTTAAGTTTTCTTAAACGCCGTGAGTTTGACGCTCCGTGAAGGCCGTTGCCCGTGAGCCGACGGGCTTTTGGCGGAAAAACGGCCGTTTTTCGGCGTTTGGCGTAATGGCTTGAGACTCAATATGTTGCGCTTGTTGGCGCTTGCCTGCGCGGCCGTTCGGCGTAAATGGCCGTGCAAAACGTGGCCTTTCGCGGCCTGAAAGACCGTGTTTCGCAGCATGAAAGGCCGTCAACGGCGCGGGGTTTGGCCGTCAAAACATCATGTTTCGGCGGCTTCCGCCACTGTTTTTCATTGTTTTTTATGTGTTTTTATGCCGTTTGCGGCTTAATAAACGCTTGCCGGATGGTGTGTGGAAGCGTGGTTCGCGAATTATGGTTGTAAAGATTTCGGAACGTGGCCTGCGGCGTGTTCCTGTCCGGGTTTTCTTTTGAAAGTGTGCCGTCGCCCGTGCCGTGTTGTTTATTTGTAGTGCTTATGGCGTAAAGCGGAGTGCCGCCTACCGTGCGGCTGGTCAGTATTTGTCGAGTATTTCCTTGATTTTCTTCCGCCGCTTGGCCTGTTTGTGCTTTTTGAAATTGAACGAGTCGAAGAAGTCGAAACCGCCTATGCCGCTCTTGTTGCTGGGCTGTTTCTGCCCTTTACCCGCGTATTTGCCTGTGTCGAAGCCTATTTTCGGCCTGTGGCCTATCACGACGATTTCGCCCAGCCGCCGCCCGTTGGGCAGCATCCATACGGTGTCGCCTACGCCGCTCTTGTCCATCGAGCGGCTCTCGTAGCCTTGGCTGGACACCGTCAGGCTGCGACATTCGCCGTCGACGGTGAACCGTCCGTGCCTGTCTGTTTTCACCATGCCGCGAGGGTTGACGTATACCGACGCGCCTTCAATGGGCCGCCGCGTCTCCATGTCGAACACGACTGCCGTAACCTGGGCCTTCACGGTCTCGCTGACGGCCAGCAGAAGGGCGGCCAGCAGGTATTTGGAATATTCGGTATAGGCCATTCTGATACAAAAGTAGTCAATAATATCGTTCGCACTTTCGGTTTAAACAAGTTTTCGCAATGTTTCAAACAGAGTAACACAAAACTCCCCCGCCATTTGTACAAAGCGTAAATAATTAAGGTGAAAATTTGGGTAATAAATAAAAAAGGAGTACCTTTGCACCGATTTTTGTACATCAACGCTTGCTATGGGAAAAAGAATGAGGAATCTGAAGAACGTGAGGCTTCACCGCGAAGGCACCGACACGCTGGTCTATGGGCTGGTGGCTATCGTCGCCATAGCGATGATACTATGGGTCTACGTTGACTGCAAGGTGTTCTTCTGGGCGTTCGTCATCGTTTTCGGCACGGTGTATGCCGTCGTCGTCAACTTTTTCCGTTGCCCTAAGCGTTATTTCGACGGCGATACGGAAAAGGTGGTCGTTGCCCCTGCCGACGGCAAGGTGGTGGTGGTCGAGGAAGTTGTCGAGGACGAATACTTCCACGACAAGCGGCTGATGATAAGCATATTCATGAGCCTTTTCAACGTTCATGCCAACTGGTTTCCCGTTGACGGCAAGGTGAAGTTCGTGCACCACCAGAACGGCAACTACCATAAGGCGTGGCTGCCGAAGGCCAGCGAGGAGAACGAACATGCCGACACGATGCTCGAGACGCCCGACGGCACCGAGATATTGTGCCGCCAGATAGCCGGAGCCGTGGCCCGCCGCATCGTGACTTACGCCAAGGCGGAGGAAGACTGCTACATTGACGAGCACCTGGGCTTCATCAAGTTCGGTTCGCGCGTCGACATATACCTGCCCCTAGGCACTGAAGTCTGCGTGAAGATGGGGCAGAGCACCGTAGGCGACAAAACGGTGATAGCAAGGCTTAAATAGTCTGTTGAGTTTTTACGGTTTATCGGTTTTACGGTCATACGGTCAATCGCCCCGCAGACTTCCGCCTTTGCCAGCCGCTGAGAACCGCAAAGCCATATAACCTAAAAACCGCATAACCCCATATAATGATAAAGAAACACATTCCCAACACTATTACTTGCTGCAATCTCTTGTCAGGTTGCGTTGCCACGGCTTTCGCTTTCGGCGGGCAGCTTGGCATGGCTTTCCTGTTCATTGTCATAGGTGCGGTGTTCGATTTCTTCGACGGCATGAGCGCCCGTTTGCTGGGAGTGTCGTCGCCGATAGGCAAGGAGCTTGACTCGTTGGCCGATGACGTGACGTTCGGTGTGGCGCCCGCCACGATCGTGTTTTTCGAGCTTGGCGTAATGGATTACCCATCTTGGCTCGAGTTCTCGCGCCCGGTGCTGCCGTTTTTCGCCTACGTCATGGCGGCGTTTTCGGCGTTGAGGCTGGCCAAGTTCAACCTCGACGAGCGCCAGACGATGGGTTTCATCGGTCTTCCTACGCCTGCCAACGCCCTGTTCTGGGCCTCGTTGGTGGTAGGTATGGGCTCATGGCTCGAGAGTTCGCCGTATATGGTGCTGGTTGTGCTGGCCTTAGTCATGGCGAGCAGTTTCGTAATGGTGGCCGAGATACCAATGTTCGCCCTGAAGTTCAAGCACTGGAGCTGGAACGGCAACCGTCTGCGTTATGTCTTTATCATAACTTGCGTGCCTCTGCTGGCCGTGTTCCGCATATCGGCTTTTGCCATAATAGTGGCATGGTATGTGCTTCTTTCCGTTTACGCTAACAGCAAATCTGATAAAAGATGATAGCTTTTCTCAACTTCATTCTGGTGATATTGCTCGTCGTATTCATCGTGGTTTGCGTCGTGGCTTACCGTATTTACCGCTCTTTCAGCAACTTAAAGCGGCGGTTCACTACA
>CAJMAO010000093.1 GCA_905211345.1 uncultured Prevotella sp.
CAAAGCATTTGTCTTTAACTCCTTTAACTTCCTTAACTCCTTTAACTACCAAAAAGAACTCCCTTAACTACCAAAAAGAACTCCTTTAGCTACTAAAGAATCCTATTCTCCCGTTTCCACGCCTCGTAACGCTTGAACAGGGCTATGCCGCCCGAGTTGTACCAACTGTAGCCGTTACGGCGCTCATGGCCTATTTCCGACAGGTTGAATTTCATCACCCCGTCGCGGTCGCAGAAGAACGGACGGTTGCCGTCTATAGTGTAGAAGCGCGCCCACAGGGGCTTGCAGCCCTTGCCGCCCGCGTCGCACGGCACCACGCGCACATCGCGCTTGCCGTCTTCGTTGGTGTAACGCTCAAGGCGTATGCCCGTTATCTCGCTCTTGTGAAACCACGCCACGGCATCGTCTACACACCGGCATACGGCCTCCGACGGGTTGCGCAGCGACATGAGGAAGAACACTATGCCTTGTGACTCCGAGCCGCTTAGCGACACAAGCTCGTAAGCCCGGGCAGCGACAGGCTGCAACGTGTTCTCGTCATACTGGGCGCACCACACCGTCTTGCGCCCGTCTTGCACCACTTGGGTGTTCAATATGCAGCCAACGCCCTTGTCCATGGCCGCCTTGGCCTTAGCCCTCACGTCGGCGGAAAGGAAAGTGAAAGGCTCCTCGCCGTAGGCTACGTCGCGCAAAAGGTTGAGCACATGCACCATGGCGTCGTCGTTGTAAGTTATGTGAGTGTAGTATCCCTTGGGCAGAGGGTAGAACTGCGGCCATCCGCCATTAGGGTACTGGGCCTCAAGCAGGTAGTCGAAACCGCGCATGAAGGCGTCGCGGTACTTGTCGTCCTTGGTGGCGTTGTACAAGCGCGCAAGGTAAGTCATCTCGGTGGTCGTGGCTCCGTTGTCTATGGTGGCGTAATGAGTGCCACGCTTCATCTCCTCAACCCGCTCGCGGCGGCTGTCGGTAAGCTCCTCCTGAAGGCGCATGTTCTTGGGCCATCCGCCCGACTCGTGCTGGTAAAACAGCAGGTTGTCGCCTATGCGGGCAGCCTCGGCTGTGGTAAAGAATTTGTCGTCGAGCCTCGTCGCAAGGCGTGTCCATCTGGCTTTTTTCCTTCCTTTGGCGGTCTTGCCGCCGCCCTGCGCCATTGCGCCTACGGGCACCGCCACGGCCAGTATCAGCGCGGCGGCCATTGTCTTGATGTTCATGGTTTAGTAGTTTTTAGTCGTTTCCGGCTCCACGGCCGGTAATATATCAGATAATGTGACGACGAAGCGCGCGCAAGGTTTATCAAGTTACGTTTCTTTATGATTTATTTTGAAAAACAAACGGTTTTCGGCCGTTTTCCAAAAGACGGTCTTTCGCGCTCCAAAAGGTGGCCTTTCACAAGATGAAACATGGCCTTTCGCAACGCCGTTTGCCGCCTTTTGGAAAACGGCCGTTTCTTTCACGTATATTAACAGTTAACCGCTCGACACTGACCGCGCCATGCGCCGTGCTGCGAAACGGGCTAAAACGTAATAAAGGTAACAAAAACAGTAAAAGGTGTACACGGTTTTCCGATGATTAACCGTAAATTTGCAACAGATAAAAACAAGAGGAGACGGACATGGAAACAATATTCAAGATTGACTCAATCGACGACTACAACCACGCGATGGGACTGGAGACGCGGCACCCGCTGGTAACGGTCATCAACGAAGGCGACGTGAAGCAATTCCCGTTCAGCGGCGAAGTGACTTTCCAGTACGGCGTCTACGCGCTGTTCCTGAAACAGACCTACTGCGGCGACATAACTTACGGGCGGATGCCTTACGACTACCAGGAGGGCACGGTGACGAGCTTCGCGCCGGGACAGGTGGTGAAAGTGAAGTTCAGGCCCGACTTCAAGCCTAAGTCGCAGGGCCTGCTGTTCCATCCCGACCTCATACGCGGCACGTCGCTCGGGCAGGATATGAAGCAATACTCGTTCTTCGCCTACTCCTCGCGCGAGGCCCTGCACCTGTCGGAACAGGAGAAGGCCATCTACCGCGACTGTCTCGAAAAGATACGCATAGAGATAGAACGCCCCATCGACGGGCACAGCAAGAAGCTAATCTGCCGCAACATAGAACTGCTGTTGGACTACTGCATGAGGTTCTACGAGCGCCAGTTCATCACCCGCAAGACGGCCAACAGGGACGTACTGACGAAATTCGAGGAGGAACTTGACACCTACTTCAACGACCGCGCGGCGGCCATGAACGGCCTGCCTACGGTAAAATACTTCGCCGAAAAGTGCTTCCTGTCGCCCAACTACTTCGGCGACCTCGTGAAAAAAGAGACCGGGCGCACGCCGCAGGAATACATACAGAACAAGATTATCGGCCTTGCCAAGGACGAACTGCTCGGCACCACGAAGACCATAAACGAGATAAGCTACGACCTCGGCTTCCAATACTCGCAGCACTTCAACCGCTACTTCAAGCGCGGCACGGGCATGACGCCCAGCGAATACAGGAAAGTGGCGGCGGAATAGGCAAGGAACATCCAACAACGCGCCACCCGACACCCTACAACCCACACCCGACACCCACCCCAACCCTCCCCAAGGGAGGGGGCTTAATATGCTTTTGAAGTACTGGGAGGGTAGCATACTAATATTAGTTTATCAGAAATATGAAGTGCATCAATAAACACGACATAAACGAACAAACCACAAAAGCATATCAAACTCCCTCCCCTCGGGAGGGCTGGGGTGGGTGTGAGGCGTTTTCTGCCAGGTCTGTCTGCGAGTGCAACCGCGCCTTCCACGCCGAGACGCTGCACCCTATGGTAAGCCTCATCGACATGTCCCGGCCCTGCGACGGCGACTGCCTGAAGACCGACTGCTACGCCGTCAAGCTGCGGCACTGGGCGGCCAAAAGCGCGGAATACGGCTGGCGGCCTTGCGACTTCACTGATGCCACGCTGCTGTGCATCGCCCCCGACAAGGAAATAGACCTTGCCGCAGACGACGGCACGCTGCTGATATTCCACCCGGACCTAGTAAAGTTCACGCCGCTCGGCGCGCGGCTGAGGGAGTATTCGTTCTTCAAATACAGGCAGGACGAGGCCCTGCACATGTCATGTTGCGAGGAAAGGGTGATAAAGCAGTGCTTCGGCTGCATCGGCGACGAGCTTTGCCGGGGAGTAGACGAATACAGCAAGGACATAATAAGCAACATTATCGACCTGTTGCTGAACTACTGCCGACGGTTCTACAACCGCCAGTTCATCACCCGCCATGAAGCTAACGTAAACACGATAGCCGAACTGAAAAGCATGATTGACGTCACGCTACGCTCAGGCGAGGCGGCACGCAAGGGCATGCCGACCGCCGCACGCATGGCGGCGAGACTCGGAATGTCGGCCGGATACCTTGACGACATGCTCAAAAACGAGACGGGCAAGAGCGTGGCCGAGCACGTGCAGCTGCGCCGGTTGCAGACAGCCAAGGAACTACTCGTAGGCTCCGCCATGCCTGTAGGCGACATATCGTCGCTGCTGGGCTTCTGCACCGAGCAGTGCTTCGCCACGGTTTTCAGGAAAGCCACCGGCTGCACGCCAGAAGAATACAGGGGAAAATGAATAATTAAAAATGAACAATGAATAATTAAAAAATAAAAAAAGGATAATTTAAAAATGAACAATCAGTGTAACGGCGTAGCCTGATTTTTAATTGTTCATTGTTCATTTTTAATTTAAATACGTATCTTTGCCCCTAGAAATCATTACCTTAAGCAAATGAAACGACTTTTATTCTTTCTGCTCATGGCCGTAGCCGTGGGCGCGAAATGCGCGGCGGAGAACTATCCCTACCGCTCGGATTACCTGTGGGTGGCCGTGCCCGACCATGCCGACTGGCTCTACCAAACTGGCGAACGGGCGCGCGTAGAAGTGCAACTGTACAAATACGGCGTGCCCGTCGACGCCGAAGTGAAGTATGAAATCGGCGACGACATGCTGCCCGCCGACCGCAAGGGAGAGGCCAGGCTGAAGCAAGGCCGCGCCGTGATAGACATGGGCACGAGGACGAATCCCGGCTTCCGCGACCTGCGCCTGTCGGCCGTAGTCGGCGGAAAAACGTACAAGCACCACGTGAAAGTGGGCTTCTCGGTCGACAAGATACGGCCTTTCACGCAGGAACCGGCCGACTTCGCCGACTTCTGGAGCAAGAACATAGAGGACATGAGGCGCGCTCCGCTTTCGTATTCAAGGGAAAAGGCCGAGGAATACTGCACCGACAAGATAGACTGCTACCTGCTGAAAATCAACCTGAACAGGCAGGGACAATCAGTCTACGCCTACCTGTTCTACCCCAAAAACGCGCAAAAGGGCAAACACCCGGTGGTGCTCTGCCCGCCGGGAGCCGGCATAAAAACCATCAAGGAGCCGTTGCGGCACAAGTATTACGCCGAGAACGGCGCAATAAGAATGGAAATGGAGATACACGGACTCGACCCGCGGCTGCCAAAGGAGACGTTCGATGACATATCCAAAACGTTCAACGGGCGCGAAAACGGCTACCTAGAGAACGGGCTTGACGACCGCGACCGCTACTACATGAAGCGCGTCTACCTCGCCCTAGTGCGCTGCATCGACCTGCTGACCAGCCTGCCAGAATGGGACGGACGCAACGTGATAGTGCAGGGCGGAAGCCAAGGCGGCGCGCTGTCGATAGTGGCCGCGGGGCTTGACAGCCGCGTCACGCAATGCATAGTGAACCATCCCGCGCTGGCCGACATGGCCGCCTACACCGACGGACGCACCGGCGGATACCCTCACTTCAACAAGCTCAAGGGCATGTTCAACGACCGGACGCTGCGCACGATGGCGTATTATGACGTGGTGAACTTCGCCCGACACGTGAAGGCCGACGTCTACATGACGTGGGGATACAACGACGACACCTGCCCGCCGACTACCAGCTACGCTGTATGGAACACGCTGACATGCCCCAAGGAGGCACTGATAACGCCGATAAACGAGCACTGGACATCAGACGAAACTGAGCGCGGACAGATGGAATGGATGCTGAAAAGGTTGAAATAAAGTACCAAACACCCACCAACCAGCTCCCTAACACCCGGCAACCAGCTCCCTAACACCCACCCCAGCCCTCCCGAAGGGAGGGAGCTT
>CAJMAO010000094.1 GCA_905211345.1 uncultured Prevotella sp.
GGCAGACGCGATGAATCGCGTCTCTACGGTAAAATAAATAAGGCAGACCTGATTCTTCATTCACCCGAACTGCGGACGAACCCGCAAGAGGCCGCACTTTTTTATGCATCTTACGCCGAATGTCAGCCTTTTTTAGTAATTTTGCGGCCAAAACAATTATATAATAAGGTAACAGAAGATGAACATCGAAACCCAAATAAGCCGCTCGGCGCAGGCCGCGGTGAAGGCTCTCTACGGACAGGAAGTGCCCGAGAAGATGATACAGTTGCAGAAGACGAAGCGCGAGTTTGAAGGACACTTGACGCTGGTGGTGTTCCCCCTGCTCAAGACTTCGCGCAAGAAGCCGGAGGAAACGGCTGAGGAAATTGGCCGCTGGCTCGTGGAAAACGAGAAGGCCGTGGCCTCTTACAACGTCGTAAAGGGTTTCTTGAACCTCACGGTGTCGCTTGAGGCTTGGCTGGCGCTGCTGGCCGACATCAACGCCGACGAGCACTACGGCGAGCGGAAGGCCGGGGACGACGCCCCGCTGGTGATGATCGAATACTCGTCGCCCAACACCAACAAGCCGCTTCACCTCGGCCACGTGCGCAACAACCTGCTGGGCTGGAGCCTCGCGCAGATAATGCAGGCCAACGGCAACCGCGTGGTGAAGACCAACATCGTGAACGACCGCGGCATACACATCTGCAAGTCAATGCTGGCATGGCTGAAATACGGCAACGGCGAGACGCCCGAAACGAGCGGAAAGAAGGGCGACCACCTCATTGGCGACTACTACGTGGCCTTTGACAAGCACTACCGCGAGGAGGTGAAGGAGCTGAAAGCCAAGTACATCAGCGAGGGCATGACCGACGAGGAGGCCGAGAAGAAGGCCAAGGACGAGGCTCCGCTCATAAAGGAAGCCCACGAAATGCTCGTCAAGTGGGAGCAGGGCGACCCGGAGGTGCGCGCCCTTTGGGAGAAGATGAACTCATGGGTTTACGCCGGTTTCGACGAGACTTACAAGGCTCTCGGCGTAGGCTTCGACAAGATATACTACGAGTCGCAGACTTACCTGAAGGGTAAGGCCAAGGTGGAGGAAGGCTTGGAGAAGGGCCTTTTCTTCCGCAAGGACGACGGCAGCGTGTGGGCCGACCTCACTGACGAGGGCTTGGACCAGAAGCTTCTGCTCCGCGCCGACGGCACTTCGGTCTACATGACGCAGGACATCGGCACCGCCGAGATGCGCTTCGCCGACTACCCGATAGACAAGATGATTTACGTAGTGGGCAACGAGCAGAACTACCACTTCCAGGTGCTTTCAATATTGCTTGACCGCCTCGGCTTCAAGTGGGGCAAGGAGCTGGTGCACTTCTCTTACGGAATGGTGGAGCTGCCCAACGGAAAGATGAAGAGCCGCGAGGGAACGGTGGTTGACGCCGACGACCTCATAGCCGAAATGATAAAGGACGCGCGGCAGACGAGCGAGGAGCTGGGCAAGTTCTCCGACATGACCGACGACGAACGCGCCAACGTGGCACGCATCGTGGGCATGGGCGCGCTCAAATACTTCATCCTGAAGGTTGACGCAAGAAAGAACATGCTGTTCAACCCCGAGGAGAGTATCGACTTCAACGGCAACACGGGTCCCTTCATCCAGTACACCTACGCACGCATACGCAGCATCATGCGCAAGGCCAAGGAGCAGGGCATTGACCTGCCCGCGACGCTCAGCGGCACGTATCCCGTAAACCAGAAGGAAACCGAACTGATACAGAAAATGGCCGAATACGGCGCCGCCGTGCGCCAGGCCGGCACTGACTACAGCCCCAGCGGCATAGCCAACTACTGCTACGAGCTGACCAAGGAGTTCAACCAGTTCTACCACGACTACAGCATACTCGGCGCCGACAGCAACGAGGAGAAGGTCTTGAGGCTGGTGCTCGCGGCCAACGTAGCAAAGACATTGAAGAATGGCATGGCTTTGCTGGGCATCGAGATGCCGGAGAGAATGTAATTATTTAATTCATAATTCATAATTCATAATTGGGTTGGTGAGAAGCAAGGATGACAATATAGTTGTACAGAAGAGCTATGCTTTCAGTTTGCGTTGTGTCAAATTGTACAAGTTTCTTTGCAACCGTGACGGCAATTATGTGATAGGCAAGCAGTTGTTGAGAAGCGGTACGAGCATAGGCGCAAACGTTAGGGAAGCGTTGCGTGCGCAGACACGTCCAGACTTCACCACAAAGTTGAACATAGCCCTAAAGGAGACGAGCGAGACGGAATATTGGATTGAATTGTTGCGTGACGCGGAATATATATCGGCATCACAATCTGAAAGTATGCTTTCCGACTGCGTTGAACTGTTGAAAATCCTCACCTCGATAATAAAGAAAACAAAAGAAAACACATCATTATTAAATGGTTGAAGTAAAGAAAACATCCAACCAATTATGAATTGTGAATTATGAATTATGAATTAAATACCAATCCTCCCGATTACCGCAATGACACGGTTCTTCCTCTTCCGATGGAAGTAAGCGCCGACGCGCTGGCCGTAGACGCGGCGTGCAGCGGCAATCCGGGCAAGATGGAGTACCGCGGCGTCGACCTTGCCACGGGCGCGCAGGTGTTCCATTACGGCCCCGTATTCGGCACTAACAACATCGGCGAGTTCCTCGCCATAGTGCACGCGCTGGCCCTGATGGAACAGAAAGGACTGCGCAAGACCATCTACAGCGACAGCTTCACGGCCATAACATGGGTAAGGAAGATGCAATGCAAGACCAAGCTGGAACGCAACCCTAAGACCGAACAGCTCCACCAGGTAATAGCACGCGCCGAGGCGTGGCTGAGGACGCACCCCTTCCGCGTGCCCATAATACAATGGGACACGCGCAAGTGGGGCGACATACCGGCTGACTTCGGGCGGAAAAAATAACTATACCCACCCCACAACGGTAGCCAAGCTCCCTCCCTTAGGGAGGGCTGGGGTGGGTGTTTAATCCTTTTTACACAATGACCGAATTTGAAAAGATGCGCAGCCAAGAGCTGTACGACTTCTCCGACGCTGAAATCTACGCCAGCCTGAAGCACGCCAAGGAAGCCTGCACGAGGCTCAACGCGATGACGATAACCGACGACGGCTACCGCGCCGCCATTGAAGACCTCATACCCGGCATCCCGGCAGACAGCGTGGTGTGCCCGCCCTTCCACTGCGACCACGGCCACGGCATTAAGGTTGGCCGCAACGTGTTCGTGAACTACAACGTGACGATGCTCGACGGAGGCATGATAACCATAGGCGACAACTGCCTGATAGGCCCCAACTGCCAGCTGTACACGCCGCAGCACCCCTTCGACCACGTGCTGCGCCGCAAGAGCGTGGAGACGGCCTACCCCATAACCATAGGCGAGGACACATGGCTGGGCGGCGGAGTGGTGGTGTGCCCGGGAGTGAACATCGGCAAGCGGTGCATCATCGGGGCAGGAAGCGTGGTCACGAAGGACATACCCGACGACTGCGTTGCCGCAGGAAACCCGGCCAGGGTGATACGGAAAATGAATAATGAAAAAATGAATAATGAATAATGAAAAATTTATGGTTAAACTCATTTTTCCACCATTCATTATTCATCATTCATTTTTTCATTATTCATTATTCATTTTTTCATTATTCATTTTTAATTTTTAATTTGAAGAAAATGGAAATCTTGTTCGTCTGCCTCGGCAACATCTGCCGCTCTCCGGCCGCCGAGGCCATAATGAGGAAAAAGCTGGAGGAGCGCTACGGGTCGTCGTGCGGCATCACGGTTGACTCCGCCGGCATAGGCTCGTGGCACGAAGGACAGCTGCCCGACGCGCGTATGCGCCGCCACGGGGCGGCCCGCGGCTACCGCATAGACAGCCGGGCGCGGCAAATAAGGCGCGACGACTTCGTGCGCTTCGACGTAATATTCGGCATGGACGGCGACAACATGAAGGCACTCTCGCGCCTTGCGCGCACGCCGGAGGAGCGCGGCAAGCTGATGTGCGCCGCCGACTTCATGACGCGACACGGTGAATACAGCACCGTGCCCGACCCTTACTATGGCGGCGACAAGGACTTCGAGCTGGCCCTCGACCTTATCGAGGACTCATGCGACGGCATAATACAGTGGATTGAAAACAACAGGACGGAAAGCTGACCACGGCCTATAGGAGGGCGAAATGCCGTGTTTCATCGTGTAAATCACGGCATTTCGCAACGCAAAACACGGCATTTCGCAACACGCTCATTATCAAGCGGATGCAAAGGCGACGGCAAAACGCCGCGCAAATTACGGTTTTTAAGCATAAAAGCCGTATTCTATTTCAAAATGAAACCTTACAGGCTTTTTACCTGAAAAATATTAAGCCCGCGGTTAAAAACAAGATATTTACGCATCAGGGCAACCGGCATTGCCGTCAAAATGTAGTACATTTGCAGGCGCAGAGGCACGGAAATGCGTGCAAAACGATAAAATACGACAAAAATGACACGCCGGACAATAACGTTCACAAAGATGCACGGAGCAGGTAACGACTATATCTACGTCAACACGATGACGCACGACCTGCCCTGTCCCGAGGCGGCGGCCAAGGCATGGAGCGACCGCCACAAGGGCATAGGGGGCGACGGGCTGGTGCTCATCGGCGCGCCGCGCACGGCCGGTGCCGACTTCTCGATGCGCATATTCAACGCAGACGGCTCAGAGGCCATGATGTGCGGCAACGCGGCGCGCTGCGTGGGGAAATACGTTTACGAAAAAGGCATGACCCGAAAGACCGTCATCGGCCTTGAGACGCGCTCGGGCGTGAAAGCCCTGCGGCTGCACTTGAAAGGCGGACTGGTGGAAAGCGTAACCGTAGACATGCTGCAGCCCAAGACCGCAGAGCCGTCGCAATACGTGCCTGCCCACGCCGACACGCGCGAAGGCAGGCTGCTGGCCGCCGGGCGCGAGTTCAGCGGCACGTTCGTGTCGATGGGCAACCCGCACTTCGTGACATTCGTAGACGACGCCGAGACAATAAACATCGCCCTGTACGGCCGGATGCTGGAACGCCACAAGGCTTTTCCCGAGAGATGCAACATAGAGTTCGCCCAAACGACGGGCGAC
>CAJMAO010000095.1 GCA_905211345.1 uncultured Prevotella sp.
AGCGAGTCGATAGCTCCGTACACACAACCTGCTATACCGAGCAGCAGCACGCCCACGGTGCATAGCGCGAGGGCTACGCGGGTGTAGTTGTCGCTGCGGAACGCTGCTATGGGCTGCTCGTTCGGCGTGATGTACATAGCCTTTACTATGAGAAGATAGTAGTAGAGCGATATGATTGTGTTAACCAACGCTATGAACACGAGCAAATGGAATCCGGCATTGAATGCAGCCATGAACACGAAGAACTTCGAGAAGAAGCCTGCAAACGGAGGTATTCCGGCCAACGAGAACAGGCACAGCGTCATGAGGAACGAGAGCTTGGGGTTGGTCTGGTAAAGCCCGTTGTAATCCTTTATTCCAATCTTTCCGCTGTTCTGCTCCACAGTGTTGATTACCGCGAAGGCACCCAGGTTGGCAGCAAGATAAACTACAAGATAGAACACGAGCGAAGTCATACCTTGTGCCGTTCCTGCAATTACGCCTAGAACCAGGTAGCCCGCCTGCGAAATGGCCGAGAAAGCCATGAATCGCTTCAGGTTGTTCTGACGCAAGCCAAAGTAATGGAAACTATTATTATCCAGAACAGTATTTCCTGCCATTCACCCACCATGGGCGAGAACACTTTTACAAGCGTTGTGAGCAGAACGAAGCCGGCCGCACCTTTGGATATAACGCTAAGGAATCCCGTTACGACCGTGGGCGAGCCTTCGTAAACGTCGGCCGTCCAAAGGTGGAACGGAACGAGAGAAATCTTGAAGCCCATGCCAGTAAAGAAGAACACAAGGCCGATGACGTTGAGCATGCTTCCGTCGAGTTTTGCAGCAATGTCGTCGAAGTAAAGCGTGCCCGTCGTGCCGTAAATCATCGACACGCCATAGAGCAACAGCGCGCTCGAAAACAAAGCCACAAGTATATATTTAGCTCCGGCCTCGGCCGATGTGGAACGCCATTTATCGTAAGCAACAAGCGCAGTCATAGGTACGGAAGCAAGTTCCAATCCTATGAAGAACATAAGGAAATGTCCCGCCGAAATCATGAAATACATGCCCAGCAGCGTACTCAAGGTAAGGATATAGAACTCTCCCTGCTTGACCGCATTCTCGTCACGGCGCAGATAGCTGTGCGCCATCAGGAACACGATAAGCGTACCTATGTTGAGCGTGGTTTTCATAACCGTCATCATAGGCGTGTACAAGTACATGCCTCCGAATGCTTCGGCAGGCTGGCTGCACGGCACGGCATTAACTATCGTAAGAATTGTCATCAGCACCACCGGAACGGCAGTGTTGAGGCGCGGCTTGCCGGATTTCCTGTCGGTGCAAACAACGAGGTCGTAAATAAACATTACGATTATCACAGCCAGCAGTGCCAGCTCTTCGTGCATATAAAGAAATTGTGTATAGTCCATGTTTTACGGAATCATAAAGGATGAAACAGATGATATGTGCTGAACTATCGGGCCTACGCTGTCGCCTATAAGTTCGCTTACCCAAAGCGGAGCGATACCGAGGCCGGCAACGCAAACTACAAGCGTTATTACGGCAAAGCGCTCATCCCATGTAGCGTCGGTGAGCTTGAGGTGCTCGGGATTGGTACATGTGCCGTAAAGAATCTTACCCACAAGGCGCAGGATGTAAACCGCCGTTATAACGATACTCGTTGTGGCCACGATGGTGAGCACGCGACGGAATGTATCGGCGTGTTCAAACGAACCCACGAAGATTGTCATCTCGGCAATGAAGCCGCTGAAGCCCGGCAAACCGAGGTTGGCAAGACCGGCAATCACATAGCAAACAGCAAGGAACGGCATGATACGCATCAAACCGTTAAGTTCGCGTGTGTCGCGGGTGTGCGTGCGGCCGTAAATCATACCGATTAACGCAAAGAACAATGCCGTCATGAGACCGTGGCTGAGCATTTGCAGAACCGCACCGGTTACGGCTGTCTTGTTTATCATAAGGATTGCGAAAAGCACGAGACCGCAGTGGGAAACCGAAGAATATGCATTGATATACTTGAGGTCGGTCTGCACGCAAGCCGAGAAAGCTCCATAAACAACCGAGATTCCCGTAAGGAGAAGGAAAATCCAGCCTAATTCGTTTGCAGCCTCGGGCATAAGGTACATTGCGATACGGAAGCAGCCGTAGCCTCCGAGTTTCATAAGCACGCCGGCGTGCAACATCGACACTGCCGTGGGCGCCGAAGCGTGACCGTCGGGACTCCATGTGTGGAACGGGAACAGCGCGCCAAGCACACCGAAACCTATGAACGTAAGCGGGAACCAGATGTACTGCTGGCCCAAGGAAATCTCGTGGGCGCCGCCAGTATGGTTTGCAATTTCAAGAATGTCGAACGTCTGGCCGCCTGCACCGTAGAAGATTCCGAAAATGCCGCACATAAGCAACGCGGAACCTCCCATAAGCATAAGCGTCAGCTTCATGGCCGAATATTCCTTGTGGCCGCTGCCCCATACTCCGATGAGAAGGTACATAGGTATGAGGGCAATCTCGTAGAACATGAACATCGTGAACAGGTCTATCGAGATAAAGAATCCGAACACACCGGTTGACAACAATGTAAACCAAAGGAAATATTCTTTTGTTAGCGGTTTGAGTTTCCAAGAAGCGAACGTGCCGGTGAAAACTATAATTGCCGAGAGTAAAAGCATTGCCACAGAAATGCCGTCCACGCCAACGGAATATTTAATGTGCAACGGTTCGAACCACGTAAATGAAGCTGTATACAACATCTCGCCTTCTGCACCGGCCGCACGGTCGTTAAGATACATTATTACTAATGCAACGGCACAAACCACCAAAGCGCTCGCGCCTACAACCATCACTCCCCTGATTGCCTTAATGCCTTTTGAAAGCCAAAGCCCCAAAAGCATAAGCAGGGGAATTAATACAAATAATGATAAGAAATTCATATCGAATGTAAGGTTTTATCAGGATTAGAGAACCAACATTAACACTAACACTAAAGCACCCACGAGGAATACATAGGCATATTGCTGCACTTCGCCACTCTGGAAGCCACGTATAAGGTAGCTTATGCGGTTTGCACCGTTAGCCAGACCGTTAAGTACACCATCCACAATATGACGGTCGCACCATGCAATGGGTTTTGAAATGTGTGCGAAGATAATACGGTGCGTAACAAACTGGTATATCTCGTCGATGTAGAAACGATGGTATGCCCAGCGGTGCAACGCGGAAAAACGAGTAGCAAGCGCAACGGCTATAGGTTGTTTTTCGCCCTTATATATATAGGTTGCAAGCAATATCGAAATAACTGCTATTGCTATGCTCGTTCCTGCAACAGTCCAGTTGAGATGAATGTCGTATGACATTCCGTCGGCACTAACAAAATGACCGAAAGGAACAAAACCGACAACACATGTAACGACAGCCAGGAATACAAGCGGCGCCGTCATTGAAACGGGAGCCTCGTGCGGAACATGTTCCTCGTGCAGTTTCTTGTTCTCCGGACCCCAGAATATGCAATAGTAAAGACGGAACATATAGAAAGCCGTCATTGCTGCTATAACTGTCATAATCCAACCCATTACAGGACTGAATGCAAAGCAGCCTGCAAGAATCTCGTCTTTCGAGAAGAAACCCGAGAAGGGAGGTATACCGGAAATCGCAAGACATGCGATAAGGAATGTTATATGCGTAAGCGGCATATACTTTCGCATACCGCCCATGGTAGACATCTCGTTGCTATGCACTGCGTGAATTATCGCACCGGCGCAGAGGAACAACAAGGCTTTGAACATTGCGTGGGTGAACAAGTGAAACATTGAAGCCATGTAACCTACGCTTCCGGGATGTTCGTGCCCGGTTACATATTCCGTGCAAACGCCAAGCGCTACCATCATGAACGCAATCTGTGAAATTGTAGAGAAAGCAAGAACACGCTTGATATCGCTTTGTGCACATGCAACGGCTGCCGCATAAAATGCAGTGAAAGCTCCTATGTATGCAACGATATGCAAGGTCTCCGGCGCGTAAGTTATCCATAACGGGTACATGCGGGCAACCTGGAATACGCCGGCAACAACCATAGTAGCGGCGTGGATAAGCGCGCTGACTGGTGTCGGGCCTTCCATTGCGTCGGGCAACCAGATATGCAACGGGAACATAGCACTCTTTCCTGCGCCGCCTATGAACATCAGGAATAACGCAGCGGGCAGCATGAACGCTCCAGCAGCTATATTAGAGGCATTAGCCGTAAAATCGAAGCTGAATGTCTGGCAGTAGTAGCCGTAAATCAGGATTCCGATAAGGAAGCCGAGGTCGGCAAAACGTGTTACGATGAACGCCTTCTTAGAAGCCGCTATTGCCGCCGGCTGCGTATAATAGAAGCCGATAAGCAAATATGACGAAACACCTACAAGCTCCCAGAACAGATACATCTGGAAGATATTAGTTGCCACGACCAAACCGAGCATTGACATAGAGAAAAGACTCAGGAACGCATAGTAACGCTGGAAACCTTTCTCGCCGTGCATATACCCGAACGAATAGATATGTACGCCTAACGACACCGTAGCTATGACAACAAGCATCATTACGGAAATAGGATCAAGCATGATTCCCATATCGAACGAAAGCCCGTTGAAATAGAAAGGCAGCCATTTTACATTGTAAGGAACTATTGTCTCGTACACGCCGGCGTCAGTTCTCGGGGCTGAGAAATATTCATACGCCGTGTAATACGAAAGGATTGTCACTATCACCAAGGAAGCTGTTCCTATAAGTCCCGCCGTACGGTGGCTCAAATACTTTCCTGCCAAACCCAAGAGCAGGAAAGATATAAACGGCAGTAATAATATTAATAATGTATATTCCATATATCTTCTATGTATTTACTTTATTGATTTATTATTCCTACCATTTCAAGGTATTTATGTGCTTGAGTTGAATGCTTCTTACGTTGCGATAGATAGCAATCATTATTGCTATGGCTATAGCAGTTTCGGCAGCAGAAATAGCAATAGAGAACAAGGCAAAGAAATACCCTTCTTGCCCCGTTGGATACAGCAGACGGTTGAAAACCGCGAAGTTTATATCTGTCGCATTAAGCATCAACTCTATTGATATA
>CAJMAO010000096.1 GCA_905211345.1 uncultured Prevotella sp.
CTTAGGCTGTTCGCACTGCACGACTGCGCCATCCAACAGATTTGCGGATGAACCCTTTTAGCTTCCAAAAGGCCGCCTTTTGTCTTGTAAAACACGGCTTTTCAGGCGGCAAAAGGCCACCTTTTGCAATACTGTTTGTAAAATACTGAAAATCAGGTGATTACATTAGTCTGTAGGGATGGTGTCTTGCAGACGTTTGTTTACTTCAGGAAAGTCTTGTATCAGTTGTTTTTCAGGTTGTCGTATTGATAAGTCTTTCAAGCGCGGCGATGTGTATGCGGCCGCGTCTTAACGATATTGCGCCCTCATTGTCCATGGCGTTCAGTTCACGCGATACGTTCAGGCGGCTTTCGCCAAGTTCCAGTCCGAGCCTTTCCATAGTGATGGTCATGGTCTTTTCGCCTGCCGGTCGCAGGCTCCTTGCTTCGATGAAGCGTACTATCTTGCTTCGTATGTCTTTCGGTTGGATGCGCCATGGGTAACGTGTTAGTCGTTGCGACTTTGTGCAGATTATATTGAGCAGATTGAGCCTGAATATCTCGTAACTGTCGGCCAGCGCCAAGGCGTCAATCTTGTCAAGGCTGATGAAGCGGCAGTTGCCGGCTGCCATGAACGTGCGTGTGAACCGTTGTGTCAGGCCGAAGATGCGCTCGGGCTGCAGAATACCGGGAGCGTAAAGCCTTTCAGTTATGGAATAGCCGTTATCGTCGGCGCGTCCTGTAGCGTCGATGATTCCGTCAATCAGGAACAACAGCCTGTCGCAGATGTCGCCCTCGCTCACTATGACTTTGCCTTCGGCGTAGCTTATGTGCTTGAATCGGGTCGATGTTACCACCTGCTTTATGTCGTTCCTGCTCATACCTTGGAACAGCGGCAGTTCCAACAACCGTTCGTGTAGCTTTACGTTGGTCATAATATAAGGCAGAACGTGTTATTCAGTGATCTTGTCCCGCATCGATGGCGAGAACCATACGGAGTTAGATGCGCCGTCGTCTGAATATATCAGATAGGCCATTATTTCGGGATGCTTTTCCAGTACGGCCTTGGCCTTGTCTAGACCGAGTACCATGAAGGCCGTAGCGTAAGCATCGGCCGTAGCGCAGTCGTCGGCCAAAACTGTTGCCGACAGTATGTTGTGTTGCACTGGATAACCTGTTTTCGGGTCTATTGTATGGGCGTATTTTTTCCCGTCCTTGTAATAGAAGTTTCGGTAGTTTCCGCTTGTGGCCATGGCTTTGTTGGTAACGTTGAGCACGGTCTGCAGTTCTTTGTTTGTATTGAGCGAGTCGTCAACGGGTTTCGTGACGCCTATTTTCCATGGCAGCCTTTCTTTGTTTACGCCGCAGGTGACAATCTCTCCGCCTATCTCTACCATGAAATTCTCAATACCTTTGCTCCGCAAAAGTGCCGCTACGGCATCGCACGCGTAGCCTTTGGCTATCGCGCTGCAGTCAAGCATTATGCGTCGGTCTGTTTTCTTTATCTTGTTGCCTGCCAGTGTTACTTTCTCATATCCAATCAGTTGCCTCAGGCTGTCTATTGTGTGCTTGTCAGGCTTGATTCCACTTTTGAACCCGAAGCCCCATGCGTTTACCAACGGTGCCACCGTAATGTCAAACGCGCCGCCGGTCTCGACAGATATTTCCTGCGCAAGTTTGAACACGTGGATGAACATCTCGTCGGCGTCTATGTTTTCATTGCGGTTGATTTTGGAGATTATCGACTGTTTGTTGAATGGTGACAGCGAGTTGTCCACCTTTTGAAGTTCGGCTTCGATGTCGGCTTTAATGTTCTCGCCGTGCTGGTAAGTGATGTTGTACACAGTACCGAACACAAAGCCAGTGTCCTTCTGGTATGGCTTTGAGCGTTGGAGGCTTACTGTTACCACTGTGCCGGCAATCAACAGCAACAGTACCACTGATTGCCATATCGTCTTTTTTTTGCTTTTCATAATGTCTTTGGTTATGCCGTATGGCGAGGCTTCGACAGGTGTTCGTGGCTTATATGTCTATCGTTATGTTGAACGTTCCGCCTATATTGCTCGATCCTGACGTGCCGAATCCCGGAACATACCACGAGTTTCCCAAGTCTCCGTCGTCGTGCGACAGGCGGCTGCGGTATCTTACACTCCAGCCTAGATGCACCGGTCCCCACATCTTTGCGTCGACTCCGAACACAGCCTCAAGCCATTGGCTGGAGCACTTCACGCCGTTGGCTGTGTATTCGGCGGTGTCTCCCCATACGGGGTCTGTCATTCCCGGATGCGACAAGTCGTACTTATACGAGGTGAAAGCATACCTCACTCCGGCGAACAGCCGGTATATGTCATGCTTGTTTTTCAGCAGGTTGAAGTCAACGCCAACCTTGAAATACGGCGCGCTAGTCTTGTAGGAGATGTTTGTCGCGTCGTCGTTATGGTCGGCTTTGCCAAGTCCTATTTCCACAATAGGGAAGTATCTGTCCTTCAGGTTGACACGCAACGCCGCCTCGTATTGGCCGTAGTCGCCGATAAACATCTGCGCGGGACCTACAAGATCGACCGATACGGCAAAGCCGCAAAAAAACGGCACAGAGTCGTTCTTTGCCTTGTCGTCATCACTGGCGGCGTTGGCTGTCACCGGTATGAGCAACGCCAACAGGCTAATCGCGATGCTTGAAATATATGTAAAAATGCTTTTTTGATGTGTCATAGTTTACGTCGGGGTTTTTGATTACTATCGAGTCGATTGCGTTGTGGGTGGTTGTCACGCCGGTGATAGTGTGGAAGTATGACGGCGAACAGTCTACTGACTCGAAGTGCGGGTGGTCTTCCTTTGTCACTGTTACCACGTCGAGCGTGGTGGTTTTCGTCACCGTGTCAATCGTTTCGAAGTAAAACACGTCTTGAGGCTGGGCGTAGCTTATCGGTAGAGAGAACCCCGTGGTCTTCACATTCTTATTAATAAGTACAGAGTCGCTGCCGTCAGTCATGCGGCTGGTCGATATTGTAAGCGTGTCGGTCAGCGTGTCTATGCGTCCGTCGGCGGTCATCAGCTGATACTGTGTGTACACAAGGCTGTTCAACGGGCAGTCGATTGACGAGCAAGAGACTGTCAATGCTGCCAGCCCTACGGCGCATAAGGGCAGCGCACGGAGGAATCTTATTGGTGAGAGGGTGGGAAGGTAAGCGGGTGAGAATGTGGTATCTTTAGAAGGTAAGAAAGCCAGAACGCTCAATATGTGGCGGAACGTTCTTGCCGTCGACTTTAATATGTTCTTTATCTTACGTCTGGATATAACGGGTCTCATCTGTCATTACATTTTATTTCTCACATCCTCATTGTCTCGTTTCTTTTTCTCGTCTTATCGTATTACTTTTCCTCGCATCTTATGCGTTCTTCTATTTGGTAGTCGTTGCGGTTCGACGAGTCGCGGCTTATCAGGTCGCCGAGGAATCCGGCGAGGAAAAGCTGTGTGCCTATCATCATCATCGTGAGCGCGATATAGAAATAGGGAGAGTCGGTAACAAGGCGTTGCGGTATGCCGTTGGCGAGTGAATACAGCTTGTCTATGCCGATAATGAAAGCCGAAATGAAGCCTATGAAAAACATTATCGTGCCCAAGAAGCCGAACACGTGCATCGGCTTGCGACCGAAACCGCTGAGAAACCACAGTGTGATTAGGTCGAGATAGCCGTTGAAAAAGCGGTTGAGGCCGAATTTCGACTTTCCGTATTTGCGCGCTTGGTGGTGTACTATTTTCTCTCCGATTTTGTCGAAACCGGCGTTTTTGGCAAGATAAGGTATGTAGCGGTGCATCTCTCCGTATACTTCGATGTTTTTCACGACTTCGCGGCGATAGGCTTTCAGCCCGCAGTTGAAGTCGTGCAGGTTCTTTATTCCGCTTATCTTGCGCGCCGTGGCGTTGAAAAGTTTTGTAGGGATGGTTTTCGACAGCGGGTCGTAGCGCTTCTGCTTGTAACCTGACACGAGGTCGTATCCGTCTTCCTTTATCATGCGGTAAAGCCCGGGTATCTCGTCTGGCGAGTCTTGAAGGTCTGCGTCCATTGTTATCACGACATCGCCTTTAGCCTCTTTAAAACCACAGTACAGGGCGGGACTTTTGCCGTAATTACGGCGGAATTTTATGCCCTTAACACATTCATGCACGTTGCCTAGCTGCTGTATCACATCCCATGAGCGGTCGGTAGAGCCGTCGTTGACGAATATCACCTCGTATGTGAAGCCGTTTTTCTTCATCACCCGTTCTATCCATGCGTAAAGCTCGGGCAGCGATTCTTCCTCGTTGTATAAAGGTATTACTACGGATATGTCCATTTTATGCGGTTTTCTTAAAATCTTCTTTTGTATTTCGACTTTATCATCGCGGCCATTGGCAGGCTTACCATGAAACCGAGAACGATGTTCATCGTCAGGAACTGCAGCGCGATGTCTATCGGGCGCAGTGCCGCTAGGTTGTCCATGGCCAGCTTCATGTCATCGGGTTTCATGCCGTATGCGCCGAGCATCGTCTTAAATTCAGGCTTTTGCGTCATTGTGGCGTATTGCGACATGAGGAAACCTTGGTCGATGAACTGGAAATAGACGAACTGCGCCGCGGCCATGAGCAGCGATGCGTAAAAGTATGTAAGCATACTGTAAAGCAGGGCGCGGCGGAACGATATTACGCCGTCCAAAGCGTTGTCTCTATACCGGCGCAGGCGCATTGCGGCTAGAACGATTGAAAATACTCCGATAAACAGTGACAGGAAGCCGAGGAGCGGATTGTAAAATTCGCCTATGAAACAGGCGAAACTAAATATCCACAAGCCGCCTACTATGGCTCCGTCAATTCGTGCGAAAGCCTTCAGTTGTTCGTATTCTTCGCGTGTGGCCATGCTGTCAATAATATGTTTTGTCGCGTTTTGTTAGGATTGGAGCACGCCTATGGCCGTGCCTGATTGGGTGCAAAATTACTCAATTTACTTAATATAACGTGAGTTCGGTATAAGAAAATCAATGGAAAAGTTGTGGGAATGGAATATTT
>CAJMAO010000097.1 GCA_905211345.1 uncultured Prevotella sp.
CCGTCGGCTGCCGCCAGCGTGCCCGCCGCCAGCAGCAATGCTTTCAGTAAATGTCTGTAGTGCATGGTCGGTAATGTTGGTTAAGTCAATATATAATTAAGGTAAAGTTATCGTTGCCGTTCATTCAAATCCCATTGGATTTTTATCAGGTGAAGTGTCCAGTTATGGTAGTTGTCGTGAATTGGCGGAAGTCCATGCTGTTCACGTTTTGTCGCATACCCGCCCACGCATTTCCTTGGACATTCATGTGTCTTGCAAAGTTACATATTTAATTGGCAAAACGTGTGTTTTTACACTGAAAACTTCATGTTTTCCCATAGCATTGCTATGGCGTTGCTAACTGCTTGATAGTCAGTGCCCTTGCAATATGCCGTCTTTTGGCTTGCAAAAGGTGGCCTTTTAGCGTGCGATTGACGGCCTTTCGTAAGGCGAAAGGCCGCATCTTGTAAAAACAAATATCCGCTCCTGTCATAAAAACGGACGCATGTTGCGTCGTTTTCGGATATTTTACGTACATTTGCAAGTATATATCCTTTACCGGGAAGACCAATTTACACATACCGATATGAGTGAGAACACACCGCAGCAGTGGAGCAAATTCTACTTGAAAGACGTGACGTTCATGAACCTCATGACGCGCCGCATCTTCAATGTGCTCATAGTGGCCAACCCCTACGACGCGTTCATGCTTGAGGACGACGGCCGCATCGACGAGAAAATATTCAATGAATACACCGAGCTGGGCATGCGTTACCCGCCCACATTCACGCAGGTGAGCACCACGGATGAAGCTTCTGACGTGCTCGCGTCAACGAGTATAGACCTCGTAATCTGTATGCCGGGCAACGCCGACAACGACGCATTCACCGTGGCGCGCGGCATAAAGGCCAAGTTCCCTGATATTCCTTGCGTCGTGCTGACACCATTCTCGCACGGCATAACGCGCCGCATGGAGAACGAAGACCTGTCGATTTTCGACTACGTGTTCTGCTGGCTGGGCAACACCAACCTCATCATGTCAATCATAAAGCTCATCGAGGACAAGATGAACATCGAACACGACATAGCCGAGGCAGGCGTACAGATGATTCTTTTGGTAGAAGACAGCATCCGCTTTTACTCATCGCTGCTGCCGATGCTTTACAACTACATCCTCGCCCAGAGCCAGCATTTCTCCACCGAGGCGCTTAACCCGCACAGCGCCATGCTCCGCATGAGGGGCAGGCCTAAGGTGGTGCTCGCCCGCACGTATGAGGAGGCGATGGAACTGTATGACCGCTACGCCGACAACACGCTCGGCGTAATATCCGACTGCCGCTTTCCGAAGGGCGGCGAGAAAGACTCCGAGGCCGGCCTCAAGCTGCTGCGGGCCATCCGCGGGCGTAACGAATACCTGCCGTTGATACTCCAGAGCAGCGAGAGCGAGAACCGCGCCAAGGCCGAGGCGGAGCATTTCCACTTCATAGACAAGAACTCCAAGGCCATGAGCATCGACCTGCGTGACATCATGGAGGAGCACATGGGCTTCGGAGACTTCATTTTCCGCGACCCCAAGACGCACAAGGAAGTGATGCGCGTGCGCACTCTCAAGGAACTGCAGGACAACATCTTCAAGATACCTTACGACTCGATGCTCTACCACATATCGCGCAACCACATGAGCCGGTGGCTCTGTGCCAGGGCGATATTCCCCGTGTCGGAGTTCCTTAAGAACATTACGTGGCACAAGCTGCAGGACGTCGACCTGCACCGTAAGATTATCTTCGATGCCATTGTGCAGTACCGCCACATGAAAAACATCGGCGTCGTGGCCGTGTTCGACCGCGGCAAGTTCGACCGCTACGCCCACTTCGCCCGCATAGGCGACGGCTCTCTTGGAGGAAAAGGGCGCGGACTGGCCTTTCTTGACAGCATAATTAAAACGCATCCTGAGTTCAACGAGCGTGAGGGAGTCACCGTGTCGATACCCAAGACGGTGGTTCTTTGCACTGATGTGTTCGACCAGTTCATGGAGCGTAACAACCTTTACGGCATAGCTTTGAGCGACGCCAGCGACGAGGAGATACTTAAACACTTCCTGCGGGCGCAGCTGCCGGATAAGTATATAGCCGACTTCTTCACCTTCTTCGAGGCCACCGACAGGCCGATTGCAATCCGTTCGTCAAGCCTTTTGGAAGATTCCCACTACCAGCCGTTTGCCGGAATCTACTCTACCTACATGATTCCTAACCTCGATGACAAGTACCAGATGCTGCAGATGCTGGCCGCCGCCATAAAAAGCGTGTACGCCTCGGTGTACTATAAGGACTCAAAGGCTTACATGACGGCCACGAGCAACGTCATCGACCAAGAGAAGATGGCCGTTATCTTGCAGGAAGTCGTGGGCAAACAGTACGGCGACAAGTATTATCCGAACATATCGGGCGTGCTGCGTTCGATAAATTATTACCCGATAGGCGACGAAACGTCGGAGGAGGGAATAGCCAGCCTTGCCCTCGGACTGGGCAAGTATATAGTCGACGGCGGGCAGACATTGCGCGTAAGTCCGTATCATCCAAACCAGATATTGCAGATGAGCGAGATGGAGACTGCGCTCCGGCAGACCCAGACGCAGTTCTATGCGCTCGACATGAAAGACGTAGGCGGCGACTTCAAGGTTGACGACGGCTTCAACATCCTGAAGCTGAAGGTGAAGGATGCCGACAAAGACGGGGCGCTGAATTACATTGCTTCCACGTTTGACCCGTATGACCAAGTCATCCGAGACGGCATCTACGAGGGCGGCCGAAAGATTATTTCGTTCTGCGGGGTGTTGCAGCAGGGGGTGTTTCCGCTGCCCGAACTGCTACAGATGTCGATGAAATACGGTGCCGAAGGGATGCGCCGTCCGGTAGAGATAGAGTTCGCCTGCAACATCAACAACGACCGCACGGGCGAGTTCTACCTGCTGCAGATGCGCCCGATAGTCGACAGCAAGCAGGTGCTCGACGAGGACTTGGCCGCCATAGGCGACTCGGCGTGCCTCTTGCGTTCACACAATTCGCTTGGCCACGGCATCAGCGAGGATGTTACTGACGTGGTTTACGTAAAGACGGACGATAATTTCACCGCTTCCAACAACCCCCGCATAGCCGACGAGGTGGAGCGTATCAATCGCAAGTTCGTGGCCGAAGGCAGGAACTATGTGCTCGTAGGGCCGGGCCGATGGGGGTCAAGCGACTATTGGCTGGGCATCCCCGTGAAGTGGCCCCACATCAGCGCGGCGCGCGTGATAGTTGAGGCCGGCCTGCCGAATTACCGTGTCGACCCGAGCCAAGGCACCCATTTCTTCCAGAATCTGACGAGTTTCGGCGTTGGATATTTCACTGTCAACACATATAAAGGCGAGGGAGTGTACCAAAAAGAACTGCTCGACGCCATGCCGGCTGTGGAGGAGACGCAGTACGTGCGCCACGTGCGCTTCGACCGTCCGTTGCGTATAATGATGGACGGGATGAAGCAGGAGGGCGTAGTCCTGCTTCCTTCGGAAACAGGGAATTAACAAGTAACAATTAAAAATTGAACATCTTGGGCGGCATCAGTCGTTTATCATCCAGTTGGTTGGCGGTAATTAGTGACTTGAAAGCCCCCGCAGGGCATTGCCCTGCGGGGGCTTTCTATTTATAAGCGTACGGCTTTGCCTCGGCTTTATTTGACGCTTTTGCGGTAAGACGACGGCGCCACGCCAATCCGTTTCTGCACGTAGCGGCTGAAATAAGACAGCGACGAGAATTTGAAACGCTCGGCTATTTCGGCCAATGGCAGGTCTTTTTCAGCCAACAGACGCACTATCCCGCTTACCGTGAAGCGGTCAATCCAGTATGAAGCGGACCTTCCGCTTACGTTGCGGCATACTTCCGAAAGGTAGTGGGGCGTTACGCAGAGGCGCGAGGCATAATGGGAAAGCTCGCGGTGAGCCATGTATTCGCCGCCGTAAAGCATTTCGATAAACTGCCGCAGCAGGCGTTGCGCGCGCTCGGGCATGTCGTCCCACCGCCGCCCGCGGGCGTGTATGTCGTACAGGTCGAGTATGTGGGCCATGAGCAGATGCCCCAGCATCTCGTCGCGGAACAGATGGCCGACACTGCCGTCGATGCGCCGGCGCAGCGTGGCCATAGCCTCGCGGCATACGCTGAAGTCATGGTCTGACAGGCGCATCACGGGGTTTTGCAACAGCGACAGGTGTCCTATTATGCCGTAATTGCTGCGCAGGGCTAGCGATGCCACGAAACTCTCGCCGAGGCTCATCACTATCGCTTCCGCGTCGGGCGATTCGGTGAAGGCCGATGCAAGGGCCGCGTCGGGCAGTATTACGTAGTCGCCCGCGGTTATGTTATACCTCACGTCGTGCAGCATGAAGCTCATGCCGCCACGTAAGCACAATATGTGCAACACTCGCCCCGGCGTATCGGCCAAGGCGAAGCCCGTAACCCTGTCGGCGAAGACTATCCCCGCCGTAGCGTTTTCTCCTTTTTTGAAAAACGGTTTCTTTAATCCGGCCATGACTTTTATCCTTAAATGCGCATCAGGTCGCCTTGTCTTGCGGCGCGCATCGTAACCTGTTGATTGCCAGTTGTTTATCATGCGTTCTGTAAAAGGTCGTCTTTTGCCGTGCGAAAGACGGCCTTTCAGCCCCTCGTTTGCGGCCTTTTGCGTCGTGAAAGAGGTTCATCCGCAGTTCAGGTGTATGGTAGAATCGTGCAGTGCAAACAGTCTTAGT
>CAJMAO010000098.1 GCA_905211345.1 uncultured Prevotella sp.
CCCTTCGGGGACGGGGTTGGCACCTATACGTTATACACCTGAACTGCGGATGAACAAACGGCGTTGCAAAAGGTGGCCCTTCGCACGCTAAAAGGCCACCTTTTGCGGGCTGAGAGACGGCCTTTCGCAACGCCATTTGTAATATATTGAATGTCAGACAGTTACGCAATCAGCTCTGTTTGCAACCCGGTTGCATCGGTTTCAGAGTAATTTTGCGTCGGAAAACGTGAGATTTTGAAATAAAAACACAATGGAAAAACGTGAGTTTTTAAGACCCGCCTTGTCGCTGGCGATGCTTGCCGCCGGTATCATCATGAATATCATGGGCACAGGGTGGTTTGCCGGTGATACGGTAAGGCTGGCATGGTATGCCGTGGCTTTCCTGCCCGTTGGCCTCGGCGTGATGAAAGAGGCGTGGGAGTGCGCCCGCGGTGGCGAGGTGTTCAGCGAGTTCATGCTGATGAGCGTGGCGTCGATAGGAGCGTTCGTCATCGGCGAATATCCCGAGGCCGTGGCCGTGATGCTGTTTTACTGCATCGGCGAGACGCTGCAGGACATGGCCGTAGACCGCGCGCGCGACAACATCCGCGGCCTTGTAGGGCTGCGCCCCGACCATGCGTCGGTGGTAGTCGGCGGGCAGGTGGTAAGGAAAAGTCCTGACGACGTGGCCGTAGGCGACATCGTAGAGGTAAGTCCCGGCGAGCGCGTGCCGCTCGACGGCGTGCTGCTTACGGCCGACGCCCCTTTCAACACGGCGGCGCTGACGGGCGAGAGCATGCCGCGCACGATAGCCACCGGCGGCGAGGTGCTGGCCGGGATGATAGCCACCGAGAGCGTGTCGCGCCTGCGCGTAGCGCGCCCTGCAGGGCGTAGCGCCGTGGCGAGGATACTGTCCATGGTGGAGGAGGCGTCGGAGCGCAAGGCCCCGGCCGAGCTGTTCATCCGCAAGTTCGCGCGCGTTTACACGCCTGTGGTGATCGGCCTTGCCGCGCTGACGGTGCTGGCGCCGTGGCTGTGGTCGCTGGCCGACGGCTCGTTTGCTTACGATTTCGGCACATGGTTTTACCGCGCGCTAATCTTCCTCGTAATATCGTGCCCCTGCGCGCTGGTAATAAGCATCCCCCTGAGCTATTTCGCGGGCATCGGCGCGGCCTCGCGTCGCGGCGTGCTGTTCAAGGGCGGTAATTGGCTCGACGCCATGGCGCTGGTTGACACGGTGGTGTTCGACAAGACGGGCACGCTCACCCGCGGCGAGTTTGCCGTGGTCGAGGTGCGTGGCGACTCGCAGTCCGTCATGCTTTCGGCCGTGGCCGCAATGGAGCGCGGCGGCAGCCATCCTATAGCCAAGGCCATAACGGCTTACGCTGGCGATACGGGCGCGGCTGTAGAGGGGCTGAAGAACGTGCCCGGCTACGGCCTTACGGCCACCGTGGACGGCCACCGCTGGGCGGCCGGCACGCTGAAACTGTTGGACCGCGAGGGCGTAAGCTATCCCAAGGAGCTGGAAACCGTGCCCGAGACTATCGTGGCCTGCGCCAAGGACGGGCGCTACGCCGGCTGCATACTGCTGGCCGACACGCTGAAAGCCGACGCCAAGGAGGCCGTAGAGGGCTTACGGCGCAGCGGCGTGGAGCATATAGAGATACTTTCAGGCGACAAGCAGGCGCTGGTAGACAAGGTTGCGGCCGAGCTGAGGGTTGGCGAGGCTTACGGCGACCTGTTGCCCGAAGGCAAGGTTGCCCACATGCAAGACATAAAGAACTCAGGCCGCCGCGTGGCGTTCGTAGGCGACGGCATCAACGACGCCCCGGTGCTGGCACTGGCCGACGTGGGCGTGGCCATGGGCGCGCTCGGCTCTGACATGGCCATTGAGACGGCCGACGTAGTGATACAGACCGACCGGCCGTCGCGCGTGGCCGACGCCATACGCATAGGCCGCCGCACGCGCCTCATTGCCCGCCAGAACATTGTTTTCGCCATTGGTGTCAAGGTACTGGTAATGATTCTCGGCCTTGCCGGACTGGCAAACCTTTGGGCCGCCGTGTTCGCCGACGTGGGCGTGGCACTCTTGGCGGTTGTTAACGCAATGAGGAGTTTAAAGTGACATTATTTAGGAGTTAAAGAAGTTTTTTAGGAGTTAAAGAAGTTAAAGGAGTTATCGCTCACTGCGTTCGCTAGGAGTTAAAGACAAATGCTTTGTTGGTAAATGTTTTTTAGCCAATAACGCAGGTAATGTCTTTAACTCCTTTAACTTCTAAAAAATTTTCGTATTTTTGCACTGCTATGGTTGACGAGCAATTTTACATAGACAAGCTGGAGCACCGCGGCATAAAGCCTACGGCGACGCGGCTGCTTATACTGCGCGAGATGTTCAGGGGCGACGAAACGGTGTCGCTGCCGCAGCTTGAACGGCTGCTGCCGACGGTTGACAAGAGCACCATATCGCGCACTCTGTCGGTGTTTCTAATGAACAAGTTGATACACGCGGTAGACGACGGGAGCGGTTCGCTTAAATACAACGTGTGTTCTGACGACTGCGACTGCGGCGTGGACGACGAGCATACGCACTTTTACTGTGAGCGTTGCCACCGCACTTTCTGCCTGAAGCGCATCCATGTGCCCGTGGTAGAACTGCCAGACGGTTTCCGCATGGGCAGCATAAACTATGTGATAAAGGGCCTCTGCCCCGAATGTGCGGAAAAAGAAGAAAGGAAGGGGAGGAGAAGTTAAAGGAGTTAACACTCACTGCGTTCGCTAGGAGTTAAAGAAGTTATCGCTCACTACGTTCGCTAGGAGTTAAAGACATTACCTGCGTTATTGGCTAAAAAACATTTACCAACAAAGCATTTGTCTTTAACTCCTAGCGAACGTAGTGAGCGATAACTCCTTTAACTCCTAAAAAATGTCTTTAACTTCTGGAAAAATCACCTGAACGCGAAATACGTGCCGCCGTTCACGGCCATGCGGGCGTTGTACATGCCTTGCTCGTCGAGGGCTACGTCCATTGTTCCGCCGTCTTTAAGGTAAATCTCGGCTGTGTCTTTGTTCTTGATTTTCAGCAGTTTGGTGGTCTTCCCGTCCTGTATCATCGACCAAGAGTCGTCTTCGGCGTTGTGCTTGAAGTTCACAATCTTGCCGTCAGGCCCTTTCACTTCATAGCCGTCGGCAAGCGTTGTTACCGCGTAAAGTTTGCCGTCGCTGCCCATGATGCTTTCCGTCTTGCCGATGTTTTCGGCCAAGGGATTGCTGCCCGACCAGAACTCAATGCTGTTGATTACCAGTATGTCGGCCACTCCGCAGAGCACGTAGGCTGGCGAAATGAGAATGAAAATGAGCCAGTTTAGAAACTTGTTGCCCGTAGCCTGCTTGTTCCAGTCGAGCACTTTGTTGAATAGTCCGAACGAGCCGATGCACGAGCTCATGGCGCATGTGCCGGCCATCAGGAGGATGAATGATTTTAATGCTTTGTTGTACATAGATGAAATGGTTTTGTAAAATATTAGGTTACAAAGCTAATGTTTTTAAGCGAGAATGTAGGTTTTGCCGTCATAAAAAATCAAAAAGAGAGTGAAACACGGCTTTATACTTCGCAAAACGACATTCTTTTGTGCTTTTGAAGATATGTAAAACGCGGCCTTTCCTGCATTGGAAAGGCCGCGTTTACGGGTAAATAGCCTTAAAATATGTGTAAGCGCGGTTACAGTTGAACCTCGTCCATGAGCAAGGCGATGTCATCCTTGGATATTGAGTCTTGCTCGTTCTTGTCGTATATGGTGAGCAACGTCACACGTCCGTTCAGCCCGTCAATCTCCACGGTGTATGTTATAACCCTAGCCCCGCCGCTTTTGCCCTTGCCTTTGTCGCTGATGGCCATGCGTATCTTGCGCACTCCGCCGCCAAGGTCGACACCGATGTAGGGGTTGGACTCAAGCTCGGAACTCAATTCAGCTATGTCTTTCTTTATTGACTTGTACTTTTTGACAAGTTTTTTCACCCGCTTGTCAAAATGCGAGATTGTATGGATTTCAAAGCGCATTTAGTAATTCTCTTATAGGTTTACTTTCTTTTTTCCCTTCTTTTACTAATTTAAGCTCTTTGAACGCCTCACGCAAGTCGTCGAGAACTTCCTCTTTCTCGGCTTTCGACAGCTCGTCCTTTTCGGCTTTCTTGCTTTCCTTCTTTAATTTCTTGACCAATGACAATGCCTTTTTCATTGCGTCGTCGTTGTTGAACAACGATGCCACTTCCTTGATTAAGGCTTGTTGCAGACTGATGGAATTATTCATATTCTGATGCAATAGTTACGGATTATCTTATACAAAGATATGTATTTATTTTTGAAAATACAAAGAAAAGGTGTATTTTTGCATATTGTTTAACAAC
Organism: uncultured Prevotella sp.; assembly: GCA_905211345.1. GTDB lineage: Bacteria > Bacteroidota > Bacteroidia > Bacteroidales > Bacteroidaceae > Prevotella. Next base: position 4,384 of record CAJMAO010000098.1, read on the forward strand.
CTGACGCAAATGGACGTAAAGATAGACGAGAGCTGGAAACGGCATATCGGAGCCGAGTTTGACAAGCCGTATTTCGCCGCTTTGGCGGCTTTCGTGCACGACGAGTACCGCCGCGGCACTTGTTATCCTCCGGGAAAGCTGATATTCAACGCTTTCAACCTATGTCCGTTTGATAAGGTTAAGGTGGTAATCATCGGGCAAGACCCCTACCACGAGCCGGGGCAGGCGCAGGGATTGTGCTTTTCGGTGAACGACGGAGTGCCATTCCCGCCGTCGCTAGTCAACATATTCAAGGAGATACAAGACGATTTGGGCACGCCCGCGCCGCAGTCGGGCAGCCTTGTGCGCTGGGCGGAGCAA
>CAJMAO010000099.1 GCA_905211345.1 uncultured Prevotella sp.
TACGGCAACTTCCGCTTTTTGCAAATGAACATCCAACAGATTTGCGGATGAACCCGCTTTACCCTTTTGCTTTTCGTCAACTTTACATTTTGTGGACAGACGGTATGAGATGGAACATGTGCAATTACATTGAACTTGTCGATTTTGAGTTGGCTTTTATGTTAAGGCATCTTAAACGGGCTATCGTAACGCTTAGTGGCGATGAGGATATAATTGACGAGGAAAGGACTTCGGCCAAAAGGAAAGTTTACATTTGGCTTCATGTTTTCGCCTTTTTGTTCATGATTTTAATTCTAATTGCATGCAAAATCATGGCCGATTGAAAAACGAAAAGGCACCAACAGTATAACAACTTGATATTCAAAGCTTTGCAAAAGGTCGTCTTTTACAGCCTCAAAGACGGTCTTTTAGCGTGTCAAAGATGGCCTTTCGCGACGCAAAAGGTGGCCTTTGGCAAAACAAATGATAAGCACATGACTCAATACTTGCTTTCTTTCTTCATGAGATATACGTGCAATACCGCCCCGAGAACTACCAATGCGGTGGCCGAGAGGGTGAAGGCGTTATGGTCGGTCCAGCCGAACGCGTAGCCGAGAAGCAGCAGGGCGACACCCAAGCAAAGCATGGCGAAGCCCGAGTTGCGGATATGTTTTTTTATAAATGATGTGTCCATGTGCCTGCAAAAATACGGATAAAAAATAAAACCGCAGGCGATAATTACATAAAATATCATCTATTGCGAGCCGATAAAGGTAAAAATAAGTTAAAACTTATGGTTGCATACATTATAAATGACCGTTATGTCATCGGAAAAGCGTACCTTTGCACCGCATTTTGCAAAATCATAAACAAATTAATCATTTTAAGTAGTATGAATCAATACGAAACCGTTTTCATTTTGACTCCCGTTTTGTCTGATGAACAGATGAAGGAAACGGTCGCTAAATTCAAGACTCTGCTTACCGACAAAGGTGCGGAAATCCTGAACGAAGAGACCTGGGGATTGAAGAAGATGGCTTACGCTATTCAGAAGAAATCGACAGGTTTCTACTGCCTGCTCGAGTTCAAGGCTGAGCCGGAAGTTATCAAGACATTGGAGACAGGATACCGCCGCGACGAGAAGGTTATCCGCTTCATGACAGTTAAGCTCGACAAGTACGCCGTACAGTACGCCGAGAAGAGAAGGAACAAATTAGCTAAAAAAGAGGAGGCATAAACCATGGCAGAATCAGAAATCAGATATTTGACCCCTCCTTCGGTTGACACGAAGAGGAAGAAATACTGCCGTTTCAAGAAGAGCGGCATCAAGTACATCGACTACAAGGATCCCGAGTTCCTTAAGAAGTTCTTGAACGAGCAGGGCAAAATCCTGCCCCGCCGCATCACCGGAACGTCTCTGAAATATCAGCGCCGCGTGGCTCAAGCCGTTAAGCGCGCACGCCAGATAGCATTGCTTCCGTATGTAGCCGATTTGTTGAAATAATTAAGGAGGATTACACGATGGAAATAATACTGAAAGAAGACATTATCGGTTTGGGATTCAAGAACGATATAGTTACCGTTAAGGACGGTTACGGCCGTAACTATCTTATTCCCACAGGCAAAGGCGTCATCGCTTCTGCTTCTGCAAAGAAGGTTTTAGCAGAGAACTTGAAGCAGCAGGCACGCAAGCTGGCAGCCATCAAAGCCGAGGCAGAGAAGAAGGGAGAGGCTTTGAAAGACGTTGCCCTCGTAATTCCCGTGAAAGTCAGTGCAAACGGTGTTGCTTACGGTGCTGTCACCGCAGCTACCGTTGCAGCCGAGTTGCAGGCTAAGGGCTTCGACATCGACCGCAAAATCGTCACCATGCACGACGCAAAGAAGGTGGGCGACTATGTTGCTACCGTTCACTTCCATAAGGAAGTGCTTGTAGAAGTGCCTGTAAAGGTAGTTGCTGAAGGCGCCGAGAAGGCAGAGGAGGCACCCAAGGCGGAGGAAGCTCCGGCCGAGGCTCCTGTTGCAGAAGAGGCTCCCAAGGCTGAAGAAGCTCCCGCAGCAGAGTAATTTTTGCCCTGTAAAGCAAGTTTATTATACACGTCCCCGACGGCATGCTGTGCCGTCGGGGATTATCGTTTTTGCCGGAAAAACATCCGCATTGCTTGCTTTTTATCAGTTTTTTGCTTACTTTTGCGCTTGCGTATAACCTTTTTTAATTTGCATGGCGTATGAAGACAAGAATTGTTTTGCCGCTAATTCTTTTCCTTTCCGTTTGTCTCGGTATCGGAGGAAGCGTCACTTCGCACGGCGTTGCCGACTTGGAAGCGCAAGACTCTACAATCGCCGTAATCGCGTATTTCTGCAAAAACGACACCATGAAGTATCTCCGCACGCAGACGGAGCTGTCCATAGAGAACGACGATACGGTGTCTCAGAAAGACAAGTTATACGAGGAGTTCATGCTGGTAGTGCGCGATTCAACCTCTGACGGATATAAAATAGAGTTCATTCCGTTGGCTGTTGAGTATGAGAACGATACGACCGAAGATATGAAAAGCCGCTTGCGCTCTACCTTGCAGGAGCATTTCAAAGGTGTTTCAGCCGTGTTCTCCACCGACGAATACGGCACAATAAATGGTCTTGACAACTGGAAGGAGATACGTGACAGGATGAAGGTTGGCATAAAAGCAATGTGCGATTCAATTTATTCAATGTCTTCCCAGCTTGATTCATTCATGCCCCATAGCAATTTGGAGGGACTTTTGACGCTCAAGTTCTCATCAGAGCAAGGCGTGATGTCGGCATACAACGAGTTTGCCACACTTTTTTCGCTCCACGGCAACGTGTTCGACATCGGCCAAAAGACCATTGACACTGCTGATAAGGACTCGTCGGTAACTACCGTTTGGGTAGGTTATGCTCCATACGGTGAATATAGTTTCGACAATGACTACAACATTCTCGGGAGGACGGTAACCAAATACACGCCCGAGGAAACAAGCGATATGTTTGTCGGTTTGTTCAATATCTTGATGAAAGACACCCTTGCCGATGTTGTGAATAAAGTTCTAAGAGACAGCGTCAACACGGGGATGACAGTCACGCAGTTGGAGGATTACCACTTGTTTTACAACGGATGGCCGTGCATGATGCGCACGCAGAAAATTGTGGAGTTTGGCTCTCGCACGACGGTCATCACTGACGAAATAGGCTGGACGTACCGTGCATGGCATCAGTATGCCACCAAGGACGATGACCCTGTGCCTACTTCATTATGAAATAAAACGTTTCCTGTAATATGAAAGCATATCTCTCAATCATTGTTTTCGCCGTGCTGGCGTTGTCGTCGGTCGTTACCGGCACGGGCAATTATATCGACGCGAAGGAACGTATAGCGTCAGACCTCAACCGCGCGCTCGTCCATGCCTTGGCTGAAAAGGGCGGCGAATGGGTGACGGAAGACACTTTGCGCGTTTGCCGACAGCTTCAGGCGCAATCTACGGATGTTGTCGCCATGCTCATACGTGACGAGTGTTTCACTGAAAGCCTGTCAATACCCGAACTTCGCGGTAAGTCTTACGTTACGTTTGCCGTCATGCCCGAGGGCGGTAAGCGTGCTACAGGGTGGAATGACGCGGCCGGAGTGAGCGGCGACACGGTTCTTTTCAAGCCTGATATGGCAGGGAAGCAAGGCGTGGAGGTGGCTTTCCGTGGCAACGCCGACTGCTCTTTTGCCACCATATTCAGCCTTTCCGACCAGCGTATGCCCGTCATCCTTATGATGGCGGCGATGCTTTGGGGCGCGTTTTCAATGCTTTATATGCGCAGGCGGAACGTTGGTGGCGATGCAAACACGAGTTTACATGCTGTCGGCGGCCTGCGTTTCGATGCTTCGCTCGATACTTTTTACAATGCAAGAAACGAGGAAATACGCTTAACTCCGATGCAACATGAGCTGATGCGGATGTTCTTCAGCGCCGACGGGCACAAGCTCTCAAAGGGTGAAATCTGCTCCGCGCTGTGGCCGGGAAAGCCCGACGCCAGCGAGACACTTTACACTTTGATACGCAGGTTGAAGCAAGTGGTAGAGCCGAAGGGCAACGTCAAGATTGAGTCGGAGCGCGGCCGGGCGTACAGGTTGACGGCAGATGTCAGCCAAATGTCAGGGAGTTGTCAGTAATAATTTTGCCGATTACACATAACAGTCTTTTACTTTTGCACGAAAAAGCAAAAGATGAAGGGACTGTTTTTATTTTCATTGTACATCATTCTGCCGCTGTCCGTAATGGCGCAGGCCAATGGAGACAAGGGCAATGGCGGCAAGGCCGTGAGCGACTCCGTGTCGTTGAAAGAGGTAGTGGTGAAGGGCGAGCGCGTGACAAACCGTGACAACACCCTGCACCTGTTGCCCACGCAGGAGCAGATGGATGCCTCAACCAACGCCTACGGCCTGCTCTCGCGCCTCGCATTGCCGAATGTCACGGTTGACGAGGTGGCGAAAAGCATCACAGTGCCGCCTTCCTTGGGGGCAATACAGATACGCGTCAACGACATATTGGCCGACAGGCATGACCTAACCGCGCTCGACCCGAAGGACGTAAGGTATGTTGACTTTATCAAGAACCCGGGCGTGCGTTACGGCCAAGGCGTCACTTTCGTGGTAAACATCGTTACAAACAAGCACCGGCGGGGCTACACCGTCGGGGCGGAAC
>CAJMAO010000100.1 GCA_905211345.1 uncultured Prevotella sp.
AGCCGTAAGGCCGCCCGTGGCGGTCGGTGTTGTACTCGAAGTCGGATATGACGACGCGCGTAGACATCATGAGCCGTGTCAGTATAGGCTCAAGCGATATACGTCCGGTATCGGGCATGTCGTCAACAAGGTCGTCGGCCGTGCGCCTCCATCCGCGCGCGAAGCCGAGCATACGGCGCAGTTCTTTTACCGTTGCGCCGCCTTCACTGTCTATTGTCTGTAGCACGACATCGTCTAATGCGGCGGTATCGTCGTCCTTTGCGTAGCGTAGTGTGCGCCGGTAGTTTATCAGGTGGGGCAGCCATTCAAGGCTTACGTAACCCGCTTTCTTTGCGTACAACTTACCGTAGGCGCAGTGCCCCTCGCGTATTACCGGGCCTTTCCATTCCCACGGACCTTCCTCCTCGTCGGAAAACCACAACTCCTTGGCCGTCATTTCCTCAATGGAAAAGCCTTGTATGCCACAGCGGAAGAACGGCAGGAAGCCCCGTTCGAGCACCGCGCTCTCCATGTCGATGGATGAATGTATCATAAAGCCCCCTTCCCAGCCCTCCCCGAGGGGAGGGAGTCTGGTATGATTTGTTATTTGTAAAGCATATATTTTACGTTGTCCGTATGATGCCTAAATCCTTAAAGGCATTCCCGTTTCCCTCCCTTCGGGAGGGTTAGGGTGGGGCTTCTTATTTAAGTTCCATTCCGTCCTTGAACGCGTTGCCCACCTTTCCGCCAACGGCGAGGTAGTGGTTGTGCACCGGGTCGAACGAGATTGGGCGCAGCTTGGCCGGGTCTATCTTGCCCTTCTCGTCGAGTATGCTCTCGTCGACCGACACGTTTACGATGCGGCCAACCAAGTGGCACGTCTCCGGGTTATATGATATAAGTTCGCACTCCACCGTCATGGGCAACTCCTCGATTACCGGCGCGTTGACAAACTCCGACTTTACGGCGTGCCATCCGGCCTTTTCGAGTTTGTCTTCAACCTTGTTTCCCGACACTATGCCCACGTAGTCGCACGCCGAGAGCTGCTTCTCCGTGCCCATGCTTACGGTGAACGCCCGCGTCTCCAGCAGGTTTTTCACCGTCTTGTGGCCTGCGCTAAGGCACAGGTTGATTTGGTCGTCATAGTCAATGCCGCCCCACGCCGCGTTCATTGCGTCGGCGTTGCCCTGCGCGTCGTATGTAGCTACGATGAACACGGGCTGCGGATAAGTCCACGGTTTCGCTCCGAAATTCTTTCTCATTTTCTTACCCTAATTATGTTTTTAAGTATATGATGATGCAAATATAATATTTTTCGGCTGAAAAGTTGAATTTTTGAGGCAATACTGATGGGTTTATAAAAACTCTTTAAGCCTGTCTGCAAGGTATAGGGGGACATTTATAAGTCCGTCGTCTTTGCGTAAATTCTTGGTCGAGAGCCGTATCGCAATCTCTGGCATGTACTTCTTTCGGTATTCGGAAAGGCTTTTAGCCGCAACGTTGTTGCCTGACTTTACCTCGACAGGAATAATATTGCCCTTGTATTGCAGTATGAATTCTATTTCCGCCGTATTGCCGGAAGACCAGTAGAACTGTTCGTCGCCGAATTGACGTATCAGTGAAGTCAGAATGTAATTTTCGGACAAAACACCTTTGAACTCTGTTAATAGCTTGTCGCCAAGCAATATTGTAGATGGGTCCAAGTGGAACTTGGAGCGTAGCAGGCCGACATCTGAAAGGTACAGCTTGAAGCTCGAGCTGTTTTTATATGCAGCCAAAGGAAGACGCGGTGTGTTTACGCAGGACACACGGTGTGTAAGTCCGGCAAGGCAAAGCCATTCTATCGCGTTTTCATATTCGCGCGCCCTCGCTCCTTTTTGTATTTCTGCAAAGCGAAATTTTCTATTGTCACGGGCCAAGTGTCCTTCAATGTTACCCCATACGGCGAACACCCTTGGAATATCTTTGGTCGCAATATGCTTTGAGAAATCAAGGGAATATGCTTGGAGGATGTTGTTTAATACGGTGTCCGCCTGCTGCCAGTCTGCCGTGTCGGCGTATATGCTCACAGCTTCGGGCATTCCGCCGAGTGCCAGATACGTCTTGTATGCATCAATCAAATTGGAATGGATTGCCTCAGGAACAGGCTCCGGTGCCGTTATGCTGTATAAAATTTCTACCAGTCGGGGGCTTACCGCAGACAGGTATTCGGAAAATGAGACGGGGTACATGCGCATGATGTCTACTTTCCCGACAGGAAACGATGCTCCTTGCCGGTTTAATGCCACGCCGAGCAGCGACCCGGCACATACAATCGCATATTCGGGCGCTTGTTCGCAGAAATATTTTAGGCTGTTCAATGCGTCGTTGCATTCCTGTATTTCGTCAAATATGATGAGCGTATTTCCCGGTTCAATCTTTACTCCGGACACTGTTGACAGTATGCCGATTAACCGCTTGGGGTCTTTGGTGCGAGCGAAGTCATGCTTTATTTCAGGCATCGCGTCGAAGTTTATGTATGCGCATTTGTCAAAATGTTCACGCCCGAACCTGTTTAACGCCCACGACTTTCCTACCTGCCTGGCTCCCTGAAGCACCAATGGCTTACGGTGTTTGCTTTCTTTCCATACCGACAAATCCTTCAATATAGTCCTTCTGATTTCCATATACGTACCCGTTTTGTGCAAAATTACACATTTTTGGTATGAAAAACGTGATGTTTTGCCATTTTTTCATAGGTATAAGGTCGACTTAAATATAATTAACAGATTATACGACGTTTGTTTTTCATAGTTTCAATGTGAGTTCTGTATAAGAACCAATTTTTCAAAATAGCAAGCAGTTTTCTTGTTGGAAGGATTAGTTCTATACCGAACCCACGTTAATTTAATATGGTATGCTTTTCTAAAATGCCATTTTTCACCTTCCGAAAGGCCGTTAATTGCACGCTAAAAGGCCACCTTTTGCAGGCTAAAAGGCGGCATATTGCCAAGTGGCTGATTGTCAGCGCGTTTCCTATGGGCGGCTTGTCGCCGCCCAGTTGCGCTTGGCCGAAGGCCGCATCGGGTGAAAACCGTGCGATATTGCCTTTTGTTCCGTTCGGCAGGCAGCGGTGGTGGGAGCGGCGCGCAGCCCCGCGTGCAATATGTTTTGAGCATGATTTTTTCCGTAAAATTTGCTATATATTATGATTTTTCTTACATTTGCAATGTCCCTTTTGTAGAAGCCGCGCAAGTGGCGGGCAGGGGGACATATATGTTAGAGGCGTTTACTTGGCGCTTTGGTCTTGACATTTGGAAACTTCGCAAACTTCTGTACCGTCAGGAACATGGCAACAGTAGATGCTCATGGGTGTATATTATGCAGCCCTTATTGGCGTATGCCGTTTGGCATTGCGTCCGATGACGGCGTATATACATACACGGCGTGGGCTTCTGCGTTGCCCGTTCAACGGTACAGGGCGATGCGAAGGCCTCCAAGTGTGGGACGGGTGACGGGCAAAGTTCCCACGCTTTTTTCGTATATATATGCCAAAGCTTTAATTTATCAACCGCCTTGATTTGGGAATAAGGGGCACAAAATGAATGTTAATAAAAATTTAAAACAATGGAACTTTTGAAAAAATTTTTGCTTTTAACACCGGTGTTTATTCTCGGGCTTTGCATGGCCTCGTGTTCGGACGATGATGACGAAGGCGGCGGAGGAGGCAAGGGAAAAGACCTGAAGCTGTCGGAGGTGACATTTGCGGGCGGCGGCAGGTACAGTATCTCATACGATTCTGACGGCAGGATGATAGGATATGAGTATTATGAGGGTGGAGTATTGGATAGAATAGCCGTTTTCAGGAATGGCAGCGGCTCAATAACCGTAAACGTAACCGGCAGCGGCGGTTACAGCGATAATGTTGTGTATGAACTGAACGGTGACGGATATATCGAACGGATGGAAGATATGGACGACGGCGGCATAGTCCGTTTCAAGTACGATGACGGGCAAAGGCTTGCCGAAGCGTCTTTCATTGACAGTTATGGTAGCTCTACCGAACGCTTTACATGGGAGAACGGCAACCTCGTAAAAGTGTCGGCCATAGACGATGACGGACGCACGGAGGAGTGGACTTACGAATATAATGATGAGCCGTCGTGGAAAGGCGTTGTATATTGGGATGACGCGCTTCTTGACATAAGCATACCTCAGGCTCATTTTAACTTCCTTGCAAACATGGGATACTTAGGCAAATTGCCGGCAAACCTTGTGTCAGGGTATAGGGATGAAGACTCGTCTATGACATACAGCCTGTCTTACCGATTCGGCAGTGACGGCTATGTGTCTGAAATATTGTCAGGTGGCGTAACAGGAGCAATGTTTACGTGGAAATAATCACGTATACGTATATATGGTGAGTGCACCGGGACGTCATTTCTTGCCGTGTGTGGTTGAGAGACGTTCCGGTGCAGTTGTGACATACATAATCCGTCAGTATTTCTTGTTTCCCGCCTGATTTTAGTATCTTTGCACCCCGAATTTGAAATCATGTAAAGATGAGCGCAAAGGTTAAGGGTTTTCTTTATGGCGTAGCCACGTCGGTTACGTT
>CAJMAO010000101.1 GCA_905211345.1 uncultured Prevotella sp.
CACGTTTTGCACGGCCATTTACGCCGAACGGCCGCGCAGGCAAGCGCCAACAAGCCCAACATATTGAACCTCAAACCATTACGTCAAACGCCGGAAAACGGCCGTTTTTCCGCCAAAAGCCGCCGGCTCACGGGCAACGGCCTTCACGAAGCGTCAAACTCACGGCGTTTAAGAAAACTTAACCTTGCAGAACAGTCTGCCAGCCGATACGCTGGGTGTGACTGTTTGTCAGCATAATGTTTTTTTCACACCAATAGTTTGGCCGTCTCGTTTTTTCACCTTAACTTTGACGCTCCAACGGAAATACCACGGAATAAAGACATGCAAGATTTCGTCCACCTTCACGTACATACTTATTACAGCATTCTTGACGGGCAAGCCAGCATAAAGCGGCTGGTCGACAAGGCCATAGCCAACGGCATGAGAGGCATGGCCGTGACCGACCACGGCAACATGTTCGGCATAAAGGAGTTTTTCAACTACTGCAAGAAAAAGAACGGCGAGCTGAAAGAGCAGGGCAAGCCGGAGTTCAAGCCCATACTGGGATGCGAGATGTACGTGGCCCGACATAAGAAAGAAGACAAAGTGAAAGACCACGGCGACCAAGGCGGCTACCACCTTATCGTGCTGGCGAAAAACTACAAAGGCTACAAGAACCTTATCAAACTGGTGAGCCGCGCGTGGGTGGACGGATTCTACATGCGCCCCCGCACCGACCGCGCCGACCTCGAGACTTACCACGAGGGACTGATAGTGTGCTCGGCGTGCATCGCGGGCGAAGTGCCGGCGAAAATCCTGAAGGGCGACATAAAAGGGGCCGAGGAAGCCGTGGAGTGGTACAAGCGCGTGTTCGGCGACGACTATTACCTTGAGCTTCAGCGGCATAAAGTAACCGACCCTAGCATACGCGCCAACCGCGAGACTTACCCCTTGCAGCAGAAAGCGAACAAGGTGCTGATGAAATTCGCCGAGAAATACGGCATCAAACTGGTATGCACGAACGACAGCCACTTCGTCGACGAGGAGAACGCCGAGGCCCATGACCGCCTCTTGTGCCTGTCTACAAACAAGGACTTGGACGACCCCGACCGTATGCTTTACTCCAAACAGGAGTGGTTCAAGACGCGCGAGGAGATGAACGAGGTGTTCGCCGACGTGCCCGAAGCCTTGGCAAATACGTGCGAAGTGCTCGACAAAGTCGAGGCGTACAGCATCGACCACGCGCCTATCATGCCGTTCTTCCCCATCCCGGAGGAGTTCGGCACGGAGGAGGAATACCGCAAGAAGTTCACCGAGGAACAGCTTTACGACGAATTCACGCAGGACGAAAACGGCAACGTTGTGCTCTCGCGCGAGGAAGGCGAGAAGAAGATTGCCAAGCTGGGCGGCTATGATAAGATATACCGTATAAAGTTCGAGGCCGACTATCTGGCCAAACTCGCCTACGAGGGAGCAAAGCGCCTGTACGGCGACCCGCTGTCCGACGAAGTGAAAGAGCGTGTCAACTTCGAGCTTTACATAATGAAGACGATGGGTTTCCCGGGCTACTTCCTCATCGTGCAGGACTTCATCAACTCGGCGCGCGACGAACTAGGGGTGATGGTTGGGCCGGGACGTGGCAGCGCGGCAGGCTCAGTCGTGGCCTACTGCCTCGGCATAACGAAAATCGACCCCATAAAGTACGACCTGCTGTTCGAGCGATTCCTTAACCCCGACCGTATCTCGCTGCCCGATATTGACACCGACTTCGACGACGACGGGCGCGGAAAGGTGCTGGAATGGGTGACAAACAAATACGGTGCCGACAAGGTGGCGCACATCATAACCTACGGAACAATGGCCACGAAACTGGCCCTAAAGGACGTGGCGCGCGTGGAGAGACTGCCCCTAGAGGAGTCGAACCGCTTGTGCAAAGCCATTCCCGACCGCCTGCCCGACGGCATGAAGATGAACCTTACGAACGCTATCAAATGCGTGAAGGAGCTGCGCGAGGCAGAGGCTTCGCCCGACCCGCGCATGCGTGAGACCATAGAGTACGCCAAAATGCTTGAAGGCAACGTAAGGAACACCGGCATCCACGCCTGCGGAACCATCATCTGCCGCGACCCTATAAGCGACTGGGTGCCCGTGTCGACGGCAGACGACAAGGAGACCGGGCAGAAACTGCTGTGCACGCAGTATGAAGGCAGCGTGATAGAGGAGACCGGACTGATAAAGATGGACTTCCTCGGACTGAAGACTTTGTCCATTCTGAAAGAGGCGGTTGAGAACATACGCCTCACCACCGGCAAGGAGATAGACCTAGACACCATACCTATCGACGACCCCGAGACTTACAAACTATACAGCGAAGGCCGCACGATAGGCACGTTCCAGTTTGAATCGTCGGGCATGCAGAAGTACTTACGCGAGCTGCACCCTACCGTATTCGAAGACCTCATAGCCATGAACGCCCTCTACAGGCCGGGGCCTATGGACTACATTCCACAGTTCATCGAGCGCAAACGCGACCCGTCAAAGATAACGTATGACATACCTTGCATGGAGAAATACCTCAAGGACACATACGGCATAACCGTGTATCAGGAGCAAGTCATGCTCCTCAGCCGCCAGCTGGCAGGCTTCACGCGCGGCCAGAGCGACACCCTGCGCAAGGCGATGGGCAAGAAGCAGATAGAAAAGATGAACCACTTGGAGGGCCTTTTCTACGCAGGCGGCGAAAAAAACGGCTACAAGCACGAGACGCTGCACAAGATATGGGAGGACTGGAAGAAGTTCGCCAGCTACGCGTTCAACAAGAGCCACGCCACGTGCTACTCGTGGGTGGCCTACCAGACGGCTTACCTCAAGGCGCACTACCCGGCCGAATACATGGCCGCCAACATGAGCCGCAACGTCACCAACATAACTGAAATAACCAAGCTCATGGACGAATGTAAGGCCATGGGCATCAAGACACTGGGTCCCGACGTTAACGAGAGCCGCCAGAAGTTCAGCGTAAACAGGCAGGGAGCCATCCGCTTCGGGCTAGCCGCGATAAAAGGCATGGGCACGGCGGCCGCCGAGGCGATAATTGGTGAACGCGAGAAGAACGGCCCTTACAAAGACATATTCGACCTAGCGCAGCGCGTCAACCTTGCCGCCGTAAACCGCAAATGCTTCGAGAGCCTTGCCCTGAGCGGAGGGTTCGACAGTTTCGGCATAAGGCGCGAGAGCTATTTCGCCCGCAATCCGAAAGGCGACATGTTCCTTGACACGCTTGTACGCTACGGACAGATGTACCAACAGGAGAAGAACACGGCGCAAAACTCGCTGTTCGGGGGCATCGACGAGGTGGAGATAGCCACGCCGCAAGTGCCTGAAGGCGAACAATGGAGCAACATTGAGAGGCTCAACCGCGAACGCGACCTTGTAGGCATATACCTGTCGGCCCACCCGCTGGACGACTTCGAGGTAATACTCACAAACTTATGTAACACCCGTTGCTCGGAGCTGGCCGACAAAATAGAGCTACAGAAGAAGCAGGAAGTAATCCTCGGAGGCATCGTTACCATGGTGCGCAGCAAGTTCACAAAGACCGGCAAGCCGTGCGGTTTCATCACGATAGAAGACTTCGACGGCTCAGGCGAGCTTGCCTTATTCGGCGAGGAATGGGGAAAATGGAACGGTATGCTCATGGAGGGCTGTACGATTATGCTGAGAGCACAGTTCGTACAGCGTTTCAGAAACAGCGACATGATGGAAATGCGCATAACCGACATTCAATACCTGCAAACCGTAAAGGACCAGCAGATAGAGAGCCTGACCATAACCCTCGACGCCGAACGCATCGACGACGTAACCGTATCCGACCTGATAAGCGTGATAAAAGACTGCCACGGCAACACTCAACTGTACTTCCAAGTGTACGACAAGAACTCAACACGCCCCTTTTTCCTGCGCAGCAGGAACGGCAAAGTGGACGTGTGCCGCGAACTTATATCATTCATCAAGCAGAACGAGGCACTTGGATACAAGATAAACTAAGTCATAACGCACAATGCATAATTCATAATTAGGGCATACGCCACAAATTATCCGGCAGGCAATTATGAATTGTGAATTACGAATTATGAATTGATTATTGGCACACCGTTTGCTGTTAACATACAACAAGACAACATTTTATTAACATAAAAAACAGAAACAATGGAAGTAACAATCACCACAGAGAACTTCGAGAGCTTGAAAAACGGCGACAAACCGTTAGTAGTTGACTTCTGGGCAACATGGTGCGGCCCCTGCCGGGCTGTCGCTCCCATTATAGCCGAGCTGGCCGCAGAGTATGACGGAAAGATTGTAGTAGGCAAATGCGACGTAGAGGAGAACGACGACATTGCCATGGAATACGGCATACGCAACATTCCCACGATACTGTTCATAAAGAACGGCCAAGTGGTCGACAAGTTCGTGGGCGCCACAACGAAGGCAAACCTCCAACAAAAGTTCGACGCCCTGCTCTAAAAAGTCATTCCGGCAATAACACAAAAACGGCCTGCCACATGATGTGG
>CAJMAO010000102.1 GCA_905211345.1 uncultured Prevotella sp.
CAGCCTCGGCAAGGTTGAGCAGCACTTCGGCGTAGCGCATCTCCATGAATGGCTGTGCCGACTGGCCAAAAGGCTCGTTGTCTTTATTCATAGCCCATACGTATGAGGGCTTCGTGTTCACGTCGTAGTCGTCGGAACGCTTGCGCACGTACACGCCCTTGCCGTTGCCCAGCAGGTTGTCGGCACCGTATTCATAGCTGTTTTCCTCGTTGTCACGCTTCTCGGTCTCGGTGTACCAACCGTAGTTCCACAGCTCAAAGTCACGCCCTGAGTTGTAATGCGGGGTGTTAGGCTCAAGCGAAGTCAGTATGTCATCACTGCCCGAGTAAGCCCAGCGGAAGCCGGGGAAGGCGAACGTGCGGTAGAAGCGCGGGTCGCGGTTCATGAACGGACAGTCGCGATCGTAAGGTATCGACGACTCATTGAGCAGACTGTACGTGTCGGTTGTCTGCGGACGCTTGCCGTCAGCCATTGGGAACATATCCACGAGCATGGCCGAAGCCTCGATGCCCGCCCCTGTAATATTGCTCGGGCGCACGCTGCGTTCCCAGTTGCTGTTCTGGCCTATGTCGTCGCCAGTCTGGTTGTTATACAGCGTTACGAACACGGCCTCGGGGTTACGGCCTACCTGATTGAACATCAAGGCGAAGTCGGAGCCATTTACGTTGTTGCTCGTCGAGAACAGGCCGTAGCCGCAACGGTTGATAGAGTCAAGCTCCACTTTCATCTGATTGTAAGCGTTAGTCCAGCGCTCGGGGTCGTCCTTGCGGTTGAACAACGGGCTTGCCCACAACAGCAGCACGCGGCCTTTCAACGCGAGGGCCGTACCCGTGGTAACGCGGCCGTAGTCGTCGCCGGTAAATCCGCTGCCGTTCATGGTTTTGTCGGCCAGCATCTTGGCAGCCTTGTCAAGGTCGCCGAGTATGAAGTCGATGCACTCTTTCGTGGTGTTACGCGGATAACTTTCGCTTGAAGACGGGTCGAGCACCTTGTCAACGATTGGCACGCCGCCGTAATATCTTACCAAATTATAATACCTCCACGCACGGAAGAAATAGGCTTGACCCAGCAGTTCGTCTTTCTGTTCCTGCGTAAGCGTGCTGCCGGAGATGCCTTCTATGGCATCGTTGATAAGGCGTATGAAGCCGAATGTGTTAGCCTCAACGCTTCCGAACGAGCCTAAGAAATACTCGGGTGCGTTGTTCAACGAGGTCTTCAGTTCTATCTCGGGATTGACAAAAGCGCCGAAACCAAAATATTCTTCCGTCGATTTCGAGTTGTCATCGGCCGTTCCGCTTGACGGATAGCGCCAATTAGCCCCGCTGTTGGCTGTAGGCAGGTTGTGCGTATATATCTCGTCGATGCGCAGTTTAGCACCCTCGTAGGTATTATACAAGTCGGGGGTAACCTTGTCGTAACTCTTCTTGTCCTCAAGAAACTCGTCGCTGCACGACGTAAACGCGAGTGCCGACACAAGGCCGAAGCCGAACAGGGTGATTATCTTTGTTTTCATTATCATGTTTCGTTTAGAGTTTAAATGGTTTTAGAACGTAAGGTTCACGCCGACCGTAAACTTACGCAGCGTCGGGTAAGCGTCGTAAGAGCACATCGGGTCGATGAAGTTGTCAGGATACGGATTGTAGAAGCTCAGCAGGTTCTGCCCTGTCACGTTCACGCGGATGTTCTGCAAGCCTATTTTCTTCACCCAGTTCTGCGGTATGGTGTAAGCCAAGGTCAGGCGGTTGAGCGTGATGCGTGTAGAGCTTATGCGCCAGAACGACGACGCTATTGAGTTTACGTTCTGATACTGGAGGTTAGGCAGGTTGCCGTTGCGGTTCTCCTTAACCACGAGGTTGCCCTGAGCGTCGTAAACGTCTTGGTAAGAATACATGTTGTCAACATTCCAGAAAGAAGGCATGTTTGTGTATTCAAGAGCGCTGACACCGCTGCCCGACTTCAGCATAGAGCCGTCAAGCGTCTGGTATCCGCCCCATGAGGCGTTGATCTGAGCCGTAAGCGACAGACCCTTCCAGTCGGCCCCGAGGTTCAAGGTGAAGCTGTAAGGATTGGTGCGGTTTGACAGACGAACCTGATCGTTCTCCTCGTCCACGATTCCGTCAGGGCCGGCATACGTGCCGTCAGGCTGCTGCGCACCGCGCACGTCCTTATAGATGAGCATACCGGGACGCACTTCCGACTTGCTCATGCCGAGGTAAGAAGTGATGTTGTACTTGTTGAAATACTCCTCGATGTCTTGGAACGAGCGGAACATACCGATGCACTGCATACCCCAAAGACCGATGTCAGAGCGTCCGCCCTTGCGTATCTGGCGGTATAGGTAGTCGGTCTCCCAGTCGCGGTTGAGAATCTTATTGTCGTAATATCCTGTGTTCAGGCCGATGCGGTACTTGAAGTCCTTGCCTATCTTGTCTCTCCATGTAACGCTGAGTTCATATCCCCAAGAGTCCATCTCGCCGATGTTCATCGACGCGGAGCGCGTGCCCACTACGGCATCTACCGACGCGTCCATCTTGATAAGCATCTCGCGCTGCCACTCGCGGAACATGTCGAACGTCACGCTGAGACGCTGGTTGAGCACGTTAAAATCCAGACCGAGGTTGAACTTGTACACCTTGTCCCAATGCACCTCGGGATTTATGGCAGCCGTTTCCTTGTCGGTTGTTATCACGCCGCCAGGCTCACGGCCCGCATCCTCGCCGAATACCGGGCCTCCCCACGTGTTGGAGTTGTACAACCTTGCCCACTGCCATGCCGCGATATTATCACGGCCGGTAAGGCCGAACGAGCCGCGTATCTTCAGATAGTCTACCCAAGGCAGGGCTTTCTTAAACCAATTCTCCTCTGACATCACCCAGCCAGCGCTGAATGACGGGAACACTCCCCAATAATTTTTCGGCGCGAACTTTGTCGACGCGTCAGAACGGATAAGGAACTCGGCCAAGTATTTGTTGGCGTAAGCGTAGTTTAAGCGGCCTATGTAAGAAAGAGTTCCCGACTCGGCACGGTTCCATTCAAGAGTCGTTTTGCCCGTTGCGGTGCCAGTCTGGCCGTTGGTGAAAGGCAGAGGGTCGCCTACAAGTCCGTAGATATACTCGCTTTCGCTCTCTGATTTCTCTATTGAGAACAGCGCGCCTACCGAGTGCTGGCCGAAGTCGCGGTTGTAAGACGCGGTGAAGTTCATCTGGTAACTGTCTGAGCGCAACATCGTGCGGTTGATCGATGCGTCGCCGTTGGCAAACTCATGTACCTGCAAATTACCATCGGCTATGAACGGTGCGTAGTCCTGACCGGCCACGGGCGTGTACAAGTGCTGGCCGCTACCCGTGCGGTTCTGCATGGTGTAAAGCTCGTATGACGAGCCGTACTGGTTGCCCTTGTCCGTGCTTATGTTCTTAGAATAGGTGAAGCGCAGGTTCAAGCCTTTGAGTATCTTGCTCCAGCCGAAGTCGTAAGTAACGCCAGCCTGCACGTTAAGGTTTGAGTTCATGTTGTTCTCGTAGTCGCCGTTGTTCTGCAACGTTGAGAACGAGTAGCGCTGGCCTTGGTGCTTCTCGGCGTTGCTTATACCGTAAGCGGCTATGGGCAGGCCGTTGACTTCCTCCGGGATGTAGCGCGGACGGGTGAGAAGGATGTTGTAGTCCTTGTCGTTGCCCGAGCCTCCTACCTTTATGTGCGGCTTGTTCTTCTTGCCGTAGTCGCCCGAAACGCTGAGGTTGGCCGAGAGCCACTTGCTTACCTTCACGTCGATGCCGGCGCGGAAGTTCCAGCGGTTGTAGTCAAGATGGCCGAGGTTGCCGTCCTGATCGAAGTAAGACAGGCTGGCGAAGTAGCTTGCGCGCTCGGTGGCGCCGCTCAGGTTGATGCTGTGCTTCATGGTGAAGCCCGTCTCCCAGTACTTGTCAAGCAGGTCATAGTTAAGCCCGCGCATGGCCTCAAGCTCGTCGGCCTGATACAGACCGGTGCGCAGGTTGAGCGTAGAGAGCGACGTGGGGTCGGCCGCAGCCACGGCGTTGTAAAGCCGTCCGTACTCGTAGGCGCTCAACATCTTAGGATGTGACACGGCATCGGTGAATCCGAACGTGCCGCTGTAAGAGATGCGCGGGGCGCCTATCTTGCCCTTCTTCGTGGTAACGAGGATTACACCGTTGGCCGCGCGTGCGCCGTAAACGGCAGCTGCGGCGTCCTTAAGCACAGTAATGCTCTCGACTTCCGACGGGTCGAGGTTGTTGAAGGCCTCGGCGCCCGGGTTCTGGGTAGAGCGTCCTACCTTAAGGTCGTTGGGATAGATGTATCCGTCGATTACGAACAGAGGCTCTTGGGCCGTAGCGCCAACGCCTTCCGAAATCTTGTTGGCTCCGCGGATATACATCTGCGCGTTCTCGCCGGGACGTGCGTCGCCACCGCTCACGCTCAAGCCGTTCACCAAGCCTTCAAGCGCGCTGGCAAGTCCGCCTGATGCCAAGTCTTCAATCTCGTCCATAGGAACGGTGGCCACGGAGCCGGTCAGGTGGG
>CAJMAO010000103.1 GCA_905211345.1 uncultured Prevotella sp.
TGCCGGAGGATTTGTCCTGCCCGACTTTCACTACCACTCCCGCCATCATGGCCATTACCTCGTCGCCCCGCGCATGGAGGTCGATTCCGTTGTGAAACTTTCTTTTTCCGGTAAAAGGGTCTTTCCGATACCCATAAAGCGAGTTGATTTTCATCCGGCGCAGCGGATAGCTTACGCTAAGATAGCGTTCTATCCATACGTGCTTGCAGGTGTCGGCAGACAATGCCGGGGCAGCGTCTCCTGACGGTGGTAAGGTGTCTTGGACGGAAAGCGTGTATCCGGGCAAGGTTACCGCATTATCCCTACCGGCAGAAACGACTTCAACCCTGTATCGGAACGGCACGGTCGAAACCGTATTGAATTGTGCTTGAACGGGGCCTGCGACACTTGCAGCACCCGCCATCAAAAACAGTAGTTTCTTTCTCATGCGGCAAATATAACCAGCTCTGCCCAAGATGTCCCGTTTCCACGACCTTTTTCGACCAAAGTACAACAAAAAAAGCATTCAGAGTATGAATTTATGTGTAAAATCATACTTTGAACATAAAAATAAACACTCTTAATACACTAATATTATTCTATTATATACAAGGGAATGAAAAGAATCTATCTTTGCAAAGTGTAATTCAAAATACAAAATTAAATATGAATGTAGTACGATTTGAACTAATTGAATTGCCCTATCCGACACTGGCCCGATTCGGGCTTACACAGGAGATGATCGAGGACTTGCCGATGCGTGTCCTTGATGAGATTTGCGACGGTCGACACTCTCCCGTGCTTCCGGTGCGTGTCCGTGACGAGAAAGGAGAACTGATAGAGAGCCGCAGCCGCTTCGCCCTTGTCCGCAGGGACGACGGCCGACCGGACGTGGTGTTCTATCCCGTTCTGGAATCCTCGCCGCTGGAACGCTATGACGAGGCGCAACAGAAACAGCTTCTTGACGGCAAAGCCATCATTGCGGACGTGGAGACGGCGGACGGGCGGCACAGCAAGGCATTCGTGCAGATAGACGAGGGAACGAAGCAAGTGATGTATGTTCCCACGCCGATTATCGGGCGCAACCTGCAAGTGCTGGCCGAAATAATGCATCTCGGTCCGGTAGAGGTAAACGGAATGCAGAACGGCGAACCGCTGACGCTGGTCGTAGACGACGAACCCGTCACAGTGGGTATCGACCTGCACGACAAGACCGGCATCCGCTTCTGTTCGGGCGACAGCCAAAAATGGAAAGAACAACCCAAACGCGAGTGGGACAAATACACTTTCGGCGTGTACGGCTGCTGGGTGATGGACGACGACGGCAATCTCGACTACGTTCCCGAAGAGGAATATACCGAGGAACTGTGGAACGAACAGAAGAAAAGCGCCGAGCGTAACCGTGCGGCGGGACTTCACAAATAACATCTTAACATTCATCAAATATGGCAGAACACCAATATTATCCCGAAGAGGTACTTATCGAGAAGATGGAGCGCGGCCAGTACGGCTGGCTTGACTATGTGAATCATTTCTCACCCGAATGGCAGGAGGAATATACCCGCTATTGCAAGGAGCACGGTCTCATGGTGGGCAATGAATCGGCCGCCGAGTTCGTCCACTACAAGGACGAACAACTGGAAGCGGCGATGGAGAGCGGAGACGCATAACGGAAACCTTTTTAACAACGGATTATGGCGATACGAAAGAATACCAACCCCCGAATGATGGACCTGCAACCCGAAATGCAGGACATATTGAGGCGTAACGGTATGCAGGCCCACGTGGTCAGTGACGGCACGGGCTACCGGCTCGTGGTACAGGGCCACGACTCGCCGCTGCTGACCTACGACCTTACCGAGCGTCAGATGTTGGCCCTGACGGACTGGGGGACAAACTCGGCCAACAAGAAAGCCTACAACGTGTTCACGAGCATTGTAGGGAAAGACTTTTATATGCCCAAGAACTTCGTCCATACCCGTAACGCCAACGGCCGTGTCGCTATGGGATTGCACGGCTACCGTATCGGTATGGGCGAATACGGACGTGTGGGACGGCTGGGTATGCCGCCTCCGTTCCTCGGTTGGACGCCACGCCACCAGTGGGGTTTCCATCTGCGGCGGGTCGGCGGACAGCTGTTCTATCCGGGACCACCCATTGTCCCTGAACGGTGGGACGGGCGCATGAAGCCGGGCGAATTGCAATCGGGCGGCTACGGATTTTATTACAAGTACAAGGACGGGCAGCCTATACAGTCCGCACGACAGACCGATGTCCTGCAGGACTTGCAAACGGTCATCACGCCGATAGTCAGCCGTCCGCGCAGTACAGAACCGGCCCGTACCTACAAGGAGTTGATTGCTTCTCCGGTCTATTTTTCCAACGAGAAATGGCAGGAGTGTCTTGCCTCCCACGGTCTTATCGTCGATAAGGAGGCACGGACCCTGACCGTACAGTCCGAAAAGGTGGCCGCCGATATGGTCTATGACCTGACGAAAGAAGAAACGGCCGTCCTGACCTCCAACTCCATCGAGGAACAACCTGTCGAGAAACGACTGGAAGTCCTGAACGGGGTAATCAGGGCGGATTTCGCCGACAAGGTAACAATGGCGGATCTCGACAGCGAGCGGCGTATCGCCCTCGGCTTGCACCCCGAAGTGCAGGAGGAACTGACGCAACGCCAGCAACAGGAGCAGGAAATCCTCTCCCCTCTGGAAAACCAGCTCCGGCAGGAGATGCCGTATGGCGCAACCGCTTCCGTCGATGGACGGGATATTTCCGTGCTCGACGAGCGCAAGGGCTGGTATCGGGAAGAACGGCACGGCAGGGAGGTCGAGGTCGGCGAAATAGCCGTACATCCATCCCCCATAGAGGGCAAGTACAAGATGACGGCCGTCATCGACGGGCAAGTCATCACTCACGAGATCAGCCAGAAGGATTACGATAAATTCCTTGCGGTCGATGACTACCATCGCATGAAAATCTTTTCGAAGATATTCAGCGAGGTGGACATGAAGATGCGGCCGGAAGCGCAGCGCAGTCTCGGCGTGAAAATTTTCGCCGCCCTCACAGCGGGAACGGTCATCACGGCGGGCGTCGTCCACGGCTTGCGGCATCATCATCACGGTCCGGAGTTCTACGGCGAGCGTTTCGGTGGCCCGCCACACCCGTATTTCAAACCCGGTGTCGATACGCCGAGAGACGTGGCCATACGCAATTTCGAGGCACAGATGAATCAGGATATTAACGATATGAGAAGAGGGAGATAAAGACAACTATGAGAGAAGGAGACCTTACCTACGACGACTTCCTGCAAAGGCTGAACATTCAGGACGTGCTGATTGACGCGGGCTACCACCTGAACCGGCGCGACGGCCTGCGCTATCCCTCGTATGTTCGTATAGACAGCGAGGGACGGCGTATCCGCGGCGACAAGTTCATCGTGACGCAACAGGGAAAATGCTGCTTCCAAGCCCAGCAGCAGAAAGTCTATAACATCATCTCGTTCATCAAGGAGCACCCGCAGTTCTTCACGGAATACCGTGTGGGCATGTCCCCCGACCGACTGGTGAACCTCGTGTGCAACCGGCTGCTGAACCATCCTATCGAGGACCGGACAACGCGGATTATACAGCCCAAGCGGGACATCCGCCCGTTCGACATCGCAAACTACGACCTGCACAAGTTCAACCCGCAGGACCGGGAGACACAGAAGAAGTTCTATCCTTATTTCAAGAGCCGGGGTATCGACCTCTACACGCAATATGCCTTCCACCGCCACTTCTGTCTGGCGACGAAACATCGTGAGGACGGTGCGGCATACACCAATCTCGCTTTTCCGCTGACCTTGCCCAAAGGCGACGGTACGGTCGTGGGCTTCGAAGAACGGGGACGTGCAAGAATGGACGGAAGCGGCAGCTACAAAGGCAAGGCCGAGGGCAGCAATTCGAGCGAGGGGCTGTGGATTGCCAGCCCTGCCAAGACCCCACTTGCGGAAGCCAAGCGTATCTATTGGTTCGAGAGTGCCTACGACGCAATGGCTTATTACCAGCTTAACCAGAAATGGGACAAGGAACTTAGAAAGGGAGTGTTCGTCTCTACTGGCGGAGCACCGAGCCAGCAACAGTTCAAAGCCATGATAGAGGCCACTCCACACGCTTACCACCATCTCTGCTTCGACGGGGACCGTGCCGGGCAGATCTTCGCCATCAACTTCGCGCTCACCCATGCGGGCAAGACATTCACCAGTAACGTGACGAAAGACGACAAACTGCTGGTCCGTATCAGTGGCGAGGAGAACCAAAACTACGAAGTAAAACTCGAACCCTTCGACTTTCACAGGATAGTCGGCACGCTTTTACGTCCCAAAGAAATCTATCGGGAAGATGGTACGCTTGACTATCGGACAATCGGCGACGGATATTTGCAGGAGATGAGCATGGTGTGCCAAG
>CAJMAO010000104.1 GCA_905211345.1 uncultured Prevotella sp.
CTATGCCTTCGCCGTGGCTTTCGCCGAAAGTGGTCAGGCGGAATAAATGGCCGAAGGTGTTACGCATGTTGGGTTAAGAATTAAGAGTTAAGAATTAAGAAAGCCTGCGGCGGTGCATACGTGCCGCCGTGCAGTTCTTTATTCTTTATGGCAGCATCCGCCGTCTTTGTGCCCGTGGTGTCCGCAGCAACCTTCGCCTTCCTTGTGGTTATGGCCGTGGCATCCGCCTTCGTGGCCTTCGTGGTGGTGGCAACATTCGCCGTCACCGTGGCCTCCGCAGCAGCAGCCTTCGCCGCTCATCCGGTTGATAAGGCCCTGTATCTCGTCGTTGGTGGCTTCGCGCGCCTCCACTATATGTCCTTTAAAATTTAGCGTCTTGCCTGCAAGCGGGTGGTTGAGGTCTATTTTCACTTTGTCGTCGCCTATGGAGAGCACTTTTCCGTAAAACCTGTTGCCGTCCTCGTTTTGCAGCGGCACGATTGCGTCTTTGTATATGTTTTCGTGGTCGAAGTGGCCGTTTATGCAGAACACGGATTTGTTAAGGTCGAGCACACGCTCCAGTTCGTAGTCGCCGTAGGCGTCGTCTTTTTGCAGTGTGAAGTCGAACTCCGCGCCGGTTTCAAGTCCGGTCATTTGTTTCTCGAATGAGTCGAGCGCTATTCCGTAGCCGCTGATAAACTGGAACGGCTCTTTGTCGGTAGCCTCTTCAACGAGTTCGCTTTCTCCGTTTTCTACGGTGTACAGCTTATACGCCACCGCGATGTATTTGTTAGTGTTGTTGTCCATTTTATTTCTTTTTGTTTATATTGACGTGCAAATGTAGCTAAATTTTTTCGATTTGTCGCCCGCCGTGGCTGATAAATTTGTTGGCATCGTTTTAAAAGGTGGCTTTTTGCGTTGTAAAAGACGGTCTTTTAGCTCATAAAAGGCGGCCTTTCGCAGCCTAAAAGGCCACCTTTTGGAATGCTTGCGCTAACCTATTGCAGGTCAGCTGGTTACGTTGGATGCCTTGTCCTGTGGTTTTGTGGCTTGCAAACAGTCGTAAAATCACTTGTCGGCTATTACATTATTATATATATAAGGCGTATTGTGTGGCTGCAGTATGCCAAAAAGTCATGTTTGAAACGGTTTTGTCATATTGACAGGTTGACAGTGTCAAAATAGCAACAGATTGTAGCTAAAACATTGATGTAGGTCAAAAAAGTAAGCTGTTAACGCAAACAGTGTGTTATTTTTATACCAAGTTGTCCGAAATGGTCGTATCTTTGCACCGTCGAAAGACAAATAGAGTTAATTAAAAGGATAACGAGCCGAGGCGATTCGGGAGAAGAGAACCGAGGCTCAAAGGTAAAAAGAAAATTTTAAGGATTATGAAAAGATTGTTTTTAACCGTCGTAGCTGTGCTCAGCATGACTATGACATTTGCGGAGAACGAAAAGTTGAACAACGTTGACAACGCCAGCGCTTACAACATGGCCGTGAACTATGACAGGCTTGCAGACTTCTTGGGTCTCTCAATCGATCAGGCAGAGGCGGTGCAAGACATTCATACTTCATTCTGCGCCGACATGATGAACGCAGCCGGAGCTAATGCCGACGAGCGTGAAAGCATGGTTAAGAAGGCCGTTGTAAAGGATCTTAAGTACATGCGCTACGTGCTCACTTCAGAGCAGTACCAAAAGTATCTCATGCTGCTTAACGCAACGTTTAACAACCGTGGTTTGAATAAGTAATTTTATTTCCATATCAAGAAGCCGTCAGTCCACTGTGGACCGACGGCTTTTTTGTTTTCCACAGGCCGTTGTTTCATTATTTTTAGGTATCGGCAGAAACCCTATTTTTAGGTATTGCGGAGCAGTGTTGTTTGTCATATCTTTGCAGACGTAACGATAAACAATAATAAAAACACATTCTGGATATGGATAAGACGTGCATTATTTACGGTTCCTCCACAGGAACATGTCAGGCGATAGCAGAGAAGATAGCAGGCAAACTGGGCATCGGCCAGGCCGATGTTTACGACGTGGCGAATATCTCGGCCGACACGGTTGGCGGTTACGGCAACCTCTTGTTGGGTACTTCCACGTGGGGAGCGGGCGAGCTTCAGGATGACTGGTACGACGGACTGGAAACGCTAAAGGGCGCGGCTCTTGAGGGAAAGACCATCGCTCTGTTCGGATGCGGCGACAGCGAGTCTTACGGCGACACGTTCTGCTCGGCCATGGGCGAGATTTACGACGGCCTGAAAGACAGCGGGGCCAAGTTCGTAGGACAGGTTCCTACCGACGGATATACGTTTGACGACTCTGCGGCTGTTGTCGACGGAAAGTTCATAGGGCTAGCCCTTGACGACGTGAACGAGGACGACAAGACCGACGCCCGCATCGAAGCGTGGGTGGAACAGATAAAAGACAGCCTTTAACCCTGAAGCCTATGCGTACCGAGATATTGCCGCCCGACATGCGGGTGTTGACCAATCACATATACGAGTACAAGAAGGGCGTGCGCCGTATGGTGCTGTTCACGTTCAACAAGAAGTACGAGGAGTACGCCACTGCCCGTCTTCGCCGGCAGAACATCAGCTATATCGTGCAGCCGGTGGGCAACGACCGCGTCAACCTGTTCTTCGGACGGCGCGAGTGTCTCGATGCGATCAGGCTTATGGTAACGCGGCCTTTGAACATGCTTTCACCCGAGGAGGACTTCATCCTTGGCGCCATGCTGGGGTATGACATCTGCGTCCAATGTGAAAGATACTGTGAGCGTAAGTGCCGCGACTGCAAACAGGCGCAATGAGAAATCATAAAGTGAAGCGAAACTGATAGAGTGATAGACTTTTTAATAATCTTGTTCGCTAAATAAAATTCATAATGTTTTTGTATGACTGACTGATGGCCGGCTGTGAAGTCGGCCATTTGTCGTATGTGCCTGCATGTTTCCTGTAGTTTGTCTTGTTGCAAAACGGTTGCGCGTGCGTTTCATTAACGTTAATGAAACGGCGGCGTAGGTAGCATGTTTATTATAAATAAGGAATTCATCTTTTCATTCTACGTCGTGTGGTAACTTTGCTCCCGCAACCATTTTAATGCTGCCGATAATGATTTTTCGTTTGTTCAGGATGTTATGTATGGGCGCGGTGGTGTTTGTAGCGGCTGATGCCGTTGCGGCCGATACGCTGCATGTGAAGTTCCGTTCGCGTGCATTGCTTGACGCTACGGCCACCGGTTACGGTAAGGAAGACGTGCAAGGGTATTACCGTTTGGAGGATTTCCGTGTGGGTTTTAAGGCCGGTTACGGCAAGTTTGAGCTTAAGGCCGACATCGGACTTGGCGGAGGCAAGGTTGCCGTGAAGGATTTGCAGTTGAATTATCATTTCAGGAACAGTGTGCTTTCACTCGGGAATGGTTACGAGCCTTTCTCCATGGACATGCTCATCAGTACTGTCGACTTGCGTTTTCACCAGTCGGCTGCTTCGGTATTGGCGTTTACCGACGGTCGTAAACTCGGTGTAACATACCATTTTTACAACGATAATTGGTATCTTGCGACAGGACTTTACACTAATAATGACATCAACCACATCGGTGACGACAAGAAAAACTCGCTCGTATCGACTACGCGCGCCGTATGGCGGACGCAAGACCAGCGGCGCAACCGGTTGTTGCACGTCGGCTGGGCATTCTCGTTCAGGACAAAGGAGGCCAACAACGCCGCTCCCGTAGGCGAGGTTACGAGCGATGGTGTAACGTCCATGTTGCCGTCGCCGCTGCTTGATGCCGAGGTCGGCGGTATGGGCTGTGAAATGAAAGGGCTGCTGGAGCTGTTGTACACGTCGAGGAAAGTATTGTTGCAGGGTGAGTACTTTGTCGACCGCATGAACCGCACGGGCGGTCTTGCCGCCTACGCCGCCCATGGCGGATACGTTCAGGGTAGTTGGCTTATAGCAGGCGAGGGGTTTGATTATGACGCGATGTACGGCATACCGGGCCGCCCGCTGTCGGGTAAGGCCGTAGAGCTTGTGGCCCGGTTTAACTATACAAACCTTAACGATAGCGGCAGCTCGATATACGGAGGGGAGGAAAAAGACCTTTCTTTGGGCGTTAATTTCTATTTGAACAGGTATATAGGCGTTAAGTTTGGCGGAAGTTACGTGTGGGTGGGCGACCATTGCGGCAGCTTCTACGATAAGGATTTTTTCATCGCTCAGGCACGTGTGCAATATATCTTCTAATCCGTTTGTTTTCCAATATGCGGTTCATCCGCAGTTCAGGTGTATGTGTTGAAATAAAAAAGCGGAAGTTGCAGT
>CAJMAO010000105.1 GCA_905211345.1 uncultured Prevotella sp.
CCGCCTTCTTCTGGTCGGCGTCGTTGCGGATCTCCGACGCGCGGACGGTGCCTTCGGCAAGATAGCGGTCGGCCACGAGCTTGCGGTGCGGTCTTGTGCGCCGTTCCCCGCCGTAACGGCTAGGGGCGTGAAGCACGAACACGTGCAGCGTGTCGCCAGTTATTATGCGGCCTGCTACGTAAAGTATGTCGCGCGTTGGGCGCATTCCTTTCATCGGCCTCACGCGCAGCGGGTAATGTCTTACGGGCGCGAAGCTGCCCGGCGAGTAGAGCAGGGCCACGTCGATGCCGCGCACGTCGGGCGATGATGTCATGATATACTCATAGTTGGCACTTCTCAGCAGCGACCGCTTGGTAAGGTCGCGCATCACGCTGTCGTTCTCCACCTCGCACAGGGCTACCAAGTCGGGCACGTGCCAGTCGCCGCCTTCTGTGCCGCAGGCTATTATCGTTTTTGCCGTATTGTTCAGTTTTGTCCAGTATTTGTGTTCGGTCCAGCGTCGGTCGCCCTCGGGCGTGAACTCGATGTCCTGCTTAAGGCTGTCGTGGAGGCAGTCAAACAGGTTCTCGCAGTTTAGCTGGACGAGCGTCAGCAGTGATGCAAGGAACAGCGAAAGGCACATATTAAAATTAAAAATTAACAATTAAAAATTAAAGAATGGATGATGGGAGGTCTGCTTTGCAACGTAATTATGAATTGTGAATTATGAATTATGCATTATGAATTGTCCTTGACGTTAGCCCTTATTTTCCCAAGATACGCCTTCATGGCCTGCTCGTCCTTGTGCTCTATGATGCCGAGCAGTTCCTTGAGTTCAGTGCGTATCTGCTCCACTTGTTCCGATGTGTACGGGTTAAAGAGAATTTCCTGCAGCAGATAGTCGTCCTCGCTCAATACGCCTTGCGCTATCTTGTTGTGCCGTTTGAACGTGGTGCCCGGCGCGTCTTGGTGTTTCATCACGGCGGCGAACACGAAGGTGCTTACGAAAGGGATGCTCAACGAGTAGGCCACGGTCTTGTCGTGCTCCTCGAAAGTATACTCGTAGATGCTCAGTCCGAGGCGGCTGTACAGGTCTTTGAAGAAGATGCGCCCCATATAGTCACCCTCGCTGATTATTATGGCGTTCTCATGGTTTAGTTGGTTGAGGTTGGCAAATGTCGGGCCGAACATAGGATGGGTGGACACGTAACGGTGACCGCATGTGGCGTAAAAGTCTTTCAGTCCTGTCTTTACTGACGATATGTCGCTTATTATGCAGTCTTCCGGCAGATAAGGCATCACTTCCTTGAACGCCGAAATAGTGTATTTTACGGTTACGGCGTTGATTATCATTTCGGGTTTGAACGCCTTTATCTCGTCCGTCGACGTAAATCGCAGCGTGTTGAAAGTAAATCTCAGCCGCTCGTGGTTCTTTTCATATACCGCAGTTTCGTGCTCGAAGCTGAGCAAGTCGAGGAAAAAGCTGCCCATTTTGCCGGCTCCTAATACTAAGATTCGCATGATGTTATGTTTGGATTTATAGAATTTAAAGAAGTTATAGAAGTTAAAGCAGAATGTCAGGCAGCTTTACCATTGTTGGTAATGGCTGTAACTTCTTTAACTTCTATAACTTCATTGACTTCTAAGAATTTTACTTGTTCACAATCTCTATCTGCTGTCTTACCGACTCCTCGTGAACGGCCTCGAACACGGTTTTGATGAATGACGGGTCCATTCCGCACAAAGAGCCTTGCGCCCCGCGCTTGTCGAGTATTTCGTTGTAGCGTGACGTCTGCAAGACGGTCATGTTGTGTTCCTTCTTATACTGTCCGATTTCCCGGCATACGCGCATCCTCTTTGCCAGTATTTCCATTAGTTGGTTGTCGATTTCGTCTATCTGCTTGCGTAACGCGGTTATTCCTTCGGTGCTTGAGGTGTGGTCTCGTATTACTATCAGGCTGAGTATGTAGTCCAGCACGTCGGGAGTAACCTGCTGTTTGGCGTCGCTCCATGCCTTGTCTGGGTCGCAATGGCTTTCCACTATGAGGCCGTCGAAGCCCAAGTCCATGGCCTGCTGGCACAGCGGAGCTATCAGTTCGCGCCGTCCTCCGATGTGGCTCGGGTCGCAGAATATCGGCAGTTCGGGTATGCGTCGGCGCAGTTCGATAGGTATTTGCCACATCGGCAGGTTGCGGTATATCTTCTTGTCGTAGCTTGAGAAGCCTCGGTGAATGGCTGCAAGGCGCTTTATTCCGGCTTGGTTGATGCGTTCCAGCGCTCCTATCCATAGCTCAAGGTCTGGATTTACGGGGTTTTTTACCAATACAGGTATGTCCGTTCCTTTCAAACTGTCAGCCAAAGCCTGTACAGCGAAAGGGTTGGCCGAGGTGCGTGCGCCCACCCACAGTATGTCTATTCCGTATTTCAGGGCCAGTTCCACGTGCTCGGGCGTAGCCACTTCTGTGCCTACCAACATTCCCGTTGTTTCCTTAACGCGTTGCAGCCAAGGCAGTGCTTTCTCTCCGTTGCCCTCGAAACCGCCGGGCTTGGTGCGCGGTTTCCATACTCCGGCGCGGAATATGTGGCAGCCTTTGGCGGCCAGTTGCATAGCCGTTGACATTACTTGTTCTTCCGTTTCGGCCGAACATGGGCCGGCAATGACCGTCAGTCGTTCGTTGTCGCTCGGCAGGTTGAGCGGTTGCAGTTCAAGTTCCATAATATCGTATGTTTGTTTTTTATTTTTGGAATACTGTTTTTATGCGTTCAAGGGCTTCTTTTATCTTCACGTCTTTGGCGCAGAGGGATATCCTTATGTATCTTTCGCCGTTGCTTCCGAAAATGAAACCGGGCGTGATGAACACCCTTGCGTCGTGCAGCACCCGCTCCGTCAGTTCCTCGGCATTGGCGTATCGGTTTGGAATCTTACCCCAAAGAAACATTCCCACTTGGCTTTTGTCAAACTCACAGCCTAGCGTCTGCATTATGGTTTCTGCCAGTTCGCGCCGCCGCTTGTATGTTTCTACGTTGGCTTTGTAGTGCCATTCGTCGCTGTTGTTGTACGCTTCGGCGGCGGCTAGCTGTATTCCGCGGAACGTTCCGGAGTCAATGTTGCTTTTGATCTCCAAAATCCATTGTATGAAACGGGCGTTCGAGGCACATAAACCAACCCTCCAGCCGGGCATGTTGTGGCTTTTGCTCATCGAGTTGAACTCTATGCAGCAGTCTTTTGCGCCTTCAACTTGCAACAAGGAGACGGGTTTCTCGTTTAGGATGAATGAATATGGATTATCGTTAACTACCACGATATTGTGCCGCCGGGCGAATTTTACCAGCTTACGGTATGTCTCCATGCGTGCAGGAGCACCAGTCGGCATGTTCGGATAGTTTGTCCACATCAGGCGTACACCGGTCAAATCCATGCTTTCAAGCCTGTTGAAGTCTGGTTGCCAGCCGTTGTTCTCGTCAAGGTCGTAGTTCACCACCTCTGCGCCGAGTATCTTGCTGAGCGACGTATAGGTAGGATAACCGGGGTCGGGCACCAGTACTTTGTCGCCCGGATTTACGAAAGCGAGTGTCACGTGGAGTATTCCTTCCTTTGAGCCGATGAGCGGTTGTATTTCGGTTTGCGGGTTGAGGCTTACTCCATACCAGCGTTTATAGAAGCCGGCCATGGCCTGCCGCAGTTCGGGGATGCCCGTTGTGGGCTGGTAGCCGTGGCTTCCGTCTTGCCGTGCGACCTCGCACAGTTTATCGACGGCCGCCGTCGACGGCGGCATGTCGGGGCTGCCTATCGCAAGGCTTACTATATCTTTGCCTTCTGCGTTGAGCCGCGCTATTTCTTTTCCTTTGCGGCTAAAGTAATATTCGTTTACCGACTTCAGACGGTCGGCCGGGCTGAAGCCTTTTGTGGTATTGTTATTGTTTTGACACATATTCTCCAAGTATTTTCAATTCGCTAATCAGAGGTATTATCGCGTCCAGGCATTGGTGGAAGCGCGTGTAATCGTCATAAATCACGTCGATATAGAAAAGGTATTCCCATTCTCGCCCTATTATCGGCAGTGATTGTATTTTCGTAAGGTTAATCTTGTAGAACGAGAATATCGAAAGCACCTGCGATAGGCTTCCTTCCTCGTGCGGAAGAGCGAATACCAGGCTGCTCTT
>CAJMAO010000106.1 GCA_905211345.1 uncultured Prevotella sp.
GCTGCGTATCTCCCTGAAAGCCCAATAGTTTACATTATTCTTCCTAAATCCATCCAAAATCGGGCGAGTTTCGCTATCTTTGTTTCACGAAGATAGGATGCGGCTCGGCAATGACAAATAAAAAAACTGTGTCTTTTGTTTGGCATTGCGCTCGCCTTTCGCTATCTTTGTGGCGTTATGATTACCCATCCTTTATGGACAGACGAGTGCTGGCTGCCCCTGCTCGGGCTGTATTACAGGCATCCTGAGGGCTTGAAGCCAGTGTATTCGCGCGGCATGGTGGAGCTTGCCCTAGAGCTTCACATACCGCCGCAGACGCTTTACGACCAGATGTTCCGCCTCGCACGGCCTACGGAGCCGAGCCTCGTGCGCCTGCGGCGGCGCTACGACGGCAACCGCCGCCGACTCTCGCGCGACGTAAGGACGCTGCGCCGCATGGCGGGATTCAGCAGCGGCGGAGGATTTTATGACGGCGTGGAGGTGCGCGAGACGTTCGAGCGCGACTTCCGCGAGCTGAAGTCGCTGCCCGGGCTGAAGCCGGTCATGCTCATAATGGCGCTCGACCTGTACTTCCGCCTTACGCCGCAGACGATGGTCGAGGCCACGCCCGAGGTGGCCGCCTTGGCCCGCCTGATGAAAGTGAAACCTCATGCCGTGGTCAGCGTGCTTACGATGTTTCAGGCGTGCGACCCCTACCTGCGCCGCGACAAGCCGCAGGCGTCGCCCTTGTATGCCGCCTGCCACGACGTGTGGCAGCGCTACGGCAACGGCGAGCCGCAGCATCTGGCCGCGCTGGCCGCCCAGATGAGGGAGTATTTCAAGTAGGAACCGCGGCTTTTCATAGAAGGTTTGATAAACCATGGAAAAACAGTTGGATTTTATCTTACTTGTCATATTTTTAGTATTGTAAAAGGTTTTGTCATGATTAGCAATGAAAT
This sequence comes from uncultured Prevotella sp., assembly GCA_905211345.1. Taxonomy (GTDB): domain Bacteria; phylum Bacteroidota; class Bacteroidia; order Bacteroidales; family Bacteroidaceae; genus Prevotella. Next base: position 939 of record CAJMAO010000106.1, read on the forward strand.
ACAGACGCAGGGAGGCAAGAAGGAAGTTATCACGGACAATATTGTACGTGATTATTTCATGCGATTTAATGGCGACGTAATCATAGAACAGCAATCGTCGTCAAGTCCGTCCATTGACAAGTTGCTTCGTAACGCGTCAAAAAAAGGATGCGGAAAAGGTTATCCCGATTTCATAATCCAGTATAAAAAGGACAGGAACTTTATCATTGTAATTGAAGACAAGGCCGACAAGAAATACCATGAGAGCGGGAGCGGGCGGCAATATGCCGATTACGCCGTCGACGGCGTGTTGCTGTACGCTTCTTTCTTGTCAAAGGCTTTTGACGTTCTCGCCATTGCGGTCAGCGGCACGGACAAGGACGATTTGAAAGTGTCTCATTTCCTGCATCTTAAGGATGAGCCGAAAGCTTTCCGGTATTTTCAGGACAAGCTCTTGCCGCCAGACTCTTATTATGAGGGATTGAATACGTCGGAGGAAAAGAAACGGCAGGACTATGACAAGTTGTTGGATTATACGAGAGTGCTGAACAGCCGTCTGCATACGATGAAAATCGACGAGGCGGAGCGTTGCATACTGGCCAGTTGCATATTGTTGGCTTTGAGGCTGCCGAAGTTCAAGAACTATTATAAGACGGAAGACAACCAGCAGATACTTGCCAACAACATGGTGAACGACGTGCTTAACTGGTTTGAGAAAGAGCAGGTAGGCGCGGTTAAGCTGAAAGTGCTCGAATCGAAATACGCCACGATACGCGGCATGTTCTCAGACCCGAACGACACAAAAGACCTCAGGGGGCTGATTGCCGACATGGAGGAGAACATTGACAGCTTCAAGAGGACAAACCGTTATTACGACGTACTGGGGCAGTTGTATGTCGCGTTTCTCAGATACGCAAACACGAGCAACGACCTTGGAGTGGTTCTTACTCCTACGCATATTACCGAGTTTTTCTCTGACATAGCCGATGTCAACAAGAACTCGATTGTTTTCGACAACTGCACCGGCACCTGCGGATTCCTCATATCGGCAATGAGCAGGATGATGGAAGACGCGAAAGGTGACAAGGAAATAGAGAAATCAATAAGGGAAGACCAGCTCATAGGCATTGAGTACAATGACAAAATGTATTGCCTCGCGGCGTCGAATATGGCGATACACGGCGACGGAAAGACCAACATATATTATGAAAGCGGGCTTAATCCGAAAATTATCGGTGAGATAAAGCGGTTGAAACCTACTGTCGGTATGCTTAATCCGCCATACAAAGCCGACAAGAAGAAAGACGTGGAGGAACTGGAGTTTGTCAAATGGAACTTGGAGGCGCTGGCCGAGGGAGGCACTTGCGTCGCCATTGTTCCGATGCAGTGCGCCATCGCGACGAAAGGAAAGACGGCTTTGTTGAAGAAAGAATTATTGGAAAAGCATACCCTTGAGGCCGTTTTCTCGATGCCCGACGAGCTTTTCTATAATTCTGATAAAAGCGTGGTGACATGTATCATGGTTTTCACCGCGCACAAGCCCCACCCCAAAGGCAAGGAAACTTTCTTTGGATATTTTAAGGACGACGGCTTTGAGAAACGTAAGAAGTTAGGCCGTATCGACGTGCATAACAAGTGGGGCAAGATAAAAGAAGAATGGCTGCGGCTGTACCGTAACCGTAAGGAAGTTGCCGGTAAGAGCGTGATGCGTTGCGTTTCGGCGAAGGACGAATGGTGCGCCGAGGCTTATATGACGACGCAATACGGCACGGTTTCAAAGCAGCAGTTTGAAAAGACAGTCAGGGACTATATCACGTTCAGGATATATTCTGACATGAATATGTCCGACATAGTCTATGCCCCGTTGGTTGACGCCTCTTTCAGTTTGGATACGGATGGGTGGGGATGGTTCTCTTTGACGGATAAGCGACTGTTTGTCATAAAAGGTTCAAAGACCACTCCGCTTTCAGAACTTGAATTGAGCGGCGACGGCGATTATCCGTATGTAACCACTCAGGCTACTAATAACGGTGTTAGAGGTTTTTTCGATTATTTTACGGAGGAAGGAGGCTGCTTTACGGTTGACAGTGCCGTTAAGGGATATTGTTCTTGGCACGAGGAAGATTTCTCAGCGTCCGACCATGTTGAGAAGCTGATACCGCAGTTCGTATGCAACAATTATATTGCGATGTTCTTGGTGACAATCATAAACATGGAGCAATACAGATACAACTACGGCCTTAAATGCAGTCAGGCAAGGCTGAAAAACATGAGGATAAAGCTGCCTGTGGATTCTTGCGGAAACCCTGATTGGCGGTTTATGGAAGACTATATAAAAACCCTTCATTACTCTGCTAACCTGCGGTAAGGGACAGGATGGCATGGTACTAAAAATCGTCCGCAAGCCATATTATGGTTTGCGGCCGGGTTCTTTTTTGTTAAAAGTTATCTTACGAACAGCAGCTCGCGGTATTTGGGCAGCGTCCACAGCTCGTCGGCCACGATCAGCTCCAGCTTGTCTATCTGGTAGCGGATTTCCTCCATCTTCGGCGCTACCGTGTCGTGGTAGGCTATTGCCTTCTCGCGTTCGCTCTCAATCTTGTTCGCCACCTTGCGCGCCTCGATGAGTTCCTCCACCCCTGTCTCGATAAGCTGCGTGCGCTCGGCTATTTCCTCTATTAGCTTCATGTTTCGCGCGCACAGCTTGTCGGCCTTTTCCACGGGGAATATCTGGCGCATGTCCATCACGTTCTTGGCCAGCCGGCTTTGGTAATGCGTTGCCACGGGCACTATGTGGTTCATCGTTATGTCGCCCATGACGCGCGCCTCAATCTGTATTCGCTTGGTGTAGGTGTCCCATTTCACCTCGTTGCGTGCCTCAAGCTCCTTGCGGTTCATCACGTTCATCGACTCGAACATGCGCACGGAGTCGTCCTTCAGGTAGTTGTCGAAGATTACGGGGCAGCTCGTCTCGCAGTCCAGGCCGCGGCGTGCGGCCTCCTCCTTCCATTCGTCAGAATATCCGTTGCCGTCGAACCGTATCGGCTTGCACGTCTTTATGTCCTCGCGAAGCACGTCGAGTATTGCGTCGGTGGTGTCCTGCCCTTTCGCGATGAGCGCGTCGACGCGCCTCTTGAAGTCGGTCAGGGCTTCGGCCACGGCCGTGTTCAGGGCAATCATCGCGCTGGCGCAGTTGGCCTCCGAGCCTACGGCGC
>CAJMAO010000107.1 GCA_905211345.1 uncultured Prevotella sp.
GGCCGTCAACGGCATTGCGAAACGTGGCCTTTTAGCAACCCATTGACTGTCAACGGTTTATACGCTTATCTTTCTTAGCTGAAAGATAAGCTCCTATTTGAACGCATTAAGCAGGTTGATAACGGTTCCGACCTCAGCTTCCGTCATCGCCTGATTGAGCGGTATGCTCAGTTCCTCACGGTGAATCTGCTCGGTAACGGGCAGGCTCAGCCCATCCCATCCTGCGTAACACCGCTGCTTGTTGGGCGGTATCGGGTAATGAATCATCGTGCCTACGCCGTTTACGGACAGATAACGCTGCAGACGGTCACGTTCGGCGCAAAGCACGGGAAATATATGATGCACGCTGTTACGGCAGAAATCATCGTCAGGCAGACGCAATAAAGGATTGCCAATTTCGGTTATGTAACGCATGGCCATTGCCCTGCGCGCGGCATTGTCTTCGTCAAGATACTTCAGCTTGACGCGAAGCACGGCGGCCTGAACCTCGTCAATGCGGCTATTGCGCCCCCTCATGTCGAATACATACTTGCGGCTTGAGCCGTAATTGCCCAGCGCGCGCACCACGGCGGACAACTCCTCGTCGTCGGTAGTGACAGCCCCGGCATCGCCGAGCGCGCCGAGATTCTTGCCCGGATAAAAGCTGTGGCCGGCTGCGTCGCCGAGACTGCCCGTGCGCCTAGTGCCGAACGTGCACCCGTGAGCTTGCGCGTTATCCTCTATCAGTTTAAGGTTGTGCCTGCGGCAGATGTCTCCTATCCTGTCGGTATAAGCGCAACGGCCGTACAGGTGGACAATCATCACGGCGCGTGTACGCGGCGTAACAGCCTGCTCAATGAGGCTGTCGTCAATCTGGAACGTGTCAAGACGGGGCTCGACAAGCACTGGACGGAGTCCGTTCTCGGTAATGGCGAGTATGCTGGCGATATAAGTATTGGCGGGCACTATAACCTCGTCGCCCTCACGCATCACGCCCATCTCCATATAAGCCCTCAATATCAGCGTAAGCGCGTCAAGGCCGTTGCCGCAACCGACGCAATATTTCGTACCTGTATATCCGGCGTACTCCGCCTCGAAGCGTTGCGTCTCAACACCATGCAGATACCAACCGCCACGCACGACACGCTCCACAGCCCCGCTAATCTCGTCGCCGTGCATGGCCGTAACCTTGCGTAATTCAAGATAGTTGATCATAATTATGATTTTAACACCCACCCCATCCCTCCCTAAGGGAGGGTGTCTGGAATGTCTTGAAAACTGTTTTTATATATGTTTATCTAATACTTGACATGCAGCATACAACTTTTCCACATATCAAACTCCCTCCCTTGGGGAGGGCTGGGGTGGGTATTCCCACTCATACGTGTCGTAACACACGCCGCGCCCGCCGAAACCTTCCTTCTGGAAAATAAGTGCTTCGTTCAGATATGTGCCTTCATGCTCGGTTGAACGGCCGAAGTCAAAGTACCTGTAGTTGCCGTATGTGTTGCATATAAGTTCATGGAACAATGCGTCTAAAGCTCCTATACGCTTGCCTTCGGGCGAGGCCGAGATGTACTGGGTGTGCACCGTGGCATTGTTAAGGTAAACCAAGACGCCAGCTAAAGGCTCGCCGCCAAGGCAGGCCGTATATAATTTTATGTTGTCAGGAAACCTTCCGGCCAGCAATTCCAGCTCGGCACACGTATGGACGGGTGCCACTCCGTACTTGGCTTCAAGGTTGCCGTCGAGTATCCGCCAAAAAGCAGCGATGTCGTTGCTCCGCTCCACCATGACACCTGCACGCAAAGCCTTCCGCGCGCAACGGCGGCGCAACTCGCTGAACCTTATCCTGTCGGCAAGGAATATGGTAGAAGATATGTCGCGCGCGGTAAGTTTAGCGCCGCAGGTATTGATAATCGCATATAGGTCTTCTTCCGAAGCATAACGCGAATAAATCCAAGGCACGGGCTTATAGACCATTTTTCTTATGCCCTGACCGTGTAAATAGCCGTCCAGTTCACCGAAAAGCGCGCTTACTCCGGCCGCCCGCGCCCCGTCGTCCATGACTAGTCCGCCGTAAGTCAGCCCTTGGTGCGAGTACATCACGCCGTCCTTTACATTGGCGGGAAGCACGGCGTAGAGCCTGCCTTTGAGGTAAAACATGAGCGAATGGTCGCTGAAGCGGTCGCTATGGTAGTCCATATAGCTGCGGTCGAACAGGAAAGTGCCGTTCTTTGAGCGGACTATAAAATCATTCCATTCCGCCTTTCTGTCGCTTGAATACCTTGTTATCTCGAACATTTCACGTACTCTAGAAACTCGTCATAGTCACGTATGTAGTCGCTCTCGTCATAAAGCTCGGAGGCAAGCACGAGGCAGACCGCGCCAGACGAGAAGTCGTCAAGCGTGCGCCAAGTGTTGACATCAACGAAAAGTCCCTGATAAGGGTGGTTCAACAGATAAGTATGTTTTTCCTTCCCGTCGTCAAGCGTTACGTGAAAACTGCCCCCTACGGCAATGATAAACTCCTTGCAAACTTTATGAGAATGGCCTCCTCGGCTTTCGCCGCCCGGCACGTCATAAACCCAATACACGCGTTTTATGTCAAAAGGCACATGCTTGGATTGCTCGGCTACCGTAAGGTTGCCGCGTGGATCTATTATTTTCGGCAAGTCAATAATTCTGTTCATGTTTTTATAACGGCGTTTTTCAGCACTGAGTATAATTTGGATACAAAATATTTTTCCAGCAAATAAGCCGCCGCCAGCGTCAAACATATCGTAATCATGGCTGTAACGGCGTAGCCAAGGTCTATTCCACTATGAACCGACACATCCTTTACGATATTGATTACCAACGGATGCACCATGAATATTTCCATGCTCAGTCCGCCCAATTCAATGGTTTTCTTGCTGTGTAATAGTCTTGCAAGCGCGCCCCCAGCATTGTCCGTAACCGCCGAAAGATAAATCGTGGCTGCCATAAAAAGCCAGAACAGGGCGACGCATCTCACTCTTGCCGTTAAGAAGCTGTATACAATGAATGTAAAAAGCAAGATAATGATTATGCCTGCCTCCACCAACGATAGAGCAATCTTATGTTTCCTGTTTTCTAAAAAGCGTTTAAGCAGAAGTGTGCGTTCCGACCGAAACAACCTGTAAAGCAGTATCCCGACGGCAAAATCAATGCAACGCACGGGTGGAAATACGTAAATCAACGTATTGACCAGCCCTCCGGGCACGACCGATGCCAATGCAATGAAAGCCGTCAACACAATGGAAATCCATACGAAAAGCCGTTTTACTCCGACATGTATGATTTTAGAGTATAGCCAAGGAAACAATAGATAGAAAAACATTACATCAGATAGGAACCACGCAACGCCGTTGAATGCAAAGTTGTAGGAATTGTCTGGCACCCAGCTTTGCAACAAAAACACGTTCAGCAACAGCTTAATTACATCGACACCGCCCGTAGCCTTCACCGACAGCAACACAAATGCGGCGAGCGTCAGCAAATGCAACGGGTAGAATTTTGACAGTTGTTTCATTATGAACCCCTTTCGGCTAAATGTGCCATCATCTATTTTGTGGCCATTGCCAACGGATAGCACAAAACCGCTGAGTATGAAAAAGAATGACACGCCACATTCTCCGCCAAAGTCGAACGCAGGAGTATCGCCCCACGCAAAATGCGAGAAGAACACAAACAGCACAAAAATAAAACGGTAAGACTGTAATGTTTTTATCATATCTTATGAAAAAGCCGGTAGCAATACCCCAGCTGTACGCTTTGCTTCGTTATTTCCAAAATTCGCTTCAAAACGCAAAAGTACTCATTTTTCTTTAGATTTCACAGTCTCATCCGGTTTATTTTATTCCGCAACAAAACACCTTGCAATTTGCAATACACGGCAAACGGCGTTGCGAAAGGCCGCATATTGCACGCTAAAAGGCCGTCTTTTGCAACGCGAAAGACGGCCTTTTGTAAAGCATTGAATATCAAGTGGATATATGAAGGGTGAGGCTCTAGTTTAACAAGGCGTTGTAAAGTGGCATATTAATTGCATATATCTTTT
>CAJMAO010000108.1 GCA_905211345.1 uncultured Prevotella sp.
CGACGGCGCGGGCCGCCGCTGGTTCGTGTGCAAGAACTCGTGGGGCACGGCCAATCCTTACGGCGGACTGATGTACATGTCGGAGCAGTATTTCAGGATGTACACCGTGGCGGTGGTGATGAAGAAACAGCCCAGTGATGCCTAATACCCACCCTACAACCACCTGATACCCACCCCACAACCACTTGAAGGGAGGGGGCTTGATGTGCTTCGATGGCAGAATGAGGTAATGGGGCTTACATATATTGATTATAAAAACGACAATAGACATCACCCTTGAAGGCATTTCAAGCCCCCTCCCTTCGGGAGGGTTGGGGTGGGTGCTGAATTTTTGGTATGGAGAACAATCATTCATTTAAGGCCGTCATCCTTGATTTCGACGGCACGATAGGCGACACGCGCAGCCTCATAGTGCGCACGATGAGACAGACTTTGGCCGAAGTCGGCCTGCCGCAGAAAAGCGACGACGAGTGCGCCGCAATGATAGGGCTGCCGCTGAAGCAGACTTTCACCGAACTGATGCCGATGGACGATGCCACGGGCGACCTCTGCGAGGCCACCTACCGCCGCATCTTCGCCGAGAACAACAAGCCGGGAGCCGTGCCGATGTTTCCCGGAGTGGGCGCTACGATACGCCGTATGCACGCCGCCGGGCTGCTCGTTACCATAGCCAGCAGCCGCCTGCGCCCCTCGCTCACGGCCTTCGTCGACGAGATGGGACTGGCGGAACACATACCTTACATACTCAGCGCGGGCGACGTGGAGCGTGCCAAGCCCGCCCCCGACATGGTGCTCAGGACGCTCTGCGACAACAACCTGCGGGCGGAAGAAGCCGTAGTGGTGGGCGACACGGTGTTCGACATACGCATGGCGCACGCCGCCGGCGTGAAGGCCGTAGGCGTAACTTACGGCAACGGGCGGCGCGAGGACCTCGAGGCGGAGCGCGCCGAGTGGATAATCGATGGTTTCAGGGAGCTGGAAGGGATAGTTTCTTTTTAGGACTTAAAGGAATTAGGGGGGAGTTAAAGGAGTTAAAGACAATAGCTTTGCCTGTTTATCACGAATGAAACAACAAGGCATTTGTCTTTAACTCCTTCAACTCCCCCTAACTCCTTTAACTCCTTGTAAATAATTACTTCTCTCCGAACGCCGCGGCTTCGGCGGCCGCAACGATGTCTTCTTTCGTCATTTTTTCCGAGAAAGCCTTTATGTCTGACAGGTCGAACTCGTCTTTTTCATTCTTCTTCGCCGTATTGTCGGCTTTGCGCCGGTTGTTCCCGGTCGGCGTTCCTGTTGTTTCCTGAACGTCGACGGGCTGCGTCTCAACCTCGCGTGTGATGATGAAGTCGTCCTTCTGCTCGATGTCTGGCGCGGCCTGCACGGGTTCTTCTTCCATTTTCGTGCGCTCGGTCTTGGCGGCGAACACCGCGTCGATGAACTGCGGTTTGCGCCTCAGGCTCTGCAGGGCGGCCTTGCTGGCCACCTGCTGGCTCTCCTTTTTCGAGTAGCCTTCGCCGCGTCCGCCTTCCAGCCCCTCGATTATCGCCTTGTAGACGAACACCGGGCTGTTGCCGTCCTCGCGCCTCTGGCTCTCTAGTTCGAACTTCAGCTTCACCTTGTTCTTCTGGCACCACTCGATGAGTTTGCTCTTGAAGTTTATCTCCTTGTAGGCCACCTTGTCTATGTTGATGATCTGCGACAGTATGCGTTTCTGCATGAAGCGCATACAGGCGTGGTAGCCGCGGTCAAGGTATATGGCCCCTATGAGGGCCTCGAAGGCATTTCCTTCCATATAACTGTTGTGGGAGGAGATGTGTCCGCTTGACACGATGAGCTTGCTCACGCCTATCTCGTTAGACAGGCGGTTAAGGGTGTCGCGCTGTACGATTTTGCTCCGCGTGCTGGTAAGGAAGCCTTCGCGCTTGCCTTCAAAGTGGCGGAACACTATGTCGCCCACGATGGCGTCGAGGATGGCGTCGCCTAGGAACTCAAGCCGCTCGTTGTTGACGGGCCGGCCCTTGGCGTTGCGCTTGTAGACGCTGCGGTGCATGAGGGCCTGTTTGTACAGGTTGATGTCGTGGGGGTAGAAGCCGAGTATCGAGTACAGAGAATAATAAAGCTCCTTTTCCTTGCGGAAAGGGAGCTTTACACGGTCTATCAGATTGTTAATCTTCATACTTCTTGAATATGACGCAGGCGTTGTGTCCGCCGAAGCCGAACGTGTTGCTCATCGCGGCGCGCACGGTGCGCTTCTGCGCCTTGTTGAAAGTGAAGTTCAGGTTATAGTCTATCTCCTCGTCCTTGTCGTCGTCGTCGTGGTTGATTGTCGGCGGAACGATGTCGTTCTGCACTGACAATACGCTCACCATGGCCTCTACGGCTCCGGCGGCTCCGAGCAGGTGGCCCGTCATCGACTTGGTAGAGCTGATGTTCAGCTTGTAAGCCGCGTCGCCGAACACATCCTTTATGGCCTTGGCCTCTGATATGTCGCCTACGTGTGTCGACGTGCCGTGAACGTTGATGTAGTCTATGTCCTCCGGTTTCAAGCCGGCGTCGTCAAGCGCGGCCTGCATCACGAGCTTCGCTCCGAGTCCCTCGGGGTGTGAGGCTGTGATGTGGTAAGCGTCGGCGCTTTCGCCTTCGCCCACCATTTCGGCGTATATCTTGGCTCCGCGGGCCTTTGCGTGCTCCAGTTCTTCGAGGATGAGGCATCCTGCTCCCTCGGCCATCACGAAGCCGTCGCGGCTTGCGCTGAACGGGCGTGAAGCCTTGGCGGGCTCGTCGTTGCGCGTGGAGAGGGCGTGCATGGCGTTGAATCCGCCCACGCCGCAGGCGCAAATGGCAGCCTCGGCGCCTCCGCTGACGATGATGTTGGCCTTACCCAGGCGGATAAGGTTGAACGCATCGGCGATGGCGTTGGTTGAAGAAGCGCAGGCGGAGGTTGTAGCGTAGTTGGGGCCGTGGAAGCCGTAAAGCATTGATATGTGGCCCGCTGCTATGTCGCTGATCATCTTCGGGATGAAGAACGGGTTGAACTTGGGGCCGTTCTCCTTGTTCAGCGCGTAGTAAGACACTTCGTCCTCGAAGGTCTTTATACCGCCGATGCCCACGCCGAAGATTACTCCGATGCGGTTCTTGTCCTCGGTTTCCAAGTCCATGGCGCTGTCTTTTACCGCCTGCATGGCGCTTATCATGGCCAGCTGGGTGTAGCGGTCGAGCTTGCGCGCCTCTTTGCGGTCAATCCATTCGTTGACGTTGAGACCCTTGACTTCGCACGCGAACTGTGTCTTGAACTTGGAACAGTCGAAATTAGTAATGGGAGCCGCGCCGCTTACGCCGGCCAGCAGGTTCTTCCATGTCTCCTCGACATTCAGTCCCACCGGGGTGACCGCGCCCAGTCCCGTTACTACTACTCTCTTTAATTCCATCTATTTGTTGTCGGGAATGATTATTTCGTGTTCTCCTCGATGTAGTTGATGGCGTCGCCTACAGTAGCGATTGTCTCGGCCTTGTCATCGGGTATTGAGATGTTGAACTGCTTCTCGAACTCCATGATCAGCTCTACTGTGTCGAGAGAGTCGGCGCCAAGGTCGTTAGTGAAGCTAGCCTCGGGCTTTACTTCTGATTCTTCAACACCAAGTTTCTCAACGATAATTTTCTTTACTTCTGCTGCAATGTCTGCCATGATTGTAAATTTTTAAAAGTGTTTGTAATTATATTCAAATCTTAAAAATCGGTGCAAAGGAACGAATTTTTATTTAAGTACGCAAATTTTTTAAACAAAAATGTGGTTGTTTATGCACACTATATGCTGATGTGTGCAATAAAATGGGCGTTTTTTTACACCCAAACGCCACGCTTAACCAGTGTGGTTGCGTAAGTGTCTGTTATAAAGTGGTTTGCGGAAGACGGCAAATAGCTTTGCGAAAGGCCGCATATCGCACACCAAAAGGCCGCCTTTTACGGTGTAAAAGACGGCCTTTTGGGTTCATCCGCAAATCTGTTGGATGGCGCAGTCGTGCAGTGCGAACAGCCTAAG
>CAJMAO010000109.1 GCA_905211345.1 uncultured Prevotella sp.
CTAAGACTGTTTGCACTGCACGATTCTACCATACACCTGAACTGCGGATGAACCGCAAAAGGCCGTCTTTCACACGATGAAAGGCGGCCTTTTGTCGTGTAATATGCCGTCTTTTGCAAGCCAAAAGACGGCATATTGCAAAGGTGTTGACAGTCAGGCGGTTACAGACTGTCCGCAGAACGGCGTGGAATTACGTTTTGGTGGCCGTGCCTTTTGGTAAAAAATATCACGCTTTTCGCCTTATTTTAAGGTTTATTTCGTAATTTCGCAGCTTGTAAGGAATAACAAATTAACACTATGCTGACAGCCGACGAACAGAAAGCGATTATCTCGCTGATACACAGGCAGGTAGTGCCCGCCATAGGATGCACCGAGCCAATAGCCGTGGCCCTGTGTGTTGCGCGCGCCAAGGAGTTGCTGGGCAGTGTGCCCGAGAGCCTCGACATACAGCTAAGCGCCAACATATTGAAGAACGCGATGGGAGTAGGCATACCCGGCACGGGCATGACCGGACTGCCCATAGCCGTGGCCTTGGGCGCGCTGATAGGCCGCTCGGAACTGGAATTGGAGGTGCTGCGCGACTGCGACCGCGACGCCGTGGAGCGCGGCAAGCGCTTCATTGCCGGTGGACGGATAAGCATCGGGCTGAAAGACGACGCTCCCGACAAGCTCTACATCGGCGTGACGGCGCGCGGTGCAGGCCATGAGGCCGAGGCGCGGATAGCCACCGGGCATACAAACTTCGTGTACCTGCGACGCGACGGCGACGTAATAGCGGATAAGCCCATACACCCCGGGCATGCCGACAACGACGAGGAACTGCCACTTACGTTAAGAAAGGTGTACGAATTTGCCACCGAAACCGACGTTGACGACCTGCGTTTCATCCTCAAGGCGCGCGACATGAACGAGGCCGCGGCCGCCGACGGACTGCGCGAGAACTTCGGCCACCAGCTGGGCAAGACCCTCTGCAGTCCCCTAGGGCGGGGAATAATGGGCGAAGGCATCTTCGCCAAGGTGCTTTCCGCCACCAGTTGCGCCTGCGACGCGCGCATGGCCGGGGCCATGATACCCGTTATGAGCAACTCGGGCAGCGGCAACCAAGGCATCTGCGCAACGATGCCCGTGGCCGTGTTTGCCGAGGAAAACCACAACACAGAGGAGGAAACCGTGCGCGCCCTCATACTGAGCAACCTTACGGCCATATACATCAAGCAGCACCTCGGCACGCTCTCGGCCCTTTGCGGATGCGTGGTGGCGAGCACGGGCAGCAGTTGCGGCATAACGTATCTTATGGGCGGAGGCTACGACCAGATAGCCTTCTCGGTGAAGAACATGATTGCCAACCTCACCGGAATGATTTGCGACGGTGCCAAACCAAGCTGCGCCCTCAAGCTGACAACTGGCGTAGGCACGGCCATGCTAAGCGCGATGCTGGCCATTCAGAACAAGCACGTAACCTCGGTTGAGGGCATCATCGACGACGACGTTGACCAAAGCATACGCAACCTTACCGAGATAGGCCGCCGCGGAATGGACGAAACCGACCGCTACGTGCTCGACATAATGACGCATAAGGAAGTTAAGAGTTAAAATTTAAGAGTTAAGAAAATCACCGTATAGGGCCAATCAGGCTTATCCGGCCTATTAGCCCTATCCCAAGCAATCATCCAACATCAAACGATTATGAAGAAACCAATGCTTCTCACTATTCTGTTCGCCATGCTGGCCATGGCCGCCGGCGCGCAGATACAAGACCCCGTGCACTTCAGCGTAAGCCAGAAGAAGACGGCCGACGACATTGTCGAGGTGACGTTCAACGGCAAGATAGACGCGGGATGGCATGTATATTCCACCGGTTTGCCTGCCGACGGCCCCGTGTCGGCCACGCTTACCACCGAGAAAGCCGACGGAGCGAAGGCCGAAGGACGGCTGGGCCACCGCGGAAACGAGATAAACAAGCACGACAACATGTTCGACATGAACCTGCGTTACTTTGAGAACAGTGTCACGTTCGTGCAGAGATACAAAATAACAGGCAAGACTTACCACATAAAGGGATATTTGGAATACGGCGCGTGCAACGACGAAATGTGCATGCCTCCCACTCAAGTTGAGTTCGACTTCAAAGGAACCGGCCCTGCCGAAGCTCCCGCGGAGCCTGCCGTAGAGGAGAAGCCGGCGCCCGACACTGCGGCCGTGGCCGATACGTTGAAGGCCGACAGCGCCGTGGCGGCCGCTCCGGCGGCGGTTGATACGGCCGGGCTATGGACACCGGTCATCGACGAGCTTCAGGCCATGGACGGCCAGCAGGGCAGCGAAGACCACTCGTGGATATACATATTCTTCATGGGTTTCGTCGGCGGACTGGTGGCATTGTTCACTCCATGCGTGTGGCCGATAATCCCGATGACGGTCAGTTTCTTCCTCAAGCGCGCCAAGGACAAGCGCAAGGGCGTGCGCGACGCCGTGACGTATGGTGTTTCTATAGTTGTCATTTACCTTGCCTTGGGGCTTGCCATAACGGCTTTGCTTGGCGCAAGCGCGCTCAACGCGCTGTCAACCAACGCCGTTTTCAACATATTCTTCTTCCTGTTGCTGGTGGTGTTCGCCCTGTCATTCTTCGGCTGGTTCGAACTTACGCTGCCCTCGTCGTGGACAAACAAGGTAGACAGCAAGGCTTCCTCTACGAGCGGACTGCTCAGTATATTCCTCATGGCGTTCACGCTGACGCTCGTGTCGTTCTCCTGCACCGGCCCGATTATCGGCTTCCTGCTGGTCGAGGTGAGCACGTCGGGCAGCATCGTGGGGCCTGCCGTAGGCATGTTGGGTTTCGCCATAGCCTTGGCCTTGCCGTTCACGCTGTTCGCCCTGTTCCCCACATGGCTCAAGCAGGCGCCTAAATCCGGCGGCTGGATGAATACGATTAAGGTGACGCTTGGTTTCATCGAGCTGGCGTTCGCCCTCAAGTTCTTCTCCGTGGCCGACCTTGCTTACGGCTGGGGGCTGCTCGACCGCGAGGTGTTCCTGTCGCTTTGGATAGTCATCTTCGGCCTGTTGGGACTTTATCTTATAGGCAAGCTCCGGTTCAAGAGCGACGGCGACGATGCCAAGCCCATGCCCGTGCCTTGCATAATGCTGGGCTTGTTGTCGCTGGCTTTCACTGTATATATGGTGCCCGGACTGTGGGGCGCGCCGTGCAAGGCCGTCAGCGCTTTCGCGCCTCCTATGAGCACGCAGGACTTCAGTTTGTATCATAACGAGGTGAAACCGCGATTTACCGACTACGAACAGGCCGTGGCGGCCGCCCGGGCGGAAGGGAAGCCCGTGATGATAGACTTCACCGGCTTCGGCTGCGTAAACTGCCGTAAGATGGAAGCGGCAGTATGGACCGACCCGCAAGTGGCCGACCGCCTTGAAAACGACTTCGTGCTGGTGTCGCTTTACGTTGACGACAAGCAGCCGCTGGCCGAGCCTGTAGAGATAGAGGAGAACGGAAAGAAGCGCACCCTGCGCACCGTAGGCGACAAATGGAGCTATCTGCAACGCCACAAGTTCGGAGCCAACGCCCAGCCGTTCTACGTTATCGTCGATGCCGACGGCAAGCCTTTGGCAGGTTCATACAGCTATGACGAGAACATAAACGACTATCTTGACTTCCTAGATAAGGGCTTGCAGAATTACGGCAAGTAAAATATTGATTTCCAACAAGTTGCGACAAGCAATGCAAAAAGCCGCCTTTTGGCTTGCAAAAGACGGCATATTACACGACAAAAGGCCGCCTTTCACACGATGAAAGACGGCCTTTTGCAAAACGGTTGTTTGACAGTGGGGTTAAAAGCCTACGCCAAGCGTACAATAAAGGCCGTTATATGTGCCTATGCCGGCAGTGCGCGAACTGACGTGGCGGAAGCCTGCGCCGACATTAAACTTACGTGAGTTCGGTATAAGAAAATCAATGGAAAAGTTGTGGGAATGGAATATTTTT
>CAJMAO010000110.1 GCA_905211345.1 uncultured Prevotella sp.
TAACAAATTGACTCTTTAAAAACAAAACATATAACAAAGAAAGAATCATGAAACGAAATATCATTAAAACTTGTGTCTTGGGACTGGGGCTGCTCACGCTTGCTTCGTGTGACGACCCGATGGACGAGATAACAAGCATCGTCTATGACCGCGTGTTCGCTCCCGTTGACCTGAAAGCAAGCGGCCTGACGCAGACATCGGCAAACTTAAACTGGATGGCGTCTGAAGGAGTGAGCGGATATAACATCGAGGTGTTCGCCGACGATAGCCTTGTGTTCGAGGGTACTCCGGATATGACGCTGACAGCCACGACAAACTCTTACACGCTTACGGGATTGGCGTATGACACCCAGTATTCGGCTCGTGTACAGGCTATTGATGCCAATGGCGACACCGACCGTAATTCAAAGTGGAGTGGTGTGGCTTTCCGCACAAACGCGCCACAGAATTTCAACCCTATTGACGGATCAAATGTGGGTGATACATACGTGACCGTATCTTGGTTCTTGGACGATGTTGTGCCCGAAGTGGCAACTATAAAAGTCACGGAAGCTGTTAATCCGGACAATGTCATAACTTATACTTTGACCGATGCTGATAAGCAAGCCATGACAGCTACGATAACCGGGCTTACGCCTGAAACCGAATATGAGATAAACCTCTACAACAGTGACGGCAAAGAATGTGGTGCCAAGACATTCACAACAATGGTTGACCTCTCAACGGCATCGGCCATATTGTATGACGGCGACGATCTTGAGGGAGCCATAGGTGCTGCCAATCCCGGGGATGTACTCGTGTTGTACCCCGGAACTTATGTCATAGGGCTTGACGCAGCCGCCCCCGGAACTGTTAAGGTTGAAAAGAACGTTACGATAAAGGGTGCCAGCGCAACAGACCGTCCGGTTATCAACGGTCAGTTCCAACTGCTGGCAGGGGCATCACTCATTATGAGCCAGGTCGTTCTTGATGGAACGGGAACCGCTGATCAGGCGCTCAACTTCAAAGACAAAGATTTCACTTACGGGGAACTTCGTCTTGACAACTGTGAGATAAAGAACTATACTAAAGGTCTTGTTTACGGCAATGCAGCTTGCACTGTTGACAAGATAACCTTCAACGGCTGTATCATCCACGACATCGTTTGCAGCGGCGGCGACTTCTTCGACTTCCGTACAGGACGCTTCAACGAGGCTAATTTCACCAACAGCACCATCTACAACGTTGCTACCGGCAAGCGTGACTTCATACGTTATGACAATGCCGCCGACGAGACAATGGGTGGAGGACATTCTGTGATAAACATAATGAACTGTACGCTCGACAATATTTCAGCCGATGGCAAGCGTCTGCTTTACATCCGCTACTATGACCACGAAATCAACTGGGTTTCAACCTTGTTGACAAATACAGAGGCATGGTTCAGCGACCAAAGCAAGACACAGCCTGCAATATTCTCAAGTAACGTTTATTACAACACACCAAACCTCAAGACTGTTGTTGAGGAAGCCGGAACAAAGGGCAACCAATTTACGGACAACGGTGCTACATGGGATCTGAATCCTGAATATGCTGATCCTTCAAAAGGTGACTTCACTGTTGGCAGTGACGAGGTTAAGGCTTTCGGCGTAGGAGACCCACGCTGGCTTAAATAAACATTAACAACAAATAGTTGATTAAGTAATGGCTTTTACGCCGTGAGGCGTGTATGGCTTGGAGGGCGCATCAAGAAGATGCGCCCTTTTTGTGTTTACCCAAATTGGGCATAAGACTTCGTACTGATCAGGTATATAGTTCTAATGACCTATTGAGTTTTAAGTAGTTATAGAGATAAATAGGACATCTGTTGGATGACAATGACAAAAAGTCCACCGCCTTGGCAAACCTACGATAAGCACAAGGCGGTGGACTTTTTTTAATATGAATTTTATATTTATTTCATAACTCTCGACTATTCCCACTCAATCGTCGAAGGTGGTTTTGACGAGATGTCATAACATACGCGGTTAACTCCTTTAACCTTATTTATAATCTCGTTGGATACTTTCGCCATGAAGTCGTAAGGCAAGTGCGCCCAGTCGGCGGTCATGGCATCGGTGCTGGTCACGGCGCGCAGGGCCACGGGGTGTTCGTAAGTGCGTTCGTCGCCCATCACGCCGACGCTGCGTATCGTAGAGAGCAGCACGGTGCCGGCCTGCCACACCTTGTCATACAGCGACTCGCCGTCCTCACAGACGTAGTTGTGCATGTTTTCGATGTAGATGTCGTCGGCATCTTGCAGTATACGCACCTTTTCGCGGGTAATGTCGCCGAGTATGCGCACGGCCAAGCCGGGGCCGGGGAACGGGTGGCGCTTGATAAGACGCTCGGGCATGCCGAGCTGGTAGCCGACGCGGCGCACCTCGTCCTTAAACAGCCACTTCAGCGGCTCGCAGAGCTGCAGGTGCATCTCCTTGGGCAGTCCGCCCACGTTGTGGTGGCTCTTGATTACCATGCCCGTAATGCTGAGGCTCTCAATGCGGTCAGGGTAAATAGTGCCCTGCGCCAGCCACTTGGCATCGGTTATCTTTTTCGCCTCGGCGTTAAACACCTCAACAAAGTCACGGCCTATGATCTTACGCTTCTGCTCAGGGTCGGTAATTCCTTCCAAATCCTTAAAGAATTTATCGCTTGCGTCAACGCCGATGACGTTCAGCCCGAGACCCTTATATGCGTCCATAACCTTATGGAACTCATTCTTGCGCAACATTCCGTGGTCTACGAAGATACACGTAAGGTTAGAGCCGATGGCGCGGTTGAGCAGCGTAGCGCATACTGACGAGTCGACACCGCCGCTGAGACCGAGTATCACGCGGTCGTCGCCAAGCTGCTCTTTCAGCTCCTGCACCGTCGTTTCAACGAACGAAGCTGCGCTCCATTCCTGCTTACTGCCGCAGATGTCAACTACAAAATTCTGCAACAGCTGCTTGCCCTGCTCCGTGTGGTACACTTCCGGGTGGAACTGCACGGCCCAGAGGGGCTTTTCGCTGCTGGCATACGCGGCGAATTTGACATCCGCAGTAGAGGCTATTGCGCGACAGTCGGCAGGAATCGCCGTAATGGTGTCGCCGTGGCTCATCCACACTTGAGAGTTTTCCTTGAAACCTTTAAACAGAGGATTTTGCGCGTCGAACGACATAAGGTGGGCACGCCCATACTCACGGGTGTCTGTTTTTTCAACTTTTCCGCCGTTAGACGCGGCGATAAACTGTGCCCCGTAGCATATACCCAAAACAGGAAACTTGCCTACAAACTGACTTAAATCAGCCTTGAACGCTTCCGGATCATGAACCGAGTAGGGCGAACCGCTGAGTATTACGCCGATGACACCCTCGGTGTCCTGCGGAAACTTGTTGTAAGGCAGTATTTCACAGAACGTGTCAAGCTCGCGCACACGGCGGCCGATAAGCTGCGTCGTCTGCGAACCGAAATCGAGAATAATGATTTTTTGCATCGTATGTTTTTAATTAGGAGTTAAAGACAACTGCCATATCAGGCATTTCCCTTTCACTCTTTTGCCTTTAAAATTCAGTTGCAAAGTTACAACAATTTTTTAATGTTACGCCATAACATATAATCATTTTCAATGTAAAAGACGGCAAATACAAGTGTGCGTCTCTACGGCAAGCAGAATGGATATACGCCGTTTTTATGTATTTGGATTGCGAATGAACAGAAAAAACAACGCCACGGCTGAAACCGTGGCGTTGTTTTATTTGGAAGTGTTACCACTATCTGTTTTATTTCCTGATGAACTTCTTGCCATTCTGTATCAGGATGCCCTTGGCGTTCTTGCTTACGCGCTGGCCGGCGAGGTTGTAAACCGGGGCGTTCTCGTCAAATTCGCTGTTGTCAAC
>CAJMAO010000111.1 GCA_905211345.1 uncultured Prevotella sp.
GGCGGCGCGGCCCGCGGCGGACAAGGCGGGCGCGGAGCGTCTTCCGCAACCGACGAGGTGATAATCGACCGCCGCGCTCCCGGCGAGGCAGGGCGCAAGATATTCTCCAAGGATGAAGGGGAGTATGTCGATTTCGAGGAGGAGAAGTGAGCGTCGGGCGGCGGTGGCGCGCCGTTGCGTATGCGCAGGCATACATGTTTTTGCATGGAAGAAGCCTTTATGCGAATTGAAATATTACCTATTAACCAATTTACTTTACCTGATTAAATGAAAAAAATTGTTTCCCTTGTGTGCGCTTGCCTGTTGGCATGGGGCGCGAATGCCGTCGCCGGTGGCAAGTATGACGGCTTGTACGAGAATCTTCCGTTCCAGATGGAAAAAGTAACGGCTCCTGTTTTCCTTGACAACGAGGTCAACCTGAAGGACTTCGGGGCGAAAGGTGACGGTTCGTCGTTGTGCACCGATGCTTTCGCCAAGGCCATATCTGCGCTCGAAAAGATGGGAGGCGGCCGCCTGACGGTGTCACAAGGCGTGTGGTATACGGGCCCTATCACGCTGAAAAGCAACATCAACCTGCATTTGGAAAAGGGCGCGATAATACTTTTCTCGCCTGACCTTGACCTCTATCCGCTCATCGACACTTCGTTCGAGGGACTTGACACGCGCCGCTGCCAGTCACCTATCTCGGGGCGCGGACTTGTCAATGTGGCCATAACTGGCGAAGGAGTGATTGACGGCAACGGTGAATACTGGCGCCCGGTGAAGCGCGAGAAAGTTACCGACAGCCAGTGGAAAACGTTTACTTCGCGCGGAGGGGCGTTCAAGAATCCTAAGTTCTGGTTCCCGTCTGCGGGCGCGCTGAAGGGCGACTCGTTGGCTAACATGAACGTGCCGACGGGCGTAAAGTCGGATTCCGAGTGGAATGAGATAAAGCATTTCCTGCGTCCTGTAATGGTAAGTCTCGTTGAATGTAAGAACGTTTGGCTCAACGGCGTGATCTTCCAGAACTCTCCGGCGTGGAACCTGCACCCGCTTATGTGCGAGAACGTGCTCGTGGAGGATGTGCAGGTGCGCAATCCGGCCTTCGCGCAGAACGGCGACGGCATCGACCTTGAGTCTTGCAAGAACGCCCTGATAGTAAATTCCACGTTCGACGTAGGCGACGACGGCATCTGCATAAAGAGCGGAAAGGATGCCGACGGGCGCCGTCGCGGTATGCCGTGCGAGAACGTCATCGTGAGCGGATGCACCGTGTTTAAGGGCCATGGCGGCTTTGTCGTGGGCAGCGAGATGAGCGGCGGCGTGAAGAACATATACGTTACCGACTGCCAGTTCCTAGGAACCGATGTCGGCCTGCGCTTCAAGAGCAAGCGCGGACGCGGCGGAGTGGTAGAGGGAATACATATAAACAACATTTCGATGTTCGACATCCAGACCGACGCAATTACCTTCGACCTCTATTACGGAGGAAAGTCGGCAGTTGAGGCCCTTGCCGACGGCGACGAGCAGAAGCGCAAGAGCGAACCTGTATATAAGGTGGACGAGACCACGCCGTGCTTCCGCGACATATTCATCAACCATGTGGTATGCCGCCGCGCGCGCCGTGCCGCTTATTTCAATGGACTGCCCGAGATGCCGGTTAAGAACATACAGATAACCGATCTTGAAGTGAACAACGCCAAGGAGGGCATCGTTGTCAACTACACCGACGGCGTTAAACTGAACAATGTCAGCGTAAGTGCCGACGGTCACACGTTCTCAGCTAAGAATTCCGTTAACGCCACGGTGAACGGAAAGACGTACAAGAAGATTGACTCGAAGGGCATTACGCTCGACTTCTGACGCCAACCTCACGCCCTTCATAAGTTAATGATGCCGGGAATACTTACCGGACAGAATACAACAGGACATAACCCGAAACACAAAAGACGGCCTTTGGCATTGCCAAAGGCCGTCTTTCGCATCATAAAAGGCCGCCTTTTACACGCTAAAAGGCGGCCTTTTATAATATCATTGGTAACTTGCTGAATGCCAACAGATTACCCCTATGTCATTGTATCGCGCTTATCACGTCTGCATATTCGCTCCAGTCGGGAGTTGTCTTGTATGTCTCGACAGAAGCGGCAGGCACGTATATATGCTCTATACCCGGCTTGTTGACGGCATCCGGGGCAATGGCAAACGTGGGAGGTGTGTCTATGTTGACGGTCAATTCCTGTATGTCAGACCTTAAGAACGCACCTTGGTCGATAACGCCGCACTTGTTCAGCGTCACTGAAACCAATGTTGTGATACGTTCAAAAACGCCTTCAGTGATGTCACAGTTTGAGTTCCATACGACATATTTAAGTCTTGAACTTCCAAAACAGTCTGTCCCTACGCTCTTTACGCTTTCAGGAATTGTGACGCTTTCTAATGTTGTAACATATTGAAATGCCCTGTCGCCTATCTTTTCAAGGCTTTCAGGCAATTCGATTGAAGTCAATGCCGTACCATAAAACGCTGTTGTTCCTATTTCTTTCAATCCCTCGGGCAGCGTGACGCTTGCCAGCGACTGATTGTTATAGAAGCATTGGTCTGCCAAAGTTTCAATTCCTTGCGGCAGGATTATGCTCATCAGCTTGTTTTGGACAGAGCCGTATGGCTGCAAACTGAATGTTTTGGGAAACGTGGTTACGGCTTCCGTGCCGTCAATGTTCATCAGTGTGGCTTGCGAAAGGTCTATGTTCATTTCCACATCCTTGATTGCCGCAAGTACATTAAGGTCGTATTCGCTTATATAACCCTTTATTATCACCGTGCCGTCATTCTCTTGCAACGCCTCCCTTACAGCCTGTTCGGTGATTTGTCCTACGCCGGTAGTGGTGATTGTTCCCGGCTTCTCGGGGAACTCAACCTCGCTGTCGGGGTCGCTCCATTGGCTGTTCAGCTGCGCCGTAATGCTGGCGGTCGCTCCCTCGTACAGGGCGGCCACGTCGCCCTTGATCACGGTGCGGTAGTTGGCTTTCAGCGGAACGTTGGTCACAGCGGCGTTTCCGGCCTTCGCCCCGTCGGCCGATGCGTAGCCGATTGCCACGTCATGTGTTGAGCCGAGGGTGGGTGCGGGCACGTAGAAGGTCGTCACTTCGGCCGCGTCCTGCGGCTGGGCTATGGCCGAGGCCAGTGTATAGGCGTATTCCGCGGTGGCGTCTCCGGTAGCCGTTCCTCCGAGCACGTCCCACGTTCCGGCCACGCCCGCCATCGAGAGGGTCACCTTGTCGCCCGCGGCCAGCGCCCCGGTGGTCTTCAGCGTAACCTTCGCCACTGCGTGGGTCAGCGTCACCGCCGTAGCCTCGTCAGCCGTTGCGCCCTCTATCCTTCCTTGGAAGGCGAGCGCCTGCGATAGGTCCGCCCCGCCGGCCAGCGCCCTTCCCTTCAGGGTTCCGGCGTAAGCCGCCGCGGCCTTGTTGTCCGCCCAGAAGAGGAAATCGTACTGCGCTTCGGGGTCCAGTCCGCCCACGGTGAATGTGAACGTTCCCTCCTGCGCCCCCTGCACGCCTTCGGCCTGCGCCACAAGGGTGCTGCCGCCCGCGTCATACACCTCCAGCAGGCACTGGTCTATGGTAACGTCGTCCGTGTCATACGTCGATGCGCGCGAGCCGATGCCGTTGTCCACCGTTGCTGTGATTGTCACCGCTCCGCCTGTCTGTGCGCCGCCAAGCTCGTCCTGGCCGCACGATGCCAGCATGGCTGCCATGCCGAGCATCAGGAATAGTCGTTTCTGTTTCATAATTGTAAAATAAATAATGGAATTAAATGTCATGACCTGTGCCGTGCACCCCAATTCCCCACACACCCGGCACCCACCCCACCCC
>CAJMAO010000112.1 GCA_905211345.1 uncultured Prevotella sp.
GCCGTCGACGGCGGCATGTCGGGGCTGCCTATGGCAAGACTTATAATATCTTTGCCTTCGGCGTTGAGCCTGTCTATCTCTTTCAGCTTTCGGCTGAAGTAGTATTCGTTTACCGTTGCCAGTCTGTCGGCCGGCTTAATGCTGTATGGTTGGTTGGTTTCCGTCATTCTTGTACTCTCCTAATACTTTTAGTTCTTTGGTCAGCGGCATTATGGCATCGATGCTTTGGCGGTATCGGGTGATGTCGTTGAAAGTCACGTCGACGTAAAACATATACTCCCATTCGTGGCCGATTATGGGTAACGACTGTATCTTTGTAAGGTTTATTTTATAGAAGAACAGTATGCTCAATACTTGCGACAGGCTGCCTTCCTCATGCGGAAGCGAGAATACAAGGCTTGCTTTGTCTGTCTTGTTTACGGCTCTAAGGAAGTCGGCTTTGTTCGGATTGCTTACCACGAGGAAACGTGTGAAATTATGTTTGTTGTCTTCTATCGACTTCTCAAGCACTTTCATG
The DNA here is from genome assembly GCA_905211345.1 of uncultured Prevotella sp. Lineage (GTDB taxonomy): Bacteria > Bacteroidota > Bacteroidia > Bacteroidales > Bacteroidaceae > Prevotella. The sequence continues at coordinate 518 of CAJMAO010000112.1, forward strand.
CCGTACATTCTCGCCGCCGAGGCGTTGCATATAGCCGCCCATCCGCGTTGCTTTTGCTCTGAAATCATCTTTGCCGCGCCTGCGGTGTCAGATGCTTCTACGGCTTTCAGGTCATTGTGCTTGTCCAAGAAGCCGCGGCATTGCATAAGTGCTACGGGGTGTGAATGTATTTCTTTCAGCGTATCCCACGAGTCTTCGGGCAGGCAGCAGATGCTGTGCTCTATGTGCAGCTTGTGCTCTCCTACGATTGTTGTGCCCGAATTGCGTAGCAGTTCGTAGTTATGCAGCAGCGAACCGGCTATTGTGTTCTCAATGGCAAGCATCCCGATGACCGTAGGGTCGCGCTTGATGTTGTCAAACACTTGTTCGAACGTCTCACAGCAGATAAGCTGTATTTGTTCGTCTTGGAAGTATTGGTGGGCCGCTATGTCGTGGAACGACCCTATTAAGCCTTGTATCGCAATTCTTTTCATTGTTGTTCTTTTTGCCGTTTTGTCTTAAACGAAAATCCCGCCTCATTGTCGTGAAGCGGGACTTTACTGTATCTTCTTGTAAGATATGTTTGTCTTAAGTTGAAATTTACACGCAACTTCCCGCTTCACAGTTCCCTGCAAAGTAAAAATAAAAGTAAAAGAAAGATGCGTTTTGGTTGTACATTATCGTTTATTTTATCATTTCGATGCAAATATATAGCTTTTGGATGAATTGTGCAAGAAAAAAGAAAGAAATTTTAATACCCACCCCAAACCCCTCCCGAAGTGAGGGGCTTGATGTGCTTTTGTTGTCAGGCGCAATTCGTATGACGAGTCTGTATATATGGATATGTCATTACGGTGTGTTTGAATAAAGATTGGTGACATTTACGTTCAAGGCAAAATGCTGATTAAAGCCCCTCACTTCGGGAGGGGGTTGGGGTGGGTGTTAAATCCCCAACGGGTTCACGTTCCTGTACGCCTCGTTCACTTTGCGCTCCACGTCTTCGCCTCCGGCGTTGCCGCCTTGGTTTTCCGTCAGTTCGGCGGCGTGCTTAAGGTCGTCCTCTCCACCGCTTTCGTCGCCCGTGGATGTGCGCAGTTCTCCACGCTCACGGTATGCGTCGGCATTGAACGGGTTGGCGTCTATCACCTTATTATAATATAGTATGGCCTCCGTCGGGTTGCCCTTGGCCCTCTCGATGCGTGCTTTCAGCATCAGCACGTCCTCGCTTTCGGGGTAGTCTTTCAGCAGACGGTCGGCATCTTCGTCGGCCTCGGTTGTCTCCCCGGCCTTCAGCAGCGTCTCGCCGCGCAGCAGGTAAGCCTCGGCATAGTCAGGCTTCAGCCCCACGGCCTTGGTCAGCATGGCTACGGCGTTCGTCGTGTCGCCGTGACCCAAGCATGCCTTGGCGTACAGGTATGTGGCCTCGGCGTTGGCCGCGTCCAGCACAATGGCCTTCTCGCAGGCGTCTGCCATGGCCGTGTAGTCCTCCATCATGTAGGCCACATTGGCCATGCGTATGAGCACCTGTATGTTGTCTGGCTGCGTTTCGGCTATTTTCAGCAGCTGCTCAAACGCCTCCGGCAGCATGTCGGCGCGTATGCACGCCTGCGAGAGGTAGTCGCGTATCTCCAAGTCGTCCTTCATCTGCAGCGCGTGTGTGAAGCATCGTATTGCGTAGTCGTGCTGACCGGAGCGTAAGGCGCGCACGCCGTCGTATTTCAACACGTCGAAGTCTCTATCTTCCTCCGCCCGTTTCTTGTCTTCCGGCTTCTCTTCCTTTCCGCCGAACAGAGCCTTAAATATGTTCATAGGTATGGTGTTTCTTTTATGTTACTAAAAAGTTTTTACAAAGTTAACCATTTTCGCCTTAACCGCCAAACGTCTCCGCGATTTTTATTTCGCGCCATGTGCTGCGGCGTTTGTCGTGCGTTTAAAATTCCGTTCGCGGCAAGCCGTTTTGCAAAAGGTGGCCTTTCGCCTTCCAAAAGGCGGCAAATGGCACGCTAAAAGGCCGCCTTTTAGCGTGTAAAAGACGGCCTTTTGCATGGCGTTTTGTAACGTATTGATATGCAATGCGTTATGTCATAATAAGTCAAATGCTTAATTTATCGCCGTGATAATGTCCTTATAATAGCTCCATCCTGTTGCTGATTTGTAGGTTTCAACCTGTTCTGCTGGAACTTTTATTGACTTTACAGTGGCTTCATTGAAGCCCGTGCTCTTGTCGCGGCCAAACTCTATCGGGGCTTCCGTGTTGATTGTCAGTTCGTCAATGGTGCAACCATAGAATGCGTTATTGTCAATTCCCGTACATTTCCCGTTTATTGTGACCGTCTTTAACGCCGTGTTTTTCCTGAAAGTATTGTTCTGTATGGGGCTGGGCGAGTTCCATACTACTGACGTTAAGTTTGTCGTGCTGAATACCGACACGGTTGTTGCGTAAGGACTGCGTGTCTCTGACGGGAACGTAATGTGTTCTGGTATAATCAGTTCACCTTCAAGCTTCGAATCCGCAAACGCTGAACCGTTGATTGTCGTAAGGCTTTCGGGGAAGTCGATTGATGTTATCGCCGTGTATTGGAAAGCGCTTACGCCTATCGTCTTCAGCCCTTCGGGCAGCGTTACGGATGCAAGGCTTTTGCATCCAAGGAAACAAGATTTTGCCAGACTTTCTATGCCGCTTGGCAGGATGATGCCTATCAGTATGGCTTTGCTCTTGTCTGAATAGTTGCCTTCGTATAAAGTATGGGGGAATTCGGTAACCGCTTGCCCCTCGTCGTTTTGGAGTGTGGCTTGTGAAAGGTCGAGGTTGATTTCCAATCCCTCGCAGGCGGCTATGGCTTGCAGGTCTTTTTCGCTGAACGGACCTTTTATTATAACAGTCCCGTTGCCTATTGCCGCTGCGTTCTTTACCGCGTCTGATGTGATTTGTCCTACTCCCGTTGTCTCTATTATGTTGGTCTGCGGGAACTCAACTTCGCTGTCGGGGTCGCTCCATTGGCTGTTCAGCTGCGCCGTAATGCTGGCTGTCGCTCCCTCGTACAGCGCGGCCACGT
>CAJMAO010000113.1 GCA_905211345.1 uncultured Prevotella sp.
GCCTTGTCTGTCGAGCGAGAGGCGCAACAGTGGATGTGCGGCCTGTATCCAGTCTATATAAGGGCGCGGCATAACGTCAGGCTCTATGCCTTTCGTAAGTTTTGCAAACTCGGCTTTAGCCCTGATAAGGTCGATTGCGGCAAGAAACTTGTAAGAATCAAGTATCTGTGGCACATAAGGACGCACATGCTTGGCCAGCTCGGTGAGTATGCGTATGACTTCACGACGTTCGTCCGACTCAAGTTCACGTATCCTGTTGTTGGCCTCAACCACTTCGGCCGGCTCGACGAACACCGTTTTTCCAGAAGCCGACTCGTCGTGCACGATACCGCGTATGCGGCGCTTCAAGCCCTGACTGACGGGTATCACGAGGCGGCCGTCACGTATGGCGGGGGTCACGTCTTTATCAACCAGTCCCTCGCTTTGCGCCGAGCGCAGTATGCCGTACAGCGTCCGCGAGATAGAACCTTCGGTGCGCGCCAGTTCGCGGCGTATGTTAGCGAGTTCAGGCGACGCGCTGTCTTTTATCTTACCAAACTTGTCAAGTATGCGGTCTATGGCCTGCACTATTTGCGGAAACGTTGCCACGCCGTCCGTCAGGCGGCGGAGCGCAGGATAAGGATACACGGCTTCGCCCTCACCGTCGCCGTCGTGACGGTTCAAGTAATCCACAATGGCGCATATCGTGCCGAGCGAACGGCGCATATCAAACAGTTCGCCTTCGTCAAGATGAGTGCCTTCAAGGCGCAGACGACCGACCGACTGACGCACGTCAAAGAAATACTGCAACGGGAAATCGTCGGTTTCTTCCTGTAAACGGCGAAACTCGCGCACCTGCTCCAACCACTCGTTTATCTGCGCAGCGTCGGCCGTAGCTGCCATTGCGTCAACCAACTCCTTGCCCAACGTGCTGAGACAACGCTCTGAGAGCAACGCCCGTATCTCGTCGAAACCTATCTTGCTTTCAAAAGTATTCGGATAAATCATGTTGCAAAATTACTCATTTTGCATGTCATTACAAAACATCGGAGCGGCCAAATACGTTACATGCCATCATAGGACATGCCAAAACGCCATGCTTTCGCCGCCATAACAAGACGTTCTAACAGTTCAAACGGCCGGTTTTGGCGACACACTTGTTTAATGTTCATAATATTCTGACTTTCAGTAAGTTACATTCAATATAACAAAAGACCGTCTTTTACCCTTCAAAAGACCGCAAATCATAATGCAAAAAGCCACCTTTTACAAGCCAAAACACGACATTTCGCAAAACGACCAATAAATAGGCGGTGCCACGGAGATGAAAATAAAAGGTCGTTTCACATCCTTTTATTTTGCATTTCGCTTTACTTGCACTATCTTTGCATACAAAACGATCTAAACTACAATAACTATGGAAAAAGAACTTTTTCACGAAGTGAACGAGGGCTACACCATGCTTGAAGCCATAAACGAAGCCAAGCGATGCCTGCATTGCAAGGTTCCGCAATGCCAAAAGGGATGCCCGATAAGCCATGACATACCGGACTGGATACACGAACTGTCGCGTGGTAATCTTGGCAACGCCATGAAAATAATCAACGACAAGAGCAACTTGCCTGCAGTATGCGGCCGCGTGTGCCCGCACGAAAAACAATGCGAAGGCCACTGTGTGCTCGCAAAGAAAGGACAGGGCATACACGTAGGCAAGCTCGAACGCTTCATAGCCGATTTTGATGGCGACATGGGACTGATACGCGAAAAACTTCAGCCGAAAACACGAGGAAAAGTGGCTGTCATCGGTTCAGGTCCTGCAGGACTGACAATCGCTGGCGATTTGGCCCGTCAGGGCTTCAATGTCGAGATTTTCGAAATGGAGCCGGAACCGGGTGGAGTACTTATGTTTGGAATTCCCGAATACCGCCTGCCCAAAGACGTAGTAAGACGCGAAATAAAGAAGATAGAGGAACTTGGCGTAGTGTTCCACTGTAACACCACGATAGGCACGGACTTGAACATAGACCAACTGTTTGAGCATGGTTTCGATGCCATTTTTATGGGCACAGGCACCGTAAAACCTCGCAAGCCCGATATTCCCGGACGCAACCTCCGTGGCGTGCGCCAAGCCGTCTACTTCCTACGCAAGGTGAGCCTTTACAACGAAGGCAGCATAGAACGTGAAGATGTGCCAGTTCAGGATGGCGACCGCGTATTCGTACTCGGGTGTGGCAACACCGCTATGGATGCCGCACGCACTGCCATACGAATGGGAGCTAGGGACGTGGAGATAATCTACCATAAGACAATAGACCAAATGAGTGCCTTGCGTTCGGAATACGAAGAAGCCGTAGAAGAAGGCGTAAAATTCAACTGGGAATCAAGCCTTGTAGAAATACTCGACTTCAACGGCACGCTTAGCGGCGTTGTTATAGAACACAACGGGGAACGGAGAACGGAAAAAGCCGACAAGGTTCTCATGGCTATCGGGTCCGTACCGGCCAGCCGCATTGTGTCGACGACCAAGGGCATAGAGACCGACGATAGCGGATACGTGCTGACACGCGAAACTCCATGCGGAATGACAAGCCGTAAAGGCGTGTTTGCCGGTGGCGACGTTGTCAACCGGCCGTCAACCGTAGTGCTTGCCATGCGCGACGCAAAAAAGGTTGCAGAAGGCATAGCCCAGTATGTCGATGCCGTAAAACTGCTTGAAGCCATCAACTCAAACGAGAACCTGAAAAAAGAAGATAAGAAAGACTGACAAGCGCAAACTTAACCAATAATGCGTTAAAAGGGTGCTTTTCATATTATGAGAAGCGCCCTTTTAACGCATACAATATAAATTATCCATTATCAATGTTTTGTATCTGCATCCGTATCCATTCCATTATTACATTGACAGCATACTGCTGTTCTCCGGCCGTTAATTGCCGTCCTGCCGGTATACCGTGCCATTTAGCAAAACAACCACGGCAACAACATCCCGTAGCATGTTGAGCAATGAATACAGGATGACCACGCATTGGAGTCTGCCTGCCATCATTAAAAATCACAGCCGGAGCAAGCCGACGGCGTATAAAATCGGCTGCATGACGGCGTATAACAACCAAGCCCTTTGTACGGATATACTCAATATCATTCGATTTCAAACGAAACCGACTACGGAACACTGAATGTGACAACCGCTCGAACAAATTACCGAAATCACAACACGGCATTTCATCTATTCCCTCATTCAATCCAAACTCCTCATCAGCAAAGAGATAACCTTCAACTATGCTCTCATGCTTTTCTGTTTTCACCATCTCAAAACAATATTCAACACGTATATGCAAAATAAGTCAATCTAAATGAAAAAGCAAAACATTGACGCAAAAAACACTGATAAAAAGTAACTAAAACTAGAACAGCTTATTTTAAAAGTGGAACTTTATAAAATATAAACGCTAAATGACAAACAATCATTTAGCGTTTATATGTGTGGTACCACCAGGAATCGAACCGGGGACACAAGGATTTTCAGTCCTTTGCTCTA
>CAJMAO010000114.1 GCA_905211345.1 uncultured Prevotella sp.
CGACTCGCTGCTCTTGGGCAGCGACTGCGGCGCGCATACCTTCCCTTATATGGACATTCACAACGACACGGCCATAGTGGAGCACGAGGCTACGACCAGCAAAATCAGCGAGGAACAGCTGTTCTACTGCAACCAGCGCGGCATACCCACCGAGCAGGCCGTCGGCCTGATCGTCAACGGCTACGCTAAAGAAGTGCTTAACAAACTGCCGATGGAGTTCGCCGTAGAGGCGCAGAAGCTGCTCAGCGTGTCGCTGGAAGGGACGGTAGGGTAATTCTTTAATTCATAATTCATAATTCACAATTCATAATTGGGCATACGCCATTATTATTATGGATTACGCATTATGGGTTATGAATTGACAAGGCGTAGCCCGATTATGCATTATGAATTGTGAAACGAAGTTCGGCGAAAGCCAATTATGAATTAAATAAAATGTTAGAGATAAGGAACTTACACGCCAAGATAGGCGACAAGGAAATATTGAAGGGCATCAACCTTACAATCAAGGACGGCGAAACGCACGCCATAATGGGGCCTAACGGCTCGGGAAAGAGCACTTTGAGCGCCGTGCTCGTAGGCAATCCTCTGTACGAGGTGACCGAGGGCGAGGTGACGTTCAACGGCAAGGATCTGCTCGCGATGAAGCCCGAGGACAGGGCGCACGAGGGGCTTTTCCTCTCGTTCCAGTATCCGGTGGAAATACCCGGGGTGTCGATGACCAACTTCATGCGCGCCGCCGTCAACGAGAAACGCAAGTATGAGGGCAAGGAACCGCTCAATGCGGCGGAGTTCCTGAAGCTGATGCGCGAGAAGAGGAAAATCGTAGAGCTTGACAGCAAGCTGTCTAACCGCTCGGTGAACGAGGGCTTCAGCGGCGGCGAGAAGAAGCGCAACGAGATTTTCCAGATGGCAATGCTCGAGCCGAAGCTCAGCATACTCGACGAAACCGACTCGGGTCTTGACGTCGACGCGCTGCGCATCGTGGCCGAAGGCGTCAACAAGCTGCGCACGCCGGAGTCGAGTTGCATAGTCATCACGCACTATGAGCGCCTGCTCGACATCATCAAGCCAGACATAATCCACGTGCTCTATAAGGGCCGCATTGTGAAGACCGCCGGGCCAGAGCTGTCGAAAGAGATAGAGAAGCGCGGCTATGACTGGATAAAGGAGGAAGTGGGAGAATGAACGGAAGCCCCACCCGGCCTCCCCATAAGGGAGGAGCTTGATTACCCTTGATGGCGTTTGTTTCCTCCCCTATGGGGAGGTTAGGTGGGGCTTCCTAATAAAATAAATTCAGATGCAAAGCGAAAAACAATATATCGACCTTTACTCGCAGTGCCGCGACATGCTTATGAGCCACAGCGTGGAGCCGATGAACGCTGTGCGCGACGCCGCTTATGACGATTTCTGTCGTCTCGGCTTCCCCACGAAGAAGGTCGAACGGTATAAATACACGGACATCCCTGCGCTGTTTGAGCCTGACTACGGGCTTAACCTCAACCGCCTGGAAATTCCAGTCGACCCCTATGAGGCGTTCCGCTGTGACGTGCCAAACCTCAGTACGTCGCTTTATTTCGTCCTTAACGACGGCTTTTACGACAAGGCCCAGCCTAAAGGACACCTTCTGCCCGAAGGTGTCGTGGTGGGTTCGCTGGCGAAATACGCCGCCGAACATCCTGACTTCGTGGCAAAGTATTACTCGAAGCTGGCCAAGACGGCCGACGACGGCATAACGGCCCTTAACACCATGCTCGCCCAAGACGGCCTGCTGGTGTACGTGCCGAAGGGTGTCGTAGTTGAGAAAGCCGTGCAGGTAATCAACATCCTGCGCTCTGACGTCGACCTGATGGTTAACCGCCGCGTGCTGATAGTTGTAGAGGAGCAGGCCCAGATAAAGCTTCTCTTCTGCGACCATGCCGCCGACGACCGCCGTTTCCTCGCCACTCAGGTGATTGAGGCATACGTCGGCGATGGCGCTTCGCTTGACCTTTACTGCTTAGAGGAAACCCATGTGAAGAACGTCCGCGTGAGCAACGTGTTCATCGAGCAGCAGCGCGACAGCCGCGTGAGCCACAACGTCATAACGCTGCACAACGGAGTGACGCGCAACCGCACCGACCTTACGTTTGCAGGCGATGGCGCCGAGTGCGACCTTTACGGCTGCGTGATAGCCGACAAGCACCAACACGTCGACAACAACACGCTCATCGACCACCGCGTGCCCCGCTGCACGAGCCGCGAACTGTACAAATACGTGCTCGACGGCAACGCCGTAGGCGCGTTCGCCGGCCGTGTGCTGGTGCGCCACGGAGCACAGAAGACCATTTCGCAGGAAACCAACCAGAACCTCTGCGCCACCAAGGAGGCGCGCATGTACACGCAGCCCATGCTCGAAATTTACGCCGACGACGTGAAGTGCGCCCACGGAAGCACCGTTGGCCAGCTTAACGACGCGGCCCTGTTCTACATGCGCCAGCGCGGTATTCCGCTCAAGGAAGCCAAGCTCCTGCTTGAGTTCGCCTTCATCAACGAGGTCATCGACGGCATAAAGCTCTTGCCCTTGCGCGACCGCTTGCACTATCTCGTGGAGAAACGCTTCCGCGGAGAGCTCGCCAAATGCGAGGGATGCAAGCTGTGCAGGTGATTTTTGTTTTGGGAGTTAAGGAGTTATGTAGTTAAGGAGTTAAGACATAACCCCTTAACTCCTAAAAATAAAAGCATTTGTCTTAACTCCTTAACTACATAACTCCTTAACTCCTTAAAGTAAAATGTTCGACATCAACACTATCCGCAACGACTTTCCTATTCTCGGCCGCAAGGTTTACGACCGGCCGTTGGTATATCTTGACAACGCGGCTACTACGCAGAAGCCGCGCTGCGTGGTTGAGGCCATCACAGACGAGTATTACAACGTGAACGCGAACGTGCACCGCGGCGTGCACTATCTGTCGCAACAGGCCACCGACCTGCACGAGGAAGCGCGAGAGAAAGTCCGCCGGTTCATCAACGCGCGGTCAACGAGTGAAATCATATTCACGCGCGGAACCACCGAGAGCCTTAACCTCGTGGCCTCCTCTTTCTGTGATGAGTTCATGCAAGAGGGCGACGAAGTGATAGTAAGCGTCATGGAGCACCACTCCAACATTGTGCCGTGGCAGCTGCAGGCGGCCAAGAAAGGCATAGCCGTGCGCGTCATCCCGATGACCGACGAGGGCGAGTTGAGGCTCGACGAATACGAGCGCCTGTTCACAGATAGGACAAAGCTCGTGAGCGTGACGCACGTTAGCAACGTGCTCGGCACGGTAAATCCGGTGGATGAAATCATACGCATCGCCCACTCACACGGCGTGCCCGTGATGGTTGACGGCGCGCAGAGCGCCCCCCACTTCGCCGTAGACGTGCAGGCGATGGACTGCGACTTCTTTGCCTTCAGCGGCCACAAGATGTACGGCCCCACGGGCGTTGGCGTGCTTTACGGCAAGGAAGACTGGCT
>CAJMAO010000115.1 GCA_905211345.1 uncultured Prevotella sp.
CATCACGTCGCCGTCGTAGTTCTTGCACGCCCACAGAATGCCGCCTTCCGAACGCACCACGCGCGCCACGGCGTCGTCGATGAGCGTGTACATGTATTCGATGCCCGCCGCCAAGTCCTCGCAAGCCGTCTGTGCGCTGCCCGTCTGATACTGAATGACAAACGCATTATACCCCATCCGGCTCAACGCCAAGGCGTGGGGAAAGCCCTCGTGGATGGAGCCGACATACGAGAAGCCGCCTCCGGGACAGACGACCGCAAACGGTGCGCCCGACCTGCCACGGAAGAAGAACAACCCGGCATCTTTGCGCCCCAAGTCGTAATAAATCCTGCGTCCGGCTGCCACCGAATCTATCATCTGATTGATATAACCCACGCACCGCTCCGCGTCAATATAATTATGGTAGGGAAGCAAACGCTCCACTTCGGAGAGCGGCATATCTTCGTCATATCCCCATTCCAAAGGCAAGATGTATTGGCTGAATCCCTCGAAAGCCGGATGAGCCAAGACATCGGCGATAGTGCTACGGGTGGTCAGATGTCCCGTTGTTGCAGGAATAGAATCATTCCCTTCCTGTGAGGGTATGTATGATGAAGCCGTATTCTCATCGCAACTGTTGAAAGATAAGATTGCCATAAGCAGATAGATATTGATAACCATTTTCATATTGAACTTTGTTTTTGTCAGGTGCAAAATTACAGCAGCGTATGTCTTTCGTCCATACACAGATTACGGATTGAAGCACCAATATCAACGAATGGCATTCACCGCAAGTAGCGTCCAATCAACAGGATAACACAAATCACAGAATCTTGCACCCATTTTACAGAAATGCCTTCCCTCCTTGCTGAATGAGTAAAGAAAAGATTAATTTTGTGGCATCATACTTTAATAAATGGAGGAAACAAGATATGGGCGACATCATAAATATCAACAGCATCCACGATTACAATGAGTTTTTAGGGATTGAAACGCTCAATCCGTTGGTCACGTTCATCGACTTCAAGGACGTCAATGTTTTGAAGCATAAAAAGAAACTTTACGGCTTCTACGGCATCTACCTGAAAGAGAAGATACACGGAAAGCTGACTTACGGGCGCAGCCAATACGACTATCAGGAAGGCACGTTGGTATTCGTGGCTCCCGGACAAGTGGCAGGTATTGACGACGGCGGTGAAACGCCCAATCCCGAAGGCTATTGTCTGCTGTTCCATCCCGACCTGCTGCGAGGCACGAGCCTTGCAAAGAAAATGAAGGAATACACATTCTTCTCCTACGAAGTGAACGAAGCCTTGCATATGTCCGAGCGCGAGCGGCAGACCATCTTCAACTGCTTCACCGAGATAGAGGAAGAACTGCACCACCGCATCGACAAGCATAGCCGCAGCATCATCACCTCCAACATCGAAGTCCTGCTCAACCATTGCCTCCGTTTCTACGACCGCCAGTTTGCCACCCGTGAGGCTATCAACCGCGATGTCCTCACTCGCTTCGAAGAACTGATGACCGGCTACTTCGACTCAGACAAGCCCGAGCAAATCGGTCTGCCCACCGTGGCGTGGTGTGCCGACCAACTTCATTTCTCCGCCAACTATTTCGGCGACCTTGTGAAGAAGGAAACCGGCAAGTCCGCCATTGAATACATCCACCTTACCGTCATCAACCGCGTCAAGGACTTGCTGGCAAGCACGAACAAGACCGTGAGCGAGATAGCCTATCAAGTAGGCTTCCAGTATCCGCACCATTTAAGCCGGATGTTCAAGAAAGTGGTGGGGTGTACGCCGAATGAATATAGAGCACAAGAAAGGGTGATATGATTATAAAAAGAGCCGAAGGCTGATACTTGACTCCGCCATCGGCTCCTTCTCAAATTTTCATTCCACGGGGTTCCTTGTGTTCGGAAATGCCCGGCGTGCCTATTATAATGCGGTCACGGATATAGTCACGGGCTGTATCGTCCGGCTTCGGCACGTTCTCCACTTTCGGTATCGCCTGACTGCCACCCTGTTCCTGCCCCTGACCGGGCGGTTCCTCTTGCTTAGGAGCCAACTCCAACTGTATTTTCCGGTCGAGGGCGGCAAGTTCGGATTTCAGTTGCTTCAGCTCGTCCTCTTTCTTCCATGTCTTGCCCGCTATCTCCTGCAACTGCGGTATCTCGCGTTCCAGCACTTGGTTCTTTTCCTCGTACTGCCTGATAATCGCCGGGATGCGCTCCAACGCATTGAGGAAGTTCACTGCGGCGGCGTGGGTGTCCGCCATCGCCAGATGCCCGTTGTTGTACTTGTACTTATAGTGCCCCTCAACGATAAAGCGGTTGTCAATGGTCTCGCGTCCGTCGCAAATCATCCGCTCGCTCACCACCTTGATGGGGAAGCCATAGAGTTCGCCGATTTGCCGGTACAGCCCGCCCGTCGTGGCATTCTTGGCTATCTCCTGCAACTTCTTGCCGATGGCCTTCTCATCAGCGGAAGCCACCCCGTCAATCCGTATAGGGTTAAGCCGGTTGCCGTCCTTTCCGGTCTTGGCGGCAGCGGTGAATCTCTCCCAGTCTTCCGTCATGGCGGCGATGACGGCTTTATTGTCATTCAACTCCTTTGTCTTGCTCTCCAATTTCCACTCCGAATCGCGCTTGCCCTTGTTGAACGACTTGCGTTCGCCCTCTAATGAGGCTATCTTCTTTTCGAGTTTCGCCTTGTCCAGCAAGTCGGTGTTGCCCGACAGTATCGCCATGTATTCCGAGAAGTTCATGCCCGACTTCTCGTCCATCGCCCCCTCGTCGATGGTTCGTGCGCCCAATGCGCCGCTTTTCAGCTGACTGATGAACGTCTGCTTGCAATGCAGCAGGTTGAACTTGTACGAGTCCAGCGACTTCTCGACGGCGTAGATAATGACATCCACCTTATTATCCGCATACAGCTTGGCTATCTCGTTGCCCTTGCGCACCGCCCGTCCGTCCCTTTGGGCGAGGTCGGACGGACGCCACGGCGTGTCAAGGTGGTGGACGGCGACAGCCCTGCGCTGGGCGTTCACGCCCGTGCCGAGCATACTCGTCGAGCCGAACAGCACACGGACATAACCGCTGTTCATCGCCTCAATGACCGCCTTCCGCGCCTTCTCGTTCTTGCATTCCTGAATGAAGTGGATTTCGTGGGCGGGTATGCCGTAATCCTCCACCAGCTTGCGCTTGATTTCGGTATAGACACTCCAACCACCACCGGGCTGGTACGTGCCCAAATCCGAAAAGACGAACTGCGTGCCCTTTTGCGCGTCATACTTACGGTAGTATTCCGCTATCATCTTGGCGCAATGGCTCGCCTTGTTGTCGGGATGGTCTTCGTAATTCGGGTCAATCATGCGCATGTCCAATGCCATTTTCCGTGCATAGTCCGTGGCGATGAGCATCTTCGCCTTCTCCTCCGTTTCCGAGAGCGGCGGTCTGCCCAATATCGTCG
>CAJMAO010000116.1 GCA_905211345.1 uncultured Prevotella sp.
TTGAGGCCGCTGGGTATGACTACGCCGCCGTACAGAAAAAAGTAAATCAGCTCGCCTAAGAGATAAGGCCGGAGTCGTTCCTTCGTGGGACGGCTCCGGCCTTTTACTATTTGCGGTAGAAATGCAACAGAAAGTTCGCAGAATCCCGGCAGTTTTGCGCGCTCCCTTTTCTTACCAAACACGGTAAAATAATAATTGTCAAGGGGAAAACCTTGACAAAGAAAAGAGCCCCCATTGCTGGAACAACGAGGGCTCAGAAAGGAGGTCAATCATGGACGGCTACCACACCGACTACGGATTCATGGGCTTGGTAAACGGAGAGTACATGCTCTTCGCGACCGACACCGAGTACCTTGAATACGTAACTGACGACTAACCTCGTCCGCTCGAGAGCTTGGCCGGTCACAAGACCGGCTGAGCTCGAGAGTGTTCATATATTATATCGCATTCAGGTAAGAAAGTAAACCCTAAGGAGGTAACGATTATGATTTTTACTGTTTACGCAGATAAGGCTGAAGAAGTCAGCAAGCGCCTTGATAAGCTCGCTAAAAAGGCTACTTGCTATAATGTTCCGTTCTCTTACACCGTTTCCGACGAACACCCCGAGACGGTTAACGTCTTCGACGACTTCTCTCACAAAGCCGGCTCCTACAAGGTCGCTGCCGTTGATTTTGATATTGCTTGCGAAGAGCTTATCAAGGCGAACGGCTGGACTGTTCTCGCTAAGGTCGAGCACGGGGACAAGGGAAATGTCGTAAGCTGCTTCGGTAAGCAGAAAGCCCGCTCTGAGTGGTTTACTGCAACTCCTCATTGCGACCATTGCAACACGAATCGCCGGCGCGCCGTTACCTTCTTCATTGAGAACGCCGAGGGCGATACTCGACAGGTCGGACGTGCTTGCCTGCATGACTACACCGGAATCAGCCCGGCGACTGCCGCTCTCTGGGCCGAAGTGAAAGACCTCTTTCCAGAGGACCTTGATTGCTCTATGACTGACTGGAATACTCGCCGGGGCGCGCAAATGTTTGAGGTCCGCCAGATTCTCGCCTGCGCTTATGACGCAATTCAGGAATACGGCTACCGCAAAAGCGACGAGCAGGATAGCACACGGGAAGTTGTTCTTGATAAGCTCCGCGAGCAAGTAGCCGCCTCTGACAAAGCAATGTCGCAGGCCGAGCTTATCAATAGCTGGCTGCTTGGCATTGACTTTGCCTCTGCAAGTGACCTCGAGCGTAATTGCTCTGTATTTGCTAAGGGCGAATATGTAACGGCTAAGCAGGTCGGTCGGCTGGCATACATGCCTCTCGCGTATGAGCATTATATGGAGCGTAAAGCCCGGGAAGAACGGAGAGCAAACACGGAAAATACTTCGGCGTATGTTGGAGAAGTGGGTACTCGTCTGACCCTTAACTTGACTGCTGCAGTGCTTCTCGCCTCATGGTATAACGACTTCGGTACCACCTATCTTTATAAGTTCGCTGACGAGGCAGGAAACGTCTTTATCTGGTACGCGTCTCGACCTATTGAGCTTCAAGAGCGTATGACCCTCAAGGCCACAATCAAAGCTCACAACGAACGGAATGGCGTCAAGCAGACTGTTCTCACGCGTTGCAAGGTGGTTGCGTGATTGACTGAAAGCGGTAAAACCGCAACGGAAAGTTCGCAAAATCCCGGCAGTTTTGCGCGCTCCCGAAATCAGTAAAACGCGGCATAATAAATAATACAAGGAGGCAATAACATGAAAGTTTACATCGTTCAAGTGATTCCCGAGGCGAGTCTCGGGAAAGTCAGTCAGGAAGGCTACTCAACCTTAGAAAAGGCGCAGGCCTTTGTCGAGAGCCGTTCTGACCGTCCGCAGCAAATCTCGCCGTACCTTTACCGCACGGCAGACTTCGCCGACTACCTCATTTACGAGGTCAATATCGTCTGAGAAAGATTCGCCCGCGAGGGCGTTTCTTTTGAGCTGATTGCTTTAGCACACTATTTTATTAAAGGAGGCAACTCAATGGCAAAAAGAGTCGGAAAGACCGACGACCAACCTTTTGTAAAGCTCTTCCGAGAGCTTACATACCGCTGGACTCCGTGGGAGGTCTGGCAGGACTTCGTTACGATGTATGCTTGCGCTATCTCGAACGCAGTCGACAAGTCTCACTTTGAAAAGCGTGAAGAGCTCTACCTCAAGCGGATTCAGAAGTACAACAAGAAGGAGCAAGAGATTTTTCCTCAACTCGCTGCGGAAGTGGTCCTTGCTCTCGAGAAGAATCCGGAGCAGGACTTCCTCGGAAGTATCTTCATGGCGCTCAACCTCGGCAATGACTCCGGCGGGCAGTTCTTTACGCCCTATGATGTTTGCCGAATGATGGCAGAAATGACTTGTGACAACATGCTGCCGACTATCGAGGCGAAAGGCTATATCTCAATTAACGATTGCGCTTGCGGTGCCGGCGCTACTTTGATTGCCGGCGTTCACGCTGCGGCTAAGCAGATAAGCAAGGCCGGTCTGAACTGGCAAAACCACATTCTCGTGACCGCGCAGGATGTTGATTACACCGTAGCATACATGTGTTATATCCAGCTCTCGCTTCTCGGCGTCGCCGGTTATATCAAAGTAGGCAACTCGCTTACCGAGCCTATGTGCTCGGACGACTCATTGGAGAACTACTGGTTTACGCCGATATACTGCTCCGATGTGTGGACTATCAGAAGGCTTTTCAAGGGCGGAACGCTCTTATAAGCAAATACATTTTTCAGGAGGTTTTTATTATGGCAACTATTACAACGAAAGAGACCCGGGCCTTCAACTGGGCGAATCCGGGTACGCTCAAGGTCGGCGATGAAATCGTCGAGACTCTCAAGGACAACCGTGAGGTTGTGTTCGTCGTCATGGACGACGGCGTTATCGGGCTGAAGAATCTGCTCGGCTACCACCGCATGAATAAGGAGTGGACCAACGAAGGCGGCTGGCTTGCCTGCGATATGCGTCGCTACCTCAACGAGGACGTTATCGCGCTGCTCCCTGATGCGCTTATCGCAGCTATCAAGCCCCGCAAGTTCGGCGAAGAGGAGGACAAGCTCTGGCTCTTCTCCGAGATGGAGGTCTTCGGTGAACATGACTGGACCGAGAATGACCCTGACCGCGGCTTCCAGTTCGAGTACTTCAAGGACCGCCGCAACCGTATCAAGGTCGACGAAGACGGAGATGCGGACTGGTGGTGGGAGCGTTCTCCTAATGGGAGCGACTCCGTCAACTTCTGCATTGTGAGCAGCGACGGCAACGCGAGC
>CAJMAO010000117.1 GCA_905211345.1 uncultured Prevotella sp.
CTTACGGTGAAGTCGCCGTTGGCTGCGTCCTTGAAGCCCGGGTTCATCTCTATAGCCGAGGCGCTGTCGTCATAGCCGGCAACGCTGCCGCCCGTGCTTTCAAACGCTCCGTCATACATATACGTATTGTTTAGGAAGTTGCGGTTGTCGCAATTCAGGCGGCCTCCGAGGTAGCGGCGTGGCACTTGGTTGTTGCCGCAGTCAACGAAGATGCAGTTAGTCATGTTCCAGTATGACGTGTTGCGGCCTGCGAAACCGTTGTAGTTGCCCCACTGTCCGCTGTTGGCCACGTTGTAGAACGTACAGTTGGCGTATGTTATTGAGTTGCTCTCATATCCTCCGCGGTCGCAACGGCCGGAGTTGTTGTACTGCACGAAATAGCTTGCGTCAGCCCCATCAATGCCCCAGAACGTAGAGTTCTCTATCGTAAGGTCGTTGATGTAGCCTGTTTCGAAACGTATCACGGCCGTAGTTCCCGTAAGTTGTACCACGCAATCGCTTATTACGGCCTTGCCTACGCAGTATTTTACTTTGCTGTCGTGTATGAAATAACTGTTCACGCCGGTTATATTGCAGCCTTTAAGACTTAGCGGTTGTTGTATGTCATAGTAGTTCTGCTCGCCGCTGATTACGCCCATGATGCTCTCGTCGGGTGTTTCCGACAGTTTGATGAATGTGGCCTGCGATGCCGAGCAGTCAAAGTTTACGTTGCTTATGTCAAGCCCTGTGGAGGTCTGCACGCTCGCGTCGGCCGTCATGGTTACTGTTGCGGGGCTTGCCGCGTCAACGGTATACAGCGATACTTGCGTGCCGACGAAGTCGATGCTGCCCGACATTGTGTATTGTCCGTCGGCTGCAAGCGGAATGTTTACCACCTTATTGTTGCTGAACACATCGGCGTTCTCGGTGAACCATGTCGTTAGGTCGGTGCCAGTCGGCACTGTCTCAAACTCGTAAGGCTTTTCGGCGAAAGTCACTTTCTCTACGTCGTCAGCGTCTACTGTCACTGTCGAGCCGTCAGTTTTGTGTATTTGCATTATGTAGCTTTGCGCGTTTGCTGAAATCGTTACGGCCGCAAAGGCAACGGCCATTGATATAAATTTCTTTTTCATAGTGGTTGAAATATGATAAATGTGTTAGTTTTTATTTGTTTAATACTTTATAGCTTGTCGCGGTAGTGCGCAGGATGTACACCTCGCCACGCTTCAGCGCGCCGAGTTCCACGGTAGCCGTGCCGTCGGCCGAAGCCTTGACAGCCGCCACCTGCACGCCGCTTACGGTGTAAACGCTCACGCGGGCGCCCGGCTCAAGCCCCGATACGTAGGCCCTGCCGCCCGTAAGGCTGAGTTCGGTGTGGCTTCCGGCATCCACGTTGTCTATGGCTGACGGGATGTCTTCCTTGGTTACAAACTTGTAGTCGGCCACGTCGGCTATCGCTACTGTTATCGTCTGGCTGCCTGCCGTAACCGTCATTTGGCCGTCGGCCAGCGTTATGACGGGGCTGTCGGCCAAGGCAAACGCCGTCTCCGTGCCGCTGTTCTCCGTTACGAGCAGGTACTGTTTCGCCTCGTTCTGCGCGCTTGCAGTCATGGCGACAAACGCCAGCAGCAACGAAGCAAGACTCTTGATGAATGTTTTTCGTTTTGCCATTTGTAAATATTTAAAAAAAGTGTTGTTTTGGTATTAGTAGTGTCGCAGGCCGTTGCGTAAATGCTCCAATCGCCTTGCGTTCAGGGAATAAAATATCCGCAAACGTCCATTGCATGCATACTTCATAAGCAGAGTGCGTGGCTTATGAACGTTTGCGGATATTCAATGCGTATGGTTCCGGATTTTACTTGCGTATGAACTTCTTGCCGTTCTTAATCAGTATGCCCTTGGCGCTCTTGCTTACGCGCTGGCCTGCGAGGTTGTAAACGGGAGCGTTCTCGTCTGCCTGAGCGTCAACGGTAATCTCGTTGATGCCTGATGTGCCGGCAGTGAACTCGTAGCCGTAGAAGCCGAGCTGGCTCTTCGGGCAGAACAGCATATAGCTCTTGCCTGCCTCAACAGCGAAGTTTACGTAGCATAATACCGGTTTGTTCTGTCCTTGAATCTTGAATACGTAGCTGTCGTCGATAGTAACCGGCTGGAACGGGTCGAGACCTTCACCAGGAACGAAGGTGTTGTTCTGCGTATAGCCTTCAGCCGTAAGTGCCGATACGGGCAGTAACTGCATTGTAGACAGGTCGAGGGCATAGAACGGATGGTTGCCTTTGTTGATGTAAACACCAACGCGCAGTGTGCCTGCCTGCTTGAATGTCATCTTGTAATAAGTTCCGAACTGCGGAGCCTGCGTGCTAGTACCGGGCACGAATATTTCGTCATCGGCTCCCGGCCTGTAAGCCCAGCCGTTATCGGTGTTTTCCCATGCGCCGGTGCGTGTGAGGGTAGGGTTGCCTTGGCCTTTGAGGCGTACTTTGAATTCAGGGTTGTTGATGAGGGCTTCATTCTCTGACGCTGATATTTCCCAAATGGTAGGATTCTCGATCGGAGTATCTTCTGTCTCCGATACTTTATCATAAAACTTGTCAGGATATGGAGAAGATACAGCCTCTACGCTTACGTTTTCCGTTCCAAACGTCAATATACCGCTCGGATTTTCGTCGTCGGTTATTGTCGCTTGGTTGGAGATGTTGTAGTTGTTTGAAGGTTCTGCTCCAGCAGGAATCAGGCTCTCGGCCGTCCATACTTCCTGTGCGTTTACGCTCATGGCTGCGAAAGCCACGGCTGCCAATGTAAAGATTTTCTTCATAATAAGTTGTTTTTAATTTGTTAATAATAATTGTTACTTTGTAGGATTAGTTTTGTTTTTACACCACTAATTTATTATATAACGGCCGAGTCCCCGTTTTGTAACCAATAAAATCATCGTTGATTGTAAATATTTTTGTTCGTCGGCTGTTTATATTTACTTTCCTGCTGATTTGCTAATCCGTGGCGATATTGTAGGGACGTAACCGCAAAATATATGCGATATAAATATTGACGGCGGCTTTTTGGGCTCATCCGCAGTTCAGGTGTATAACGTATAGGTGCCAACCCCGTCCCCGAAGGGGG
>CAJMAO010000118.1 GCA_905211345.1 uncultured Prevotella sp.
TCAGCGTGACCCTGCTGCGCAACGACGGCAGCGAAATAACAGCCTCGCGCATGGTAGCCGTTCCCGATTATGAAATAGTGGACGGCACGTATATCGTCTATTCGGCCGACGGGCTGTATGCGTGGGCCGAGGCGGTTAATAAGACGACCTACCCCTTCCCGGACTGCACCCTTGGAAACGACATTACAATGCCTGACGTACCTGAAGGCGGAAGCAACTGGATGCCAGTAGGCAATTCTTATTCTTATAATTATCATGGCGGCACATTCGACGGCCTAGGACATACTGTCAGCAATGTTGTCATCAACGGTGGTGACAATGTTGGATTTTTCGGAAGCGCATTAGATGTAACAATAAAGGGCCTCAACTTGGCCGATTCTAAAATCAATGGTAATAATAATGTCGGCGGAATCGTTGGATTGACCCAAGATGTTAACATTACCGCCTGCAGCGTCACAGGCTGCACAATAAACGGAGTTGGCTATTTAGGCGGCATCGTGGGACACACTGATGTTGTGAGTTACATAACCGCCTGCTACGTCACAGGCGGCATGATAAACGGAAGTAACGATGTAGGCGGCATCGTGGGATACGCTCAGGGTTGTGTCATAACCTCCTGTTACACTACGGCGGATGTCAAAGGAAATTCAAATACAGGGTCATTCGTAGGATATTGGTATGGTTTCAATATCTTTGCTGGCTATTGGCAGACAGACACCCAGACCAATGCCATAGGATATAACGAATATGGCGGCGACAAAACGACCAAGGTGGAAGGCGACGTTACATGGAAGACCGCCACTGACGCGATGAACGCCAAGATACCTAATGACGGCTCGTGCCCGTACAGGTACGTACAACGCGACGGCGATAACAATCCGCCTGTGCTTGAATATACCGGCGAATAATATCTTCACATATATATTAAAATCGTATTCAAAATACCGAAATATTCATTTTATGGCATTAAGGAAATATCTTTACGCGCTCGTGGCGGCCGCAACGCTCGGCCTCACGGCGTGCGACGACTACGACGACGGCGCGCTGTGGGACGCCGTGAACGACCACGAGAGCCGCATAGAGGCGCTGGAGCAATGGCAGGAGCAGGTGAACGGCAACATCGCCGCCCTGCAGCAGCTGCTCAGCACGACCGACTACATAACGAAGGTTACGCCCGTAATGGAGGACGGACGGCAGGTGGGTTACACCATCGAGTTCCTTAACCAGTCGCCGATAACAATCTACAACGGCGACAAGGGCGACGACGGAGCTCCCGGGCAGAACGGACAGGACGGACATGACGGGCAGGACGGCGAGCCCGGCAATGACGGGCAGACGCCAGAAATAGGACTGGTCAAGGGCGAGGACGGCAACTGGTACTGGACTGTGAACGGCGAGCTGATGCTCGACGACGCGGGAAACCCGATACGAGCCAACGGGCATGACGGAACCGACGGCGAGCCCGGCGAGGACGGCAAGCCCGGCGAGGACGGGCAGCCGGGAAAACCGGGCGACGACGCGCAAACGCCGCAGATAGCACTCGGCGGCACGCTGACGGGCGGCACTTACTACGGCATAGACGGGAAACAGGAGAGCAGCCCTGCAGCCGGCGCGTGGTATCTCAGCGTTGACGGAGGCAAGACATGGCACCGCATAAGCGGCGACAAGGGACAGACCGGCGACACCGGACCCGGAGGCGAGCAAGGAGGACAGGGAGACAAGGGCGGACAGGGCGACGCTTGGCTGGCTTGCGCGCCCGAAATATCAGAGGACGGGAGGTATTACATATTCACCCTGTCTGACGGCGACAACACCGACCTTTCCGACAACCCCACGTTCAAAGTGCCTGTATACCAAGGGTTCAGCCTCGGCACGGGCACGCTGACCCTCGTTTCGGGAAAAGCCGAAATAGAGATAACGCCGCCCGCAGGCACGACCGTCGGCGACTACCAAGCCATGATGGCGGAGATAACGCCCGAGGACGCAGGCGACAGCGACATATCGACCCGCGCCGCGGGGAACAACCAAGGGTGGAGCGCGAAGCCCGACCTCGAGAACATGAAGGTGACGGTGACGAGGCAAACGAGCGGCAACGGCACAAAGGCACTGCTTAGCGTAACCCTGCTGCGCAACGACGGCAGCGAAATAACAGCCTCGCGCATGGTAAACGTTCCCGATTATGAAATAGTGGACGGCACATATATCGTGTATTCGGCCGACGGGCTGTATGAGTGGGCCAGAAACAGTACCCATGACTGCGTCCTTGCAAACGACATAACGCTGCCTGACGCACCTGAAGACGGAAGCAACTGGACACCAGCAGGCTATTGGTATTCAGGCACATTCGACGGCCGAGGACATACTGTCAGCAATGCTGTCATCAACGGTGGCAACGATGTAGGATTTTTCGGAAGCGTAGAAGGCGCAACAATAAAGGGCCTCAACTTGGCCAATGCTAGAATCAATGGTAATACTTGGGGCTGCAGTGTCGGCGGAATCATTGGAGATGCCAGGCATGCCAATATTACCGCTTGCAGCGTTACAGATTGCACGATAAATGTTAATGAAGCGGGAACTGGTGTCGGCGGAATCATTGGATATAACATAGATACCAACATTACCGCTTGCAGCGTTACAGGTGGCACGATAACCACCACCAATATAAGTACTGATGCTGGCGGCATCGGGGGGTTCTGCTATAATGGTTCTCAGATTATTGCCTGTTACACTACGGCGGATGTAAAAGGCAACAGGCCAGGGGCATTCATAGGCAGTATCAATGGTGTGACCATCAACACAAGCTATTGGCAGACAGACACCCCGAACCAAGCAATAGGGTACATAGCTGCTGGTGACGGCTCCGGAGTGACCAAGGTGGAAGGCGACGTTACATGGAAGACCGCCACTGACG
>CAJMAO010000119.1 GCA_905211345.1 uncultured Prevotella sp.
GCTATCGAGCGGTCGAGTGGCGAGCCGTTGTCGATAACATCGATGAGCGTATCATATACTTGTGGCGGCAGGTATTTGTACATCTTGGCGCGGTTGAACACGTTTTTGCCGAAATACTCCGACGGCCTTTCCATTGGCGTAATCACCTCCAGAGGCATTTTCTTAAAGGCGCTTTCTACAACGTTGAATCTTAAGTTTGTCATCGTTTTTATTTTTGTTTGTTCATGTCATGTAGGGAGTCCGCAGACCGCCGGTTTTCCGAAAGGCGGCTTTTCGCGTTGTGAAAGGCCGTCTTTTACCTTGTAAAAGGTGGCCTTTTGCAGCCTAAAAGACGGTCTTTTGCACTAGCTTTTGTAACGAATTGATTTTCAGAGGATTGTGTTTACGGCCGTAGAGTGAAGCCGAACACCATGTAAACCTTTTCCGTACTGGGGTTGGCCGACACCGAGGCGAACAGCGGCAGGGTGAATGTCTTGGTTACGTGGATGTCCTTCGCTGCCCTCAGCGACACGTTCGTGACGGCGAAGCCGCCTGCGTCGGCATAGAAGCTCGTGGCGTAGGGCACTGCCCCGACAGCCGCCGTCCACTGGCATCCGGCAAGCCTGAACGGCGCGCTAACCTCGGCGTATGACGAGTAGGCGCGCTTGCCGCTGCGGTTGAGGCCGTCGTTGCCGGCGAAGTTGGTGTACCACTGCATGGCCACGGAGCCAAAGTCGTAACCGATGTTGGCCTCGAACACGTGCGATGTCTTGTGCGCGTCGTAGCAGAAGTAGCGGTCGTTGGGCTTGTTGAACCAATAGTCGGTCACGCCGATGTTCAGTCCGCCGGTCTTGTAAGCCAGCGTAAGGTCGAGTTCCTTGGTGCCGTCGGGTTCGGAAAGTCCCACGCTTCCCCACGCCGTCAGCGACAGCCCCTTGTACGCAAGGCCGAGAGTTGGCTGCAGGCTGACGGCTCCCATGTCCTGTCCGCGCCATATATATTGGCTTACTACGTCGCCTTGCACTGTGGCCTCGACCCTGTCTTGCGCCGCCAATGGCGACAACACGCCGCACAGCGCGGCGGCTATTGCTGTTTTCCTGATACAATCTTTTCCTTTCATACCTATTTTATATTATAATGCGTTAATACTTGCAGTTTTGACGGCTATGGCCTTCCGACATTTTATTTTGCTTTTGTCATTGGCAAAATTACGACGTTTTGCAAGTAAAATAATTGTTTGTACAACATTATTCTTTTGCTATTTGTGTTTTGCTTACTATTACATTACGGATAGACTGTTTGTCTTTCAATGTGTAACTGGAAAACATTTAAAACATTTAAGAATGTAAGTTTGATGCCTTTTGAAATAAAATAATGTCATTATTTTAGCCGAAACGCCTGTTTGCTTACTGTTGGTCGGATATTTGGTGCATAATGTTTTAGATTGAAATAAAAACCGAACATTTGGTGGCCAAACCGCAACAATAGTGCTTTTTGTTGTTACGAACAGTCTTATTAATGTGCTTTTAAATTACAAAAAGATATAATTTTGCAGAAAAATATTTTTATTCGATAGAATATTTATTATTTGTGTAACAAAAAGCAAGGTGGTTATGAAGAAGATTGAAGCAATCATCCGCAAGTCAAGGTTTGAGGATGTGAAAAAGGCTTTACTTGAGGCCGGTATCGAGTGGTTCTCGTATTATGACGTGCGGGGCATCGGCAAGGCGCGGCAGGGGCGCATTTACCGTGGTATAGTGTATGACACCAGTTCGATAGAGCGCACACTCGTGTCGCTAGTAGTGCGTGACAAAAATGTGGAAAAATCAGTGCAGGCCATACTGAATGCCGCACAGACGGGTGAGATAGGCGACGGACGCATATTCATAATTCCCGTTGACGACGCCATACGCATACGCACTGGTGAACGCGGTGATATAGCTTTGTACAACGCCGAACAGGAGAAATGACCGTAAAGGTGAAAAGGTAAAAGGGTGAAAAGGTGAAAAAGTGAATGTAAAAAGGTAAAAACTAATAGGAGGACAATGTTATGGGAAAGCATAGACATACATATTCGATAGGTAAAAGGTTGGCCATGACGGCTGTCATGGCAGGATTGTTTTCGGCAGTAGCGTGGGCCGACGCCGCGGCGGAGACCGCAACGCCAGCCCTCGACACGGGCAATACGGCGTGGATGATAGCGGCCACGGCCTTGGTGCTGCTCATGTCGATACCGGGCATCGCCATGTTTTACGGTGGATTGGTGAGGCAGAAGAATGTGTTGAGCGTTATCATGCAGACTATGTTTATTGTCGGCGTTATCAGTATTTTATGGGTGGCTGTAGGTTATTCATGGGCTTTCGGTACAGGTTTTAAGGAGTCAGGCAACCCTCTGTTCGCCGTCATGGGCGGCTTGGACAAGGCTTTCCTTAACGGCATCACGCCGTCAACCGTCACGGCGACGGGCATCCCCGAACTGGTGTTCGTCATGTTCCAGTGCATGTTCGCGCTGATTACGCCGGCGTTGATACTTGGTGCTTTCGCCGAGAGAATAAAGTTCAAAGGCTATATGGTGTTCATTGTCCTATGGACAGTGCTGGCCTATTTTCCCATGGCTCATTGGGTATGGGGCGGCGGTTTCTTGCAGGAAATGGGCGCGATAGACTTCGCCGGTGGCACCGTGGTCCACATTAACGCAGGAATATCGGCGCTCGTCATGGCCTTGATGATTGGTAAGAGGGAAGATTACAAGGCCGGACATCCCATCACGCCGCATAACGTAACCTTCGTGTTCCTCGGCACTTCGTTTCTTTGGCTGGGCTGGTTCGGCTTCAACGCTGGCAGCGGACTGGCAGCTGACGGCATCGCCGCAAACGCCCTTATGG
>CAJMAO010000120.1 GCA_905211345.1 uncultured Prevotella sp.
TCTGACCTATTTTAAAATATGTCAGACATATTTTTTACCTGCTCCAAAGCGTATGACGCAAATACGGACAAATGCCGCCGCATTCCGGAATCTCACTGCCCGGAAAGGTTTATCGCCCCTTAACCCAAAACAAAAATTCCCGCCCTGTGCGAGCGGGAACTTTATGTTCAGTCATTCGAAGCCGGAATTGGATTACACGGCCCGACTGTTTTTGTTTACCATGGATCTTCAACCTCCTCTCCTGCGTAAACCGAGCGGGGAACTATCTCGAAGTAGTCGAGCATACAGCAGGTACGGGTATTGTTGAGCACGGATTTGATACGTACAAAGTATTCCTCGTCGGGCTTCATCGTACCGCTCCAGAGAATCTTGCGCAAACGTATGTAATCGCCGCTGGCCGAGCGCAAAGACGCCGTAACCGTGCTACCAGCAGCAGGAATACCTCCGTGTTTGTTGTTCTTCATGTAGCCGTGGTTGCGCATACGCTTGTCGATTTCGCGGTTTATCTCAACGTCATCCACATCAGGCTCCCAGCCTATGTTCGGGTTGGAAGAAGCAATACGGAAGTCGAGCGGCAAACCTATAGGCGTGGGGTTAAGCCTGTCGGTTCCCAAATAAACCTGGAACATGCCGAAGTGTTGTATCTGCGGCGCGCAAATGCGCAGCTCGTATGTGCCTTCGTAGGGCACGGGCGGAAGCCTGAACGTCAGGTCGTACTGGCCGATGATGTTTATCTCGTCGCCCTGCATGTTGTGTTGCACTTCGGAATGGTAGGGAACATAACGCCAGTAGGTATCCTCGGTGTACCACCAGTTCTTGAGGTAGCCCGAGGGGATGAAACGCCACGTGTTGTCCTCTACCTGGCGGAGGCCGTTGGTCATGAGGTCGGGGCATATCGACGCAAAGTCGTAACGCATGCGTTCGTTAAGCACCGTGTTGGGCACGTCGTCGTCATAGATGAGTACTTCGTTTATCGGATAGTAGAAACCGTTGATTGCGTTGTTGGAGTATTTGCCGTTGCTCTGGCTTACAAGGATACCGGGACGCGGAACGGTTACCTCCTCATACGTACCGTAGAAGCCGTTGTCGTAAGTGGAGTAACGGTTTATGCGGCGGCCTTCGGTGGTGCGGCCTTCGGTGAACTTGAGCAGGCGGCGCGGAGAACCCATTGCTTCGTAGTATTCCCAGCAGTTTATTGTAAGGGTGTTGGGGTTGTTGTAAGCATAACCCATCTCGCTGTGGTGGACAACGAGGTTCTTCCACGTACAGCTGAACGGCAAGAGGTGGTAAGAAATGAACTGGTTAACCGCGTTGTCCTGCTTTGTGAGGTCGGTGCCAGTTGCACGCGGGTATGCCTGCTTGCATTTCTCTATAAAGGCAGCCTCTATCTCTTCCCAGTTCTGCACTATGCCGTTCACGAGCTGCGGCTCGGGTATGCCCCACTGCGCAACGTAGACGCTGTCGGTCTCGGGGAACACGGTGAAGCCGAAGAAACGGTGCTCGGGGCTGGGACCTACTTCGCCGCCGGACGTGTTACCCGGGTCGATAGAGCCTTCCTCAACATGGTATTCCTCGTAATCCTCGTCGATGTACGCAACAATCGAATCGGCCCAGCCGGTAAGCTCGAGCATGCGCGAGAATATCCTGAGGTTCTCCGTCTGCGAGATAAGGTCGGGCAGCGAAGAGTTACTCATGTCGATTATACGGTCGAGGCTGTGCACGATACCGTTCGACACTTCCTCGTCGCTCGTTATGATATGCGACTTGCTGTTGACGATGATAATAGTTCGGCCGCTTACGGAGTCAGTGCCGAAATCTATCTGTATGTAACGGTTGTTCATGTTGGGATAGCCGAGCGTGCCGACGGTGAACTGCGTGGAAAGGTAAGCCGGTGTCTCGCCGTTGTCGATAATCGAGTTACGCACGATGTATTCCGCTATGGAGTCGGAAGTAAGCGTGATGTCGAAGTTGGAAGTGTTGTTTATCGAGTCGAGATACGACTGGATAGCGTTGTCGGAAGGTGCGAACACGGTGTAGTTGCCGCGGGCCGAAAGCAGTTCCGAGACGGTGGACTGGGATTTGCCGCTCAAACGGACACGCGAGCACAGGTAAGCGAACTTCTGAAGCCCCTCGGTCTCGGCACAATAGGAATAAGCGCTTTCGCCCTTGAAGACATACAGGTCGCTGTCGTCTATCTTGTCGCTACAAGCTGCGAACGACAAGGCGGCAATGCATGTCACAAGGAACTTGCATAGGAAAGTCTTCCTTGTTTTTCTCATAATATTATAATTCATTTTTTGGTTAATTTCCTGTCTCTACGCCTTGCAACGGTTTTTCGCCGTCCGGCGTACTGCACGAAATCATATAAATCCCGCAAACACCCAAACAACAAGCATAAAACGGAATCACTTCTTCGTTGCATTAGGCATTATATGCACATGCCTTTAATTTCATGTAAACAAGATTTTCTGAAGTCTTTTTACAAGAAATTTGTTCGCAAAAATACTTTATTTTTATATTACGTGCAAACTGCACATTGCATTTTTTGCGAAAAATGGAAATTTAACATAATAAAAGTATTAAATTGGCCTGCAAGACAAAACCGGCAGGTTTGCAGGCACAACGACGTCGGATTTATTCGACGCGAAACAAAACGAACCATAAAAAACATGGTAAACGATATACGTAAAATGCAGGATTCGGGCATCTGCCTACCCCTGCGCAAAAATGCATGGGCAAACGGTTCAAACAGCAAGGCACGTCACAGAAAATATGTCCGACCTATTTTGAAATATGTCTGACCTATTTTAAAATATGTCAGACATATTTTTTACCTGCTCCAAAGCGTATG
>CAJMAO010000121.1 GCA_905211345.1 uncultured Prevotella sp.
CGCCGGCACGCGTCGGCCAGTCCCTGCTCGGCGTTGTCGACGATGAGTTCCTCGCCGAAAGCGTTGATGAAGCTCTTTGTGCGGCCTGTTATCACGAACTTGTATGGGTTGACTGACGTGAACTTAACCGTGTCACCTATTATATAACGCCACAGCCCGCACGGCGTTGATATTACCATGGCATAGTTTACGCCGGTGCTTACGCCTTCGAGGGGCAGCACCGTGGGGTGTTCCTTGCCGAACTCGTCCATGGGTATGAACTCGTAAAACACGCCGTAGTCAAGCATGAGCAGCATGGCCGGGTCGGCCGGGTTGCTCTGCAGTCCGAAGAAACCCTCGCTGGCGTTGTAGGTCTCCATGTAGTGCATGCGCGGCGAGGTGATGAGCTTGCGGTACTGTTCGCGGTAAGGCGTAAAGGCCACTCCGCCGTGGAAGAACACCTCTATGTTAGGCCACACTTCCTCCAAATGCTCCTTGCCGCTCAGTTCCATGACGCGCGTCAGCACCGAGAGCATCCACGATGGCACTCCGCTCAGGTTGGTCACGTTTTTCGTCATCGTCTCGCGGGCTATGCGGTCGCGCTTCAGCTCGAAGTCGCTGAGCAGGGCCGTCTGCTTTTTCGGCACGCGGATCAGGTTCACCAGCGGGTTTATGTTCTCTATGAGTATCGCGCTGAGGTCGCCCACAAGGCTGCCCTCCACGTTGTAGTTGGGCGAGTGGCTGCCGCCCAGTATCAGCCCCTTGCCGTCGAACATGCGGCTTTCGGGGTTGTTGCCAAGGTACAGGGCCACGGCGTCAGTGCCGCCTTGGTAATGGGTGTGCTTAAGGCCCTCGCGGCTTACGGGTATGAACTTGCTCTTGTCGTTGGTCGTGCCTGACGACTTGGCGTACCATTTCACTACGCCCGGCCACAGCACCGAAGCCTCGCCGTGGCGCATACGGTCGATGCTGTCTTTAAGGTCGTCGTAAGTGTTCAGGGGCACGTTGGCCGCGAAGCTGTCGTAAGATGTTATTGCGCCGAAAATGTGTCTGCGGCCGTATTCTGTGTCCTTCGCGCTCTGCGTGAGATATTTCAGCATTTCCGCCTGCACGGCTGCGGCCTGCGTGGTGTAGCGTTCTATCTCTTTAAGCCTTGGCGCGAAGAAATTTCTTGCTATGCTTGTTATGCTCATCTCGATTTAATCAGATGTTGACCGTGCAAATTTAAGCTAAACTTTTCTAATACGACAATATTTTTATGTATTTTTTAAAGTAGTTAAAGCAGTTAAGGTAATTAAAGTAGTTAAGGGAGCTGCTTTACTTCATTACCCCTTAACTACTGAAAAATCAATCATCCTCAATAATCTCCGATGCGTTGATGTATCCGCGCGCTACGGCCTTCACCATAAGGTCGGCTATGTTGCGCGCACCGAGCTTGGTGAACAGCTTCTTGCGGTGGGTCTCCACGGTGTTTTCCGATATGAAAAGCATGGCCGCTATCTCTTTCGACGTATAGCCTCCGGCCAACGCCTTCAGTATTTCTATTTCGCGGTCTGACGGGTGCTCGATGTTTCTTTTCTGCCCGGCGAGGCGTTTCTTCAGCCCGGGGCAGAAATATTGCTCGCCGTTTATCACGGCCGTCATTGCGTCGACCATTTGCATGAAGTCTGTCGACTTCAGCATGATTGCGTCTACGCCCTTGTCAATCATTCTTCTAAGCAGCCATATCTCCTCGTGTATGGTGTTGACGATGATGCGCGCTTCCTTGTGGCGCTCCCTTATGGCGTCGATAAGTTCGAAGCCGTCGATGTCGGGCATGCCTATGTCAACGATGTACACGTCGAACCGCTTTGACTGCATGGCGTTGATAAGGTCGGCCGAGCGTATGAATGTTTCCACTCCGGCCACTCCGCAACCCTGCATCAGGCTCTTGAAGCCTTCGAGTATCAGGGCGTGGTCGTCGACGATAGCCACCGACAGGTTTTGCAACAGATATTTTTGCGCCTCGTTCACCGGGGCAAAATTATACCATACATTCATAATGGCGGTAACGGAAATCCGTGGTTTTTAACTTAATTCATAATTCACAATTCATAATTCACAAATGGGGATGAGGCCATTAAAGGGTTAAGAACAATGATTTAAGCCGGACGGCAATCACGAACTATGGATTGTGAATTATGAATTAACAAAGTGAATTGGAGTATCGTCTTTCCGTCCTTACGTTCCGTTGTAAGGCGGCCTCCTGCGGCCTCGGCGCGCTGGCGCATGGTGCGTCGTCCTATGCCCGTGCCGGTGCGTTCGGCGGGCGTGCCGTTGTCGGTTACGGTCAGGGTGAGGGCGGTTTGCGTCATGCCGAGCGTCACCTCGATGTGCGTCGCGCCTGAGTGTTTAACGGCGTTGGCGACGGCTTCCTGCGTTATGCGGTACAAAACGAGCGCGGTGTCGTCGCTTACCGCCGTCCAGTCGGCACTGGCCGGGGTGGCGTTGAATGATATGTCGGTGCCTGACGCTTCGGCCGTGCGCTCCAGATAGTCGTCAAGCACGAGGCTTACGTCGGCGTAGCTGAACTCCGGCGGCATCAGCTCGTGTGACACCCGGCGCACCTGTTCCCTGCATCTGGCTATAAATTCTTTGGCGGACAATGTCCCTTCACGACCCTCCCTACGGGGAAGGGACGGGTGGGGCTGTAGTATCATTTCAACCGTGTACAGGTCGTTGCATACGCCGTCGTGCAACTCTTTGGCCAGACGTTCGCGCTCGCTTTCAAGGCCGTCGATGTAGCG
>CAJMAO010000122.1 GCA_905211345.1 uncultured Prevotella sp.
GGCGGCTTTTTGTATTGCAGTTCATGGCTTTTTGATGTGTGAAAGGCCATCTTTCATAATTTATTTCACGAGCACCTTGGTGGTCAGCCTGCCGGCGTTTATGATGTAAATGCCCGGCGAGGCGAATGTGTATTGCGTTACGCCTGAGGCGAGCACTTGTCCGCTTATGGTGCATACGCTGAACCGGCTATTGTCAGACAGGCCGATGCGGCGGCCGTTGAGGGTGACTCCAGCCTTGGCCTCGGCTTCAACAGTTGTTATGCCTGATGCCTCGTTGTAAACGTATTCCAGCTTTATTTCCTCGCTGCTGGTGCCGTTCTCGTCGACTGAAACTTCGGTTTTGCCTGTCAGCCGGCCTTCATTGTCGTATATGTATGTTATCTCGTCGTATGGCTGTCCTTCCGGAATCGAGGCCGTGCGCATAACGGCCTGCGGGCCGTCCGGTTCTTGCGTGCCGCCAATGCCGTAGGCGATGTCGTAATAAACATACTCTTTCGTTAGCCGTCCGTCGGTCAGGATGTATATCGGCAGCCCCTTGATGTCGAGGCAAACGGTCTGGTTGCCGTCGTGATCAACGGTGAAATATGTCGAGCCTGACTGCGTGTTGACGTAGTACGGATAGTTGTCAAATTCGCCGGAATAGTAACCTGTACGCGGGTTCCAGTGGCCTTCGTATGCGCATACCATACGTCCTGCCACTGACACAACGATGGTGCTGTCGGCGGTCATGCCCTCGATGTCGGCCGCGAGGTTCGGTCTTACGAACGATAAGTCTTCCGTCTGCACGTATTTTGCTATGCGGTCTGTCTCTGTGCCGCTGCCGTTGTCATAGCTGTGGGTTACTTTCCGCGTTGTGCCTTTCTCCTCGATTTTGGTTGTTTCGTCTGCCGTCTGGCTGCCTTCGTTATATGTTCTTATCTCCACTTTGCCGTCGCCGTAAGTGTAACGCGTGGTTGTTGTGTAGTCTCCTTCGTTGTGTTCGTTTCCATAATCATTTATAAATTTCGAGTATGTAACGGCCTCGTTCATGTCGTCGCCGTTCCAAGTGTAGTCAATACTTTGGTATTCATACGTGTAGCTCGATTCGTCTTTATACTCGTCTTCGTTTTCAAACTTGGTTATCCTTCCTTCAGAGTCAATCGTAATGTTGGTTATATCTGTAGGACTTTGCCCCGTGCCGTCGTCTACCGTGATGCCTGTCAGCCGGCCTTCATTGTTACGGTTAAGCGTTGTGGTAACCTTTTCGCCATATTCATCAGTGGTCATGACGCTAACAGGACCGTCAAATCCGAATACGTCGTGCCACGAGTTGCCTACGCCGTAAACTTCGTTGTTCCAGTACGTGTACGTTTCCTCGTAGTCAAGTTCCCATTCTATGTTGTCCGCGCCGCCGGCTTTTGCCGCAGAGGCCGCGCGTTTGCTGCTCCTGTCGGGCACTCCGTCGCCGTTGATGTCGCCGCCAACCGCAGGCTCGTCGTCGTCTCCGGCCTCGCTAAATACCTGTATGGCGGTAAGTCGTCCTAACCCGTCGTAAGTGTATGTTGTCTTTTCAAGGTCGTAGTATTCACGGCTGTTGATGTATTCAATCAGCTTTCCGTTGTCGGTGTCATACTTGTAGGTCTCCTGCTGTACCTGCCTCCATGTCTTGTACGAGCTTGTCTCGTCGTCCCAATCTTCACCTTGGTAGTATGTCACGGTCTGGTTGTTTACGTCGCCGCTGAATGTCTTTTTCCTGCCGTAATATGTGTAGCCGGTGTTCAGTCCGTTCCTGTCGAACGTAGACGACCTCATGTCTCCGTATCGGCTGTAGTCCGTGAATGATGCCAATACTCCGTTGTCGTAGTAGCTCCAGCCTTCAATCAGGCTGGGCAAGCCTTCGGAGTCAAGCCTGTATTTCTTGTATTCAGTTACGCCGTCGCCGTAGTTTACGTCTACGCGGTATGACTCGAAGTAATCGTTAGGCGTGTATGTTACGGTCTTGCCCGACAGACGTTTTTGCGAATCGTATTCATATTTATATGTGCCGGTGGTTATTTCCCGCTCTGCGCTCCATTGCCCGTCGGTCTTTTCCTTCATGTATATCCTTTCAGACGAGCGCATCATATTGTCATCGTACTTGTAAACATACCTGTAAACGCGGTCGCCGTCTTTCTCTTCATATTCGTCCAGTATTACGCCGGAGTTGGCCTTCATTGCTTTAGTCTCCTTGGCGGCGTTGGCCGCGGCCTTCCTCGCCGCTTCCATCCGGCGCTGTTCCATGCGCTGTTTCATGTAATAGCGGCCGAATTTAACGCCTTGCGAAAACGCTGCCTGCGACAAAAGCAAGGCCGACAGAAGTGTTAGTGTAAATGCTTTGTTCGTGTTCCTTTTGTTCTTTTAATGTTAATAGTTGCGGACAAATATACTTAAAATATGCCGTAAGGGCAAATTTTTGATGAGATATTCATCAATTTGTCACAAGTGTCGATGCCGCTTTTGTAACATATTGATACTCAATGCGTTGTAAAAGGCCGTCTTTTGGCTTGCAAAAGGTGGCCTTTTAGCGTGCGATTCACGGTCTTTTGGAACGCGAAAGGCGGCCTTTTGGGTTCATCCGCAGTTTAGGAGTATTGGCATTCGTGGTAATAGGGCCTCAAAGAGGTCCAACTATGCTTAACCGCATGTGG
>CAJMAO010000123.1 GCA_905211345.1 uncultured Prevotella sp.
CCTTCGGGGACGGGGTTGGCACCTATACGTTATACACCTGAACTGCGGATGAACCCAAAAGAAGGGTGAGGTATACAGTTGTTTGCAAGCCGGTTATGTTGGATATTTAAGACCAAAAATGTTATTAAGGTGTAACTTTAATAACATTTTTATGGAAAAAATCATTTCATTACTGCGTAGGAAGACGCATGCCGCCGCGGCGATTGCCGTGGGCGCGCTGGTCTTCACTTCATGCGCGCAAGATGGTTTTGACGATGACGAAAGGTTCAGCAGCAGTGTTACCAACACTACTCTTGAAGCGCCTGCGGCTGAAAACATCACCATCGAAGCCTCTGCAGACGGCTCGCAGACCATCATCTCGTGGCCCGTGGTGCATGGCGCTGGCGGCTACATCTGTTCTGTCTATGACGTGTCAGACGTTGCCAACCCGGTTGTGGTCGACGATGTTGAAAACAAGTTGGTTGACGGTTGCGAGCTTGTCGTGACACGTACCGACGACACCAACTATCGCTTTTCGATAAAGGCTGCCGGCAACGACGCGTTCAACAACAAGGAGTCAGAAACCGCAACGGAGGTAAGTTTCACTACGTTTACCGAGACTTACGCGGCCATACCCGCAGGCAGCGACCTCACACAGTGGTTCGCAAGCAACCTGCCCGCCAGTGCCGAAGGCGAGCTTTGCTTCGACCTTGAGGCGGGCGCTGACTACCAAATGTCGGGCGACGTAAATCTAGGCAACTTGCAAATAACATTGCGCACGACGAGCAAGGCCGATCCGGCGAAGGTTACTCTCACGGCCGATGCCAGCTTCGTGCCCGCCAATGGTTTCGTGCTGAAGTATGTCAATTTCGACTGCTCGGCTTCCGCAAAGCCGTTTATCACGATGAGCTCTACCCCAGACGAGGCATCCAAAGGCGCTACCGGCTCGGGCGACTATTACAACATCATGCAGCCGATTACCATCAACGGATGTGAAATAAGCAACTTGCGCAGTTCGCTTTATACAGACAACGGCGTGAAGTATTGCGCCGGAACGTTCCTCGTGACGAACAGCATCGTACATTTCAACATCGACGGTTCGGGAACGATTGACGAAGACGCGCTAATCAACGCGTACGCAGGCCACATCAACAACTTCACGGCCCAGAACTCGACAATGTACAACACGGGAAGCGCAACACCCAAATACGTTGTGCGTTACAACAACTCAGGCCGTGCAGACCGCGCCGGTTACTTGTCTGACTACGTGAATTTCAGGAACTGTACGTTCTTCCACCTTAATAACGACCAGTTCTGCAACTATGACGGATTGCCCGGACGCGCTTCGTCAAACTTCACCGTGACCAACAATATCTTCGTTGATTGCGGCGCTATCATAGCACGCCGTATAGTAGGCGGACGTGTGGGAAGCGCAAGCGCGACCTTTGCAAACAATACTTATATGGACGCTGACGGCTCGTTCCAAAGTACTAACGGCTCATGCGCCGGCTATGATGACAGCGGCTCTGCAATAGAGGAAGACCCGGGCTTCAAGGACGCAGCCAACGGCGACTTCACCGTAAGCGGCTCTGAGCAGATAGCCCGCGGCACGGGCGACCCGCGCTGGCTGCCTGCCAACCAATAATCAGTAATAACAGAAAACACAAGATATGAAAAGAAGATTCATCATTAGTTTATGCATCGGTTTCATGGCCTTCGCGGCCGCTCCGGCTCTCGCGCAGAACTCGGAGATACGCGGAACCGTTGTCGACGAGAACGGCGACCCCGTAATCGGGGCGTCAGTCCGCGTCGAAGGACAGGAGGGTGGCGTTATAACCGACCTCGACGGAAACTATGTAGTGAAAGCCCCCAAGGGCGCGAAGGTTACGATAACCTACATCGGCTACCAGCCGATGACCGTGGCCGCGGGCGGCCGCGTGCAGCTGAAGGAGGACGCGCAGAACCTTGAGGAACTTGTCGTAGTAGGTTACGGCGTGCAGAAGAAGGCCCACCTGACCGGCTCCGTGGCCACCGTTCCTATGGACGAGATTGAAGACTTGGCTACTGGCGACCTAGCAAGCACGCTCACAGGTCTTGTCAACGGCCTCAGCGTGTCGTCTTCAAGCTCACGCCCCGGCGAGTCGGCAAGGATGTACATTCGCGGCGCCAACGACATAGGCGAACTCGGAAGCACCGCCCAAGATCCTCTGTTCGTCATCGACGGATACATATATCCTAATGACGTTAAAGTGAGTGGTGTCAGCCAGAACCTCGGAGCCGAGGCGTTCAACAACCTCGACCCCTCTGAAGTGGAGAGCATCTCAGTGCTTAAGGACGCGTCGGCTGCCGTTTACGGAGCGCGCGCGGCCAACGGTGTAATCCTCGTTACCACGAAGAAAGGTAAGATAGGCGCGCCGCGCATCTCATATAGCGGCACGTTCGGATTCACCTCGGCAATGTCACATCCTAAGATGCTGGGCGCCTACGACTACGGACGGCTCTACAACGCCGTGGCCGCGGCCGACCCGACCAACACTGACTTCAACAACCTGACCGACATCTATCAGGCCGACGAGCTGGCTGCCATGCGCGGACTGAACTACGACCTGCTGGACAAGTACTGGAAGACGGGCTTCACGATGAAGCACAGCGTCAACCTGAGCGGCGCCA
>CAJMAO010000124.1 GCA_905211345.1 uncultured Prevotella sp.
TCAACGCCCTCAAGCTGCGTAGGAACAACGAAGTTGAAGTAAGGAATGGTCTTCGTCGGCGCAGCGTCGATAGAGTGGTTCAGGATTGCGTCGATGATGCCGCGGGTGTCGCGGATAGAGATACGCTTGCCTGTACCGTTCCAACCAGTATTTACCAAGTAAGCCTTTGCGCCGCTCTTTTCCATCTTCTTAACCAGCTCCTCTGCGTACTTTGTAGGATGCAGCTCGAGGAATGCCTGGCCGAAGCAAGCCGAGAAGGTAGGAGTAGGCTCGGTGATGCCGCGCTCTGTACCTGCGAGTTTAGCCGTAAATCCTGAGAGGAAGTAGTACTTCGTCTGCTCCGGGTCGAGGATTGATACGGGAGGCAGCACGCCGAATGCGTCAGCCGACAGGAAGATAACCTGCTTTGCTGCGGGAGCGTGGCTGATGGGCTTAACGATGTTGTTGATATGGTAAATCGGGTAAGATACGCGGGTGTTCTCCGTCGTGCTCTTGTCGTTGAAGTCGATCTTGCCGTTTGCGTCAACGGTTACGTTCTCCAGCAGAGCGTCACGCTTGATGGCGTTGTAGATGTCCGGCTCGCTCTCCTTGTCAAGGTTGATAACCTTAGCGTAGCAGCCGCCCTCGAAGTTGAACACGCCGTTGTCGTCCCATCCGTGCTCGTCGTCGCCGATGAGCAGACGCTTCGGGTCGGTTGAAAGGGTAGTCTTGCCAGTACCTGACAGACCGAAGAAGATAGCGGTGTTCTCGCCGTTCATGTCGCAGTTTGCAGAGCAGTGCATTGATGCGATGCCCTTCAGCGGCAGGAAGTAGTTCATCATTGAGAACATACCCTTCTTCATCTCGCCGCCGTACCAAGTGTTGATGATAACCTGCTCCTTGGAAGTTACGTTGAACACAACGGCTGTCTCTGAGTTGAAGCCAAGCTCCTTCCAGTTCTCAACCTTAGCCTTAGATGCGTTGTAAACAACGAAGTCGGGCTCGAAGTTTGCCAGTTCCTCCTCGGTCGGGCGGATGAACATGTTCTTAACGAAGTGAGCCTGCCATGCCACCTCCATGATGAAGCGCACAGCCATGCGGGTGTCCTTGTTGGCGCCGCAGAAGCCGTCGATTACATAAAGCTTCTTGCCTGAGAGTTCCTTCTGTGCTATTTCCTTAACGGCAGCCCAAGCCTCCTGTGATGCGGGCTTGTTGTCGTTCTTATATTCGTCGGTAGTCCACCATACGGTGTCCTTTGATGTCTCATCCATAACGATGAACTTGTCCTTAGGCGAACGGCCGGTGTAAACGCCGGTCATCACGTTCACTGCGCCAAGCTCGGTTACTTGGCCTTTGTCGTACCCTGTAAGACCTTCTTTTGTCTCCTCTTCAAACAATACCTCGTAAGACGGGTTGTGAAGGATTTCCTTCACGTCGGTAATTCCGTACTTGCTTAAATCTAAATTTGCCATTTTAATGAAGTATTAAAAAGTAAACTACTTGTTGTGTTATCTTGTTTAAAATCGCGTGCAAAGGTACTAAATTTTAATGTACACGCAAGCGCACGCGTAAGGAAAAATGGCAGCTTAAACCGTTTTTAGGTTAAAGTATTGAAATTTTAAACTGCCTGAACTACTTTTGCAACTTGTACTTTGCAAAAATCAGGAAATGTTTTTATTTTTGCATTGAGAGACTTAAGAGTTAAGAAGTTAAGCGGAATAAAAGAGTAAAGGTACTGCCCTTGAGAACCGTTTCCTTTAACAAAGACAATACTATAGGGCATTTGTCTTACCCCTTGGCTCATCCTGACTCGTTGACAAATACCTGATTCCTATGAAAATAATCGACCTGAGCAAGCAGAACTCAATCATCAACAAGTACATGGCGGAGATGCGCGACCGCGAATACCAGCGCAACCGCCTGCTGTTCCGCAACAACATTACGCGCGTAGGCGAGATGATGGCCTACGAAATAAGCAAGACGCTCGACTACGAGCCGCGCAACGTGCAGACACCCCTCGGCACGGCGCAAGTCAGCGTGCCCACCGACAAGGTGATACTGGCCACCATCTTCCGCGCCGGGCTGCCTTTCCACACGGGTTTCCTCAATGTGTTCGACCACGCCGAGAACGCCTTTGTCAGCGCGTACCGCGAATACACCGACGACGCCCACACAGAGGTGGGCGTGCACGTGGAGTATCTCGCCACGCCGGGACTTGACGGCAAGACGCTCATCATAGCCGACCCCATGTTGGCCACTGGCTGCTCGATGGAGCTGGGCTACAAGGCTTTCCTGACCAAGGGCACGCCCAAGCGCATACACGTGGCCTGCGTAATAGCCGCGCCCGAGGGCATCGAGCACGTGAAAAAGTCGTTTCCCGACGACAAGACCACCGTGTGGTGCGCCGCCGTCGACCCCGGAATGAACGAGCATAAGTATATCGTACCCGGCTTCGGCGACGCCGGCGACCTGTGCT
>CAJMAO010000125.1 GCA_905211345.1 uncultured Prevotella sp.
GTCTAGCCTGCCTGTGCCTTTGTAGAACAGCGCCAGCGGCGCGTCAGGGCAGTCGGCCAGCCGCTTCGGATATCCCGCTCCGCCCCAAACCAGCGTCTCTATGCCGTTGCGGGCGGCATATTCCAGTTCGCTTTCGGCCTTGCGGCGCGCCTCGCCGGTGTCGGCCAGCGCGTCGGCCACCTTCTGCGGGCACGTGGGCAGTATCGAGCGCAGGTCGCGGCGGTTGTCGATTACGGCCGTGGCGCTGCCCGCCGCGCGCACGAGTTGCACGGCATCGTCAGGGCTGAAGCGCATGGCGGCGGCAAGGATGAGAGCGTTGAGCAGTTCGTCCATAAACCTTTTATCTGATTAAGAGTTAAGAGTTAAAAATTAAGAAAATATGCTTTGCCTATAGCCTTCAATGGCGTTTTTCTTAATTCTTAACTATTAACTCTTAATTCTCCAAACCCGAAGGCTTCGTCATACTCCCTGCTGTTGGCCAGCCGGCCGTTGACTATGCATACAAGGTCGATTGTTCCCTTGAAGCACAGTTTGTTGTCCGAGGCGCGGTAGATGTCCTGCTGGAACACGTAGCGCAGTCCTTCTTTCCTTACGTTGAGGCATGAGATAAACTCGTCGTCGCACCTCAGCGGCGTCTTATACTGCAGGTTCATCCTTGCCACCACGGCGTCGGTGCCGCGACGGTGCATCTCGGCGAAGCTCAGGCCGCGCTCCTGCAGGAACAGGTGGCGCGTATGCTCGGCGTAATGCAGGTAGTTGGCGTTGTTTACAATGCCTTCGATGTCGCACTCATAGTCGCGGACCATCATCCGCGTTTTGAATATATAGTCCATAATCAATGTGCAAAGTTAGCGCAAGCCGAGAGAAATGCAAAATAAAAAAGGGAAAAAATACCCACCCCAACCCTCCCGAAAGGAGGGAGCCTGATATGCTTTTCAAGCGTAATTTGGCTTCATACACAATTCATTTGCACCGCAAATACTGTAGAGACGCGATTCATCGCGTCTCCCGTTGGAATATGCAGTGGTATTATTGGAGAAGCGATGAATTGCGTCTCTACAAAAATTTGCGGTACGCTAAAAAACGGATGATTTGCGAAAGGCGGCAAACGGCGCGGCGAAAGGCCGTGTTTTACCGTCTGAAAGGCCACCTTTTGCAGGCTGAAAGGTGGCCTTTCGTAACGGTGCTGGCAGTCAGCGGGTTA
Organism: uncultured Prevotella sp.; assembly: GCA_905211345.1. Taxonomy (GTDB): domain Bacteria; phylum Bacteroidota; class Bacteroidia; order Bacteroidales; family Bacteroidaceae; genus Prevotella. Next base: position 1,205 of record CAJMAO010000125.1, read on the forward strand.
CGCGCCTGCCTGTTGGCTACCGGCAGGCGACTGGCGGAAATAGTACGGTTTACGCACGAAAATTTCCATATTAGCGGTAAAAAGAGTATATTTGCATGTTTATTACACAACCAAAATCATTGATGAAATGTCATCAGTACAAATCAAAAAGGTAAAAAGCAAGAAGGACCTTGAGCGGTTCATCGACTTCCATTACGACCTGTACGAAGGTTGCGAGCAGGACGTGCCCAACCTGTTCTCGGACGAGATGAAGACGCTCGACAAGGAGAAGAACGCGGCTTTCGAGTTCTGCGAGGCCGAATATTTCATGGCGTTCAATGATGAAGGCCGCATAGTGGGCCGTGTTGCGGCCATAATAAACCACAAGGCCAACAAGCGGTGGGGCAGGAAGTGCGTGCGCTTCGGATGGATAGACTTCATAGACGACATCGACGTGAGCCGCGCCCTGCTTGACGCCGTGGAGCAGTACGGCAAGTCGAAGGGCATGGATGAGATGATAGGCCCGCTCGGCTTCACCGACCTCGACCCCGAGGGCATGCTCACATGGGGCTTCGACCAGCTCGGCACGATGCCCACCATATACAACTATCCCTACTACCCGGAGCACATGGAGCGCTTGGGCGGCTTCGAGAAGGACAACGACTACGTTGAGTTCAAGATGATGGTGCCCGACACCGTGCCCGAGAAGTACACCAAGATAGCCGAGATGATACAGCAGAGGTACAACCTGCACGTGCGCAAGCTCACGAAGAAGGACGTATTCGAGGGCGGCTACGGCAAAAAGATGTTCGACCTGATAAACACCTGCTTCAAGGATCTTTACGGCTACTCGGAGCTTTCCGACAAGCAGATAGAGCAGTACATCGACATGTACTTCCCCATGGCCGACCTAAGCCTCATCACCGTTGTGGAGGACTGGAACGAGGATCGCAAGCCCGTAGCCGTCGGCATTACCATACCCTCGCTGGCCCGCGCGCTGCAAAAGTGCCGCCGCGGCA
>CAJMAO010000126.1 GCA_905211345.1 uncultured Prevotella sp.
TACGGCAACTTCCGCTTTTTGCAAATGAACATCCAACAGATTTGCGGATGAACCCCGTCTTTTAGAAAACCGTTGGTTTCGTATTGTATAAAAAACGTAAACAAACCGAGATTTCAGACGTTTTTATTTGCCTTCTTGGATTTTAACGATACCTTTGTAACAATAAACTAATAACAACAGGAATAATGAAAAGAAAACTTCTAACCTTTGCCGCTTTCGCGCTCGGCTTGCTGCCGGCGGCCGCGCAGGATACGGCTTACAAGATTACGGGCGCAGTGCCAGCAAACGTTAAAACGGTGTATCTCTACGCCATGAACAAGCGCGGAGCGATAGACAGCACGGCCGTCAGCGGCGGCAAATTCACGTTCAGCGGCACGCGCCAACTTAACGACATACTTATATTAGACATCGACAATGAAGGCGTCGTGATGTTCAACGACGGTACGCCGGTAAGCGTTGATATGGTAAAAATGACGCTCGGAGGCTCTGATTTGAACAGGAAACTTTACGACTGCCACAACTATCTGGCAAGAAACTCGGCTGAGATTGACTCTCTTTACACTGAGTTTAACAAGGCTTTAAAAGGCAATACCGAGGCCGACAAGACTAAAGCCCGCGAGCTGTCGGCCAAGTTTGACAGCCTGAGAAGGCAGACCGTGAGCGAAGAAATAGCCATAATCAGGGAAAACCGGGACAACCTTATACCGGCGGCAATGCTCGGCGGACTGTGCTATTCGCTCGACTATGACTTGCTGAAAGAGCTTCTGCCCGAAACCGCTCCTTATTACAACCACCCCGCCTTGGCACATGCAAAGGCATACCTGAAGTCGCTTGAGAAGCGCAGGCCGGGCCAACTGTTCACCGACCTGACGATGAACGACACCGAGGGAAAGCCCCGCAAGCTGAGCGAATGGTGCGGCAAGGGCAACTATGTGCTGGTGGATTTCTGGGCAAGCTGGTGCGGCCCGTGCCGTCAGGAGATGCCAAACGTCGTGGAGAATTACAAGAAATACCATGCGAAGGGCTTTGAGGTTGTAGGCGTTTCGCTTGACAGCAAGGCCGAGTCGTGGCAGGCCGCAATCAAGCAGATAGGCATGGAGTGGCCAAACATCAGCGACCTGAAGGGCTGGAAGTCGGCCGCCACGTCGGCTTACGGCGTAAGCTCGATACCGGCCAACGTGCTTCTCGACGGCGAAGGCAGGATTGTGGCCAACAACCTGCGCGGTGCCGACCTAGGCGCGAAGCTCAGGGAAGTGTACGGCTTCTGATGTCCAGCCGTCATGATTGCCGACAATGGACATGCGATTACAAACCGAATAAACATGATTATGCAATGAAAAGGCTTCTGACCATTGCCGCACTTGCGCTCTGTTTGCTGCCGGTGAACGCACAGGATACGGCTTACAAGATTACAGGTACTGCTCCAGCCGACGTCAAAACGGTATATTTGTTTGTGCCTGATAAGAACGAAGCGATAGACAGCACGACAGTAAACAGCGGCCGGTTTGAGTTTGGCGGCACCCGCGGACGCTATGAAATAATATACGTCAGGATAGGCGCTGCGCAGTATGCGGTGTTCAACGACGGCACGCCTGTTGACATAAGCGTGCCCGGCAAATCGCTTACCGGCTCGGAACTGAACAAGAAACTTTTTGGCTGCGAATTGCAATTAAATGAATATAACGACCGGATGAACTCGCTGTACGCCGAGTTCATGGCCATAGCCCATGACACTACGGCCGCAGGAAAGGCAAAGGCCGCAGAGCTTCAGGCACGCCTCAGCTCGACGTGGGGCGGCAAGAAGGAAGAAACTTTGAGGATAATCAAGGCTAACATGGACAACCTCATACCGGTCGTTTACATCGGCTCGGTGGCTTACAAGCTCAGTTACGACGAATTGAAAGCGCTCATCCCCGATACAGCTCCTTACTACAACCATCCCCAGGCGGCAGGCATTAAGCGCCAACTGGCCGCCCTCGAGAAGCGCAGGCCGGGCCAAATGTTCACCGACATGACAATGAACGACACCGAGGGAAAGCCCCGCAAGCTGAGCGAATGGTGCGGCAAGGGCGCGTATGTGCTGGTGGATTTCTGGGCAAGCTGGTGCGGCCCGTGCCGTCAGGAGATGC
>CAJMAO010000127.1 GCA_905211345.1 uncultured Prevotella sp.
AAGAATGCTCGCGGCAGAGACTGTCCCAGTAGCCGTGCTGGCTCTCGGGCAGCACGAGAATGATGCCCAAGCCCGGAACGGCCTCGGCAAAGCGGCTTATGGTGCGCATCAGAACGGGCACGCCGCCGACGGGCAGAAACTGCTTGGGCACGTCGCTGCCCATACGCAGGCCCTTGCCGCCTGCAACTATTATGACGTAATCCATCGTTATAGGTTGTTTGTCGTTGACCTGTAAGAAAACAAAAAGCGCCGGACCGCGAAGTCTATAATAGCTTCACCGTCCGACGCCAAGGCGCAGATTAGCGCCAGTAGAAGCCCATGCCTTCTGCCACCTCGTGAGCCTTGTCCTCGCCTGCGAGCAGTGACAGCAGCTTGTAAGAGTAAGGCAGTGTGGCTGCCGGACCCTTACCGGTCACGAAATTGCCGTCTACGGTTACGAGCTCTGAGGTGTACTCAGCGCCTTCGAGATACTTGTCGAAGCCCGGATAGCATGTCGCGCAGCGGCCCTTGAGCAGTCCCATGCGACCGAGAACCATAGGTGCGGCGCAGATGGCTCCGATGAGCTTGCCGGCCTCATTGTGCGCGTTGAGCACGCGGTGCAGTCCCTCGTGAGCATCGAGCGTGGTTGAGCCTGGCAGTCCGCCCGGCATCATAAGCAGGTCGGCGTCGGCAAAATCAACATCCTCAAACAGCAAGTCGGCCTTCACGGTGACTCCGTGAGATGTGCTTACCATCTCTGAACCTGTCACGCTGACAGTCTTTATATCAACTCCTCCGCGACGCAGAACGTCAACCGGACCCAAGCCTTCAACTTCCTCGAAGCCGTCGGCCAGAAACTCATATACTTTTGCCATTGTTTCTTTTTTTGATTTTGTTCAAATGCAAACTTACACATTTTTTTCGAGAATACACCGCGAATTATACTTAAAAGAAACAAAATGGCATACCCTCGACGGCACAAAAACCGCGACGGAGAACACCGGAACGGGCGACACAAAGCACGACAAAAGACGAGCAGGAAGGAGGAAAGCGGAAATGTATATTTATGCAAAAGCCGGAAGGGGAAATGAATATTTATACGGCGTCAACTTCACGAGAATTAAATATTTGCGAGCAACCGCCTGTCCGGCCGCAAATACGCGAGTTTTGAGGGGTTTGCGTAAAGCATTGTCATACAACGGTTTACGCAATAAGGCATTTCAAAGGCATTGTAACCGCTTTGCAAAAGAGCCTTTATCAGAGTGTGAAATGGGCTTTTTCGGGTGATGATATGGCCTTAATCGCACTGCAATATAGGCCATATCGGAAGCCGAAACGGGCGTTTTCGCAAGACAAAAGGGGTAGGACGATGGCTCAGAACATAAAAAACGGCCTCGCCGTATGAACGGGTGAGGCCGATAAAAGGGTTTTCGACACGTGTCGATTTTCTATTTTCAAAAAAATATTTGTCAAAATTTTTTACTTCCGGTTCTGCATAAATATACAGAAACAGAGCCGGAATGGGCCTTTCCGCGTTTACGGGTCAGCGGCCGTCGAGCGCGAAGAAACGCCACAGAGGAGCCGCCATCAGGGCCTGCATGAACTCGCCGCGAAGGAGCATGTCATACACCTCACCGCGCTCCTTGCAATAGACCTCCACGTCCTCAGTAGGGTCAAGATGCTGCGTATCCACCTTGCTGACACCGCGGGCTATGAAACAATGGGTGATGTTGTTCTGTGTCGAGGCATTGGCGGTGAGCTGCATGAGCTCGTGCCATTCGCCTCCGGCATATCCGGTTTCCTCGAGCAGCTCGCGGCGTGCCGACTCTTCGGGGCTCTCGCCCTGCTCGCACACTCCGGCACACAGCTCGAACGAGGTGCGGCCGAGCCCGTGACGATACTGGCGCACGAGCACGAAGCGGTCGTCATCGGTGATGGCTATGATGTTTACCCAGTCGGGATATTCGAGCACATAATACTCATCGTTCACCCTGCCGTCTGGCAGTCTTACCTTGTCGCGGCGTGCCGTGAGCCACGGACGACGCACGATGTACTCGCTGTCGAGCACATCCCATTTCATATCTTTCATATTATAACGTGAGTTCGACGAATTGTAAGTGTTTGTAAATTTGGTGATTAGCGAAAA
>CAJMAO010000128.1 GCA_905211345.1 uncultured Prevotella sp.
TATACGGCATAAAGAACGGAGCGAACATAAAGAACACGACGGACAGCGTAAACGGGGGCATCGGGCGCATCACCATCAGCCACTTCGGCACGGGCACGGCGTACGGCATGTACGGCTCGTCCTCCGGCACCGTTACCAATGACACCGGCGCATCCGTCGCCATCAAGAGTTATAACGGCGGTGATGCCGTCGGCATCTACTCCAACATCGGCGGCACCGTCATCAACAAAGGCTCCGTTGCCATCTCCGGAAACGCCGAAAACGCTTACGGCATCTATGGCGAAGGCCAAAACACCATCACCAACGAAGGTTCCATCGACGTTGAAGGGCAAAACGCCTACGGCATCTACGTCAAAGACGGTCAGGGCACTACGGTAACCAACACCGAAACCGGCACCATCACCGTCAACTCTTCGCCCGACGGACAGGCGCACGGCATCTTTATTGATGAAAATTCTTCCGACGCCGTCGTCAACAACTTCGGCACCATCACCGTCAACGGCGAAGTCCGCGAAGGCAGTTCCGGCATTACTCTCAACGGGGCAAAACTCCGCAATTACAGCCTTATGAGCTTCTCCGGAGACGCCGACCTCGACGCCCTCGGCGGCAAAATCTACCTTGAAGACGGCGGCGTTTATGAAGCCGAAAGCCTCAAAGGCGACCTCGCCGCAGGTTCCTCCACCGTCATGGGCGGCAATCAGGATACCTATGTCCAGGAAGGAAGCCTCAAAACCGAAAACGCCGACGGCTTGAACCTCTCCTCCGAATCTGCCCTCTTCAAAGCCGAGAAAAAGCAAAACGCTTCCGGCGGCTATGACGTCGTCCTCAACCGCAGAAACTTCAACGAGTTTGCGCAAAACGCCTCCCTCGGCGAATATCTTGAACAGAACTACAAACAAGGCAACCTTGAAGGCATGTATGACGATATCAAAGGCGCTTCTTCTGATAACGACACCGCCCTCAGCATTGCCGACAAGGCCGGCCTCAATACCCTCACCAACTTCGCCGACGAGAACTTCCAGGTGCTCCGGAGCCTTAACCGCAATATGGCCGACACCATCCTGAAACCGTCCGACGAGCCTTACCGCGTTATCGCCGGTTATGACAACTATAACCTTGAAACCGACAACAAGAGCTACCTCTCCGGTTACGACCTCTCCGCCAACTCCATGTATACTTTTGGCGACAAGAGGATTGATAATAAAAACCGCCTCGGCCTCGGTATCGGTTATACCAAAATTTCAACCAGCTATGACGACGGCGGCGACCGCGACCTCAACATCGTTACCGTCTTTATGCCCTGGCTCCACAAATTTACCGACAACCTACGCCTCGCTTCCGTCTTAAGCCTCGGCTACGGTTACGGCGAATACGACCGCGGCTCCGACAGGGAATCGGACATCACCGACTTCTTCTACGGCCTTACCAACGAACTCCGCTACACCGTTGACCTCAACGGCTACGCCGAACTCGAACCCGCCCTTATGCTCAACGCCCTCGGCTATACCGAAGACGGATTTGACGAAGGAAACGGCGAAAACGACCTCGTTACCAAAAAGACGCACAACCTCTCCGTCGAAGCCGGTATCGGCCTCTTCCTCAAAAAAGAAGTCAAAACCGAAAAGTACGGCAAGTTCGCCTTTAAGGTCGGCGGCGTCTATTACCACGAATTCGCTTCGCCCTTCGACGACATCAAGGCCAGACACAGCTCAGGCTCCGGATGGTACTACATCCGCGACGACGCAAACCTCTATCAGCGCGACCGCGCCGTCCTCGAAGCTGCCCTTGATTACGAGTATAAGGATATCGCTCTTTACGCCAAGTACAACCGGCTCATACAGAAGAACGACCCTCAGCTCTTCGACCTCGGCGTCAAGTACAAGTTCTGATAATACACCCGCGCACACCAAGCCTGCGCACACCCCAAGCGTGTAGACCTCATACGCGCGCACCACAAACGCGCGTGCCCCAAACGCGTAGACCCTAACGCGCGCACACCACGCCTGCGCGTGCCCCAAACGCGTAGACCTCGCGCCTGCCCGCCCTACACCCAAAACACCGCGCCCTTCCCTCTGCGCAAAACCCTACCCCCTGCGCGCGAGCCTT
>CAJMAO010000129.1 GCA_905211345.1 uncultured Prevotella sp.
CATCGTGTTTGTTTTTTCATTCAACTACAAATATACGACTTTTACGGCAACTTCCTCTTTTTGCAAATGAACATCCAACAGATTTGCGGATGAACCACAAAAACTGGCCGACAGGCGGAACCCTTACCGCGCCAACATCGTTGACGCGCTGATGCAGGCTTGGGTGTTCGAGTTCCGTGGCGTGTTCGACAGTATGGAGCAGCTTAATCCGCGTCCGATGTCGTCGGCCGAGAACATCTTCGGCGATTTCGTCAACCTGCTGTCATCGTCTTACCCGAAGCCGCGCCACGTGGCGTATTATGCCGACCGTTTGAACATCACGCCGAAATACCTGTCCGTGGTGTGCAAGAAGGCGGGAGGGCAGAACGCCTCGAAGATAATCGACGCTTACGTGGCGAAAGACATCGAGACGCTGTTGAAAAGCTCACGCAAGTCAGTCAAGGAAATATCTAACGAGCTGGCCTTTCCTAACACTTCGTTTTTCGGCCGTTACGTGAAGAAATATTTCGGTTGCACTCCTAACGAACTGCGCCGCAAGCTCAACGGAGTGGGGCGGTAATTCATAATTCACAATTCATAATTCATAATTGGGCTACGCCGTGGAAAGTTGGTGGGAGAACCATGTGTTGTTCTTTTTAATCGCTCAAAGATGATTATTGGTTGTCTCGGTTTGCTGTTAACCGCAGGCTTTTTATTAACTTTGCACGACGTTGCCCAATTATAAATTGTGCATTGTGCATTATGAATTACGTAGATGTTCTCCTTCCCGTGCCGCTCGACGGCCTTTTTACTTACTCCGTTCCACCCGAGATGGAAGCGTCGGCGGAGCGGGGCAGGCGTGTGCTTGTGCCTTTCGGGCGCAATAAGAGCCATGTGGGCATTATAATAAAGGTGCACGGAGACAAGCCCGGATTTGCAGTAAAGCCGGTCAATATGATAATGGACGACGCGCCAATCGTAACTGACCTTCAGCTGGAACTGTGGCGTTGGCTTTCCGATTACTACATGTGCGTCCCCGGTGACGTGCTCTCCGCCGCCCTGCCATGCGGTTTGAAGTCGACCGACGCTTACAAACCTAAGACCGAGACGTGTCTCGCCCTCGCCCCGGAATTGAGGAACGTGCGTGCCATGCACGTGGCATTGGACATGCTTCGGCGTGCCGACAGCCAGCGTAAGACATTTGCGTGCTTTCTCGACATTAGCCGTTGGGTCGCCATGCAGGATAATGGCGAGTGCGTGCCGGTGGTGGAAGTGACGCGCGACGAGCTGATGAACACCGCCCACTGCACGGCGGCCACGCTGAAAAACCTCGTAGACCGCCGTCTGCTCGTGCCTTACGAACGCGAGGTTGGCCGCCTTAACCACGGTGGCGAGCCGCATCTTGACAACATAAAGCCGCTCAACCCGGCGCAGCAGGAAGCCTACAACCATGTTGTCTTTTCGTTTTTTAAGAAGAATGTGGTGCTGCTTCACGGTGTCACTTCAAGCGGAAAGACCGAAATCTACATACACCTTATCCGTCAGGCGTTGGAGCGCAGGCAGCAGGTTCTTTACCTTTTGCCCGAAATCGCGCTGACGGTACAGATACGCCAGAGGCTCCAGCGCGTGTTCGGCGACCGGCTTGGCATCTACCATTCAAAGTACTCCGACGCGGAAAGGGTTGAGATATGGAAGAAGCAGATGTCGCAAAACCCTTACGAAGTAATCCTCGGCGCGCGTTCCGCCGTTCTCCTTCCGTTCACCCGTTTGGGGCTTGTCATCATCGACGAGGAGCACGAAACGTCGTTCAAGCAGCAGGATCCCGCACCCCGTTACCATGCACGTTCGGCTGCGATAATGCTCGCCGCCAAGGCCGGAGCCAAGGTGTTGCTCGGTTCGGCCACGCCGTGCGCCGAGACATGGCACAACGCACGGATGGGCAAGTATGGCTACGTGCGCCTTGACAAGCGGTATGGCGACATGCAGATGCCTGAAATCAATGTTGTCGATATTAAAGACCTGCGCCGCCGCCAGATGATGAACGGCCCGTTTTCGCCGCTCTTGCTCTCGTCGATGCGCCGCGCCCTTGACAATAAGGAGCAGGTAATCCTCTTCCAGA
>CAJMAO010000130.1 GCA_905211345.1 uncultured Prevotella sp.
GCCGGGCGTCTGGTTATGACCGAGAGCGCCGCCTTCGCGAACGAGGCCCGCAAGGACTGCTTCAAAGACCTCGGCGTTGAGAAGTACGTTATCGTGGAAACCCTCGACAACGAGACTTGCAGCCTCTGCGCGCAGCTCGACGGCAAGGTCTATCCTATGAGTGAGTATCAAGTCGGCGTTACCGCGCCGCCTTTTCATCCGTGGTGCCGTGGCACGACCGCCCCCTACTACGAGGATATGCAGGGTCTCGGAGACCGCTTCGCGAGAGACGGTGAAGGTAAAGGCTATGCTGTTCCCCGGGATATGAAGTTTACAGATTGGAAAGAAAAATACGTTGTACAACCAGAAAAAACACGGTATAATATATTTAAGAACGCCGTTTTAGAGGAGCTTAAAGGCTATTCGACCTCAATGCACTCAGGCAACCAGTCTAAGCATATTCGGGGCGGGCAAAACTTCGACCCCACTCGAGGCGAGCTTACGGTTGACCCGCAAATGCTCTATGACCAGTACTCTGGTAAAGGCCAGTTCCTTAAGACAAACGCTGGAGACTGGAATCACAAAGAGCGATTCACTCATACCGAGGCTATCGGCATTTACAGAAGTAAGTATACTGGTAAGGAAGTTCCCACAAATACCGGTATTATTCATTATTCTAAGCGTAAGGGCTGGCACATCGTCCCGGCAAGACCGCAGAAAGGAGCAGCAAAATGATTGAGAAGTATATCTCACTACTCGACCAGAGCGTGGTCGTTACTTGCACGACCGGTAAGACCGTGCGCGGTAAGTGGATTGACTGCTTGGACGCGGAAGACGCCGGCGAAGATGAACGTCAAGAGGATTCTATTCTGATTCAGAACGGCGACGAGCTTATTGAGGTCTACGAGTCTGAGATTAAAGCAATCCAGAAAGCCCATAAATGAGCCTGATTTTTCAGAGGGTAAATCTAAGGCCCCCTCAGTTAAAACGCGATACGGGAGACCGTGGAGCCCCACAGAAGCAATAGTTGATTAGAGCGTCCCTGCTTTTTAGCAGGAGGCGCTTTTTTCATACAAAAATTACCGCCTTACGCGGCGGACAACAAATAGCGTACCCGCAATACCGGGACTGGCCGGATAAAAAGGACAGCGGGAGACAGGAGGACAAAATGTTGGACTGGCTGAAAACTATTTTGGGAGAAGCGTACTCCGAGGAGATTGATAAGAAGGTCTCTGAGGAAATCGGCAAGAACTTCGTGGCACGCGCAGACTTCAACACTCTGAACACCGAGAAGAAAGCTCTCGCCGATACCGTCAAGGAGCGCGACAAGCAGCTTGAGACCCTCAAGGCCTCTACCGGCGACGTCGAGGCGCTCAAGACGCAAATCGCTACTCTCCAGACTGAGAACACTGCAGCGACGAAGGCCCACGAGGCAGAAATCAAGCGCCTCAAAATCGATACCGCCGTTGAGCTGGCTCTGTCTGCTGCCAAAGCGAAGAACGTAAAGGCCGTGAAGGCACTGCTCGACCTTGATAAGGCTGAGCTCGACGCGGACGGCACCGTCAAGGGTCTGGCGGACCAGATTAAGAAGCTGGCTGCCGCGCCCGACAGCGGTTTTATGTTCGACACTACGAAACCGAAGAATGACTTTAAGGGCTTCAAGCCCGGCGAGAGCGGAGACCCGGCGCCTTCCGGCGATAAAAAGCCGGAGAATATGACTTACGACGAGCTCTGTGCGTACCTCGCCGAAAATCCTGACACAAAACTTTAATATGAAAGGACGATTTTACTATGGCAAACAGCAAGTTTGATTCTAAGAGCTTCAATGCTGAGGCGTTCAAGTACATGGTGGACCGTGTTCCCAACCTCAACCTGAACGAGCTCAAGAAGTCTCGTGCCCTTGCGGGCAATCCTGACATCCGCGGCGTGTTTACCGCCCAGAACGGCACCGCGTATGCACGTCTGGCTATGCGTGGCCTGATTGATGGCGACGCCGTTAACTACGACGGCCAGACCGACATCACCGCAACCTCCACTAAGACCTTTGAGCAGGGCGTCGTTGTCGTCGGCCGTGCGAAGGCTTGGACTGAGAGGGACTTCTCCTATGACATTACTGGC
>CAJMAO010000131.1 GCA_905211345.1 uncultured Prevotella sp.
TTTCAAACTAAGACTGTTTGCACTGCACGATTCTAACATACACCTGAACTGCGGACGACCCTCTTTTGCGTTGCGAAAGGCCGCATATTGCACGGTAAAAGGCGGCAAACCGCACCGCGATTTGCCGCCTTTTACCGTGGCTGATGTAAATTATTGAAAATCAACTTGTTGCAAACGATGTACAACAAACCTTGTAAAGACGCGGTTCATCGCGTCTGCCGTTGCGGCGGCCATGATGAAAGGCCGCTTATTCGCCGGTCTTTTCAATCGCGGGCGGATTGTTCTCGCCGTTACGTTGTACGTACCTGTACGGGCACGAGCCGTCATTAGGTATCGCGGCGTTCATCGCCTCCGTGGCGGTCTTCCATGTAACGTTGCCTTCCACCTTGGTCACTCCGAAGCCGTCATCACCCCCTATGGCATCGGCCTGGGAGTCTGTCTGCCAATAGCCGGAAAAGATTGTCGCGCCAAGGTTTTCGCCCATGAATGCCCCTGCATGTGAATTGCCTTTTACATCCGCCGTAGTGTAACAGGATATGATGTTTCCATCGTAAGCATGTCCGACGACGCCGCCGGCATAGCCTCCGGCGGTTATCGTGCCGCCTGTGATGCTGCAAGCGGTAATTATGCCTGAACTCCACCCCACAATGCCGCCTATTTGGTTTTTTTCTCCTCCTATCGTGCAATCGGAAACGCTGCAAGCGGTCATGCTGCTGCTTATTGGCATTATTCCCGCAATGCCGCCGTTTTGGTCATTCCCGGTTATCTTGACACCTGTTACGCTGCAGTAGGTAATGCTGCCTGAGGAATATCCCACGATGCCGCCTACTTCTGCTTTCATTACGTTTATCGTGCCGCCTGTTACGCTGCAATCGGCAATGCTGCTGTCTGAGGAATATCCCACGATGCCTCCGACAGTCGTATTCCCGGTTATCGTGTTGCCCGTGCCGCTGCAACCGGTAATGCTGATTGAGGACAATCCGGCGATACCGCCTACTCGGCTATTCCCGGTTATCGTGCAATTTGTGACGCTGCAATCGGCAATATTGCCGCCATCGATTTGCCCCACGATGCCGCCGACATGATTATTTCCATTGATTTCAGCATTGGTCAAGTTGAGGTTCTTTACTGTTCCTCTGCCGTTTACAGTCCTGAAAAATCCTAAGTTGTCTGCCGCCTCATCGTTGATTACCATATTGCTGATGGCATGTCCTGCTCCGTCGAATGTGCCTGAATAATTGTCTACTGGCGTCCAGTTGCTTCCGCCTTCGGGCGCGTTAGGCATTGTGATGTCGTTTCCAAGGGTGCAGTCAAGGCCGGGGGTGGTCTTAGCCGCCTCGGCCCACGCATACAGTCCGTCGGCCGAATATACCGTGTAAGCGCCGTTTACGCCCACTTCATGGCTGAAGACGATAATGCGCGAGGTGGTTATTTCGCTGTTGTCGTTGCGCAGCAGGGTTACTTTCAGCTGGGCCTTTATGCCTCTGCGTTGTGTCGTCACCGTCACCTTCATGTTCTCGAGGTCGGTCGTTACGTTCCATCCTGTGGCGTTCCCCGCGGCGCGGGTTGATATGTCTGTGCCGTCGGCGTCCTCGGGCGTTATCTTCGCTATCAGGGCTTGGTAGTCGTCAGCGGTCGTGCCGGCGGGCGGCGTTATATCGATTTCGGTGGTTTCATTGGTTATTAAAAGTATTCCCGTGCCGATGCTGAACGCTTGGTACACAGGCACTTTGAACGTGGGGTTGTCTGAAAGGTCGGTGTTGTCGTCGTCAGACAGGGTGAATATGTAATACAGCCCGTCCTCTGATATTTCAGGCGCGCAAGCCAGCCAAGCGTCGCCCTGCTCTCCCTGTTCGCCCTGCGGCCCTTCGGGTCCGGTTTCGCCGGTTTCGCCCTTGTCGCCGCTTATGCGGTACCACGTATTGCCGCCGTCAACGCTGATATACCATGCGTCGTATGTCGGGCTGCTCTCCTGTTTCCCGTCGATGCCGTATGAAGTCACGTTTCCGGTTGTCATCAGCGTGCGGCCGAGTGCTATCTGCGGCGCTGGCGCGTCGTCGCCATCCTCGCCCGGTTGTCCCGGCT
>CAJMAO010000132.1 GCA_905211345.1 uncultured Prevotella sp.
CCCTGTGACAGGCGGCGGAACGCCTGAAGCAAGGCCACCAGTCCGCCGCCGCAGTCGTTGCTGCCTAAGCCGTAAAGGCGGCCGTCCACGATGTCGGGCGAGTAAGGGTCGCGCGTCCACGAGGCCACGGGCTTCACCGTGTCCACGTGCGCGTTGAGCAGCAGCGTGGGCTTCGCGCCGTCATATCCGGGGCTTACGGCCCACACGTTGTTGCCCTCGCGCCGCGGCGTGAAGCCTAGGCGGCGCAGCTCGTCCTCGATAATTGAGGCCGCGGCGGCCTCGTCGCGGCTCACTGACGGTGTGGCTATGAGCCTGCGGAGCAAGCCGACAGCATCGTCAAGATAATCTTTTTGTGTCATAATCATGGGGCAAAAGTAATAAAAAAACAGTAAAAACACCCACCCCGGCCCTCCCTTAGGGAGGGTAGGGAGGGTGTTATTTCCTTAAAAACACACTATTTTCCTTATATAACGTTAATTTTTCGGGGGGGGTAAATGCAAAATCCCTATATTTGTTGCACGAATATAGGATGCAGCCGTTCCTTTTGGGGACATCAGGAAGTGTAAACTTTATGTATAACCTTAATAAAAACAAAACGCTATGTTCAAGAAATCAAAAGTTATTTTGCTGGCCCTTGCGGCCTTGGTCATGACGTCGTGCGGCGACGTCGCTTCAAAACTCGTCGGCATGAAGACCGATTCGCCGGAAGTGCTGGAGAAGGCCAAGGAACTGGCCAAGTCGCAGTTCGACCCCGCGCAGTGGAAAATCGTGTCGGTTGACTGGGGCGAAGGCATCGGCGACGACGAGCTTACGGGCAAGGTTTCGTCGATACGTTTCTTCATGATCGACAAGGACGGCAAGGCGTGGCAGCAGACTTTCATCGCCCAGCTCGGCTGGAAGGCCGGCGACCTTGACGACACCAGCTTCGCCAAGGGCGACAAGTATGACGACCCTAAGGACTACCCTGCGCTCGATTTGGATAAAATCGACGCCGCGAAATACACCAAGATGATAGAGGACGCCAAGGCTTTGATACCGAAGGGGTACACGTACAAGTCGGTCGACAGCTTCTCTACGAACACCTACGACAAGACTCCGACGGAGCTGGTACTCAACGTCGTGGAGGAAGGCAAGGAGACCGTGTCGAACGCCGGGAAGACGTCAATCGTGTTCTACGAGCTGAACTACACCGTCGACGAGAACGGCAAGGTGACGCTTAACGAGTAGTCGTCAGCCCCGTTTCCGGTCTGCCGCGTAACACGTTGAGGCTCAATGGTTTATAAAAGGCCGTCTTTTGCATTGCAAAAGGCGGCCTTTTAGCGTGCGAAAGACGGTCTTTTGGAAGGCGAAAGGCCGCAAATCGGGTTCATCCGCAGTTCAGATTGTACAGCAATTCCTGTAGAGACGCGATGAATCGCGTCTCCCGTTCACCCGTGCTGTAATCCCCAACGCGATTCATCGCGTCTCCCTACGCAAAAACAGAATCGTTTGATGGAGACGCGATGAATCGCGTCTCTACGTCAGGTGGGCGCCGGCGTTCGTGTCTTTTTAATGTGCAGGAACAGCCGATGTCCTGTTTTACGCGCGGCGTCGGCCGTTCCTGCGGTCACCGTTCTTTTTTATTAAAAAACTTAAACACGCATAAAATAAGGTATTATAACTTTATACGTTTTGCCGATTTTGCAGTAACTTTGCACGCGAATGAAGCGGAATACTATTAAGACTCTATAAAACTTAATGTAATTATGAAGATCCAGAAAGTTCATGCAAGAGAGATCCTCGACTCAAGAGGCAACCCCACGGTTGAAGTAGAAGTAACCCTTGAAAACGGCGTAATGGGCCGCGCGGCCGTTCCGTCAGGAGCGTCTACCGGTGAGAACGAAGCCCTCGAGCTTCGCGACGGTGACAAG
>CAJMAO010000133.1 GCA_905211345.1 uncultured Prevotella sp.
GCGCTCTTTGTATTAGGCGCGGCGCAAGTGAAGGCCCAGATGTCGGCCTACGACTACAATCGGCCCGTGGGGTGGGCGACTGTAGCTTACCAATCGTCAGGGAATTATGACTCTCCTGCAACTTATGAGGTGACAGGAAGCAACGACGAGAATCCCGTATTGGTTACAAACTACACTGAATTAAGGAAAGAACTTAACCGCCAGGCAACACCTAGAACCATTTATATACAAGGCGAGATTGGGTTTACAAGCCAGCTTTCGGTCAACCGTGCGAGCAATGTCACAATCTACGGACTTCCCGGTTCGGCGTTGGTGAACAAGACCCATTCGTCAAATGCCAGCCAAAGCGGCATCCTTCGCTTTACTACGTGTTCGAATATCATAATGAGAAACGTAACGTTTAAAGGTGCCGGAGCATACGACATTGACGGAAATGACAATTTCTTCATCAGTAATAACAGCCACAACATTTGGGTTGACCACTGCGATTTCCAAGATGGCGTTGACGGTAACTTCGACTGTTCCAACGCTGCAGATAATATTTCGGTTACGTGGTGCCGCTTCCGGTATTTTATTGACCCGTGGCCTGGTGGCTCAGGAGGTTCAGATGACCACCGATTCAGCAATCTGTGGGGCGGCTCCGACAGCCAGTCGGAGAACAAAGGCCATCTGAACACTACGTTTTATGCCTGCTGGTGGGACGAGGGATGCCGTGAGCGTATGCCCCGCGTGCGCTTCGGAAAAGTGCATCTGCTCAACTGCCTGTATTCAAGCAGCGTAACAAATTATTGCATTGGGGGGGGATATCTGTCTAACGTTTATATCGATCGTTGTGCGTTTGTAGACGTAAAGAACCCTTGGAAAAACTACGCAACGAGCGGAAGCTACAAAGATTACAACATAACGGCAACGGGAAACATCGGTTACAGCGACCGTCAGGCCAAGTCTGGCGACAACGAATACTTTATCCCCGCCAACTATTACGAGCTTGAAGGGATGTCTGCCGACATGGTGCAGAGTGAGGTTAGCCGCTACGCGGGAGCCACATTGAACGTTGTTTACGGCGAGGGCGTTACCTCAGGCATCAACGGCGTAGAGGCGTCGGGCGCTGAAGTGGTAGGCAAGGAGTACTACTCGCCGTCGGGCATGAGGCTCTCGGCTCCGCAGAAAGGTCTCAATATCGTGCGCCAACGCATGAGCGACGGTACGGTGAAGACAGTGAAAGTCATCGTAGACTGACACCTGACAAACCGGAAACATTCATACTAACAACAATAAAACGACATGGAAGATTTGGAGAAAGACGGGATGCGGTTGCCTGACAACGCGTTCCGCGAACTGAAGGAGGGCGAGGAGTACCGCCCGGTTATGGACCCACGGAGAACTTATCCGGAAGTGAACGCATGGTCGGTTACGTGGGGCGTGCTTATGACGATACTCTTCTCGGCAGCCGCCGCGTACTTAGGACTGCGCGTGGGGCAGGTGTTCGAGGCCGCCATTCCTATCGCGATAATCGCCGTGGGAGTGTCGACCGCCGCCAAGCGGCGCAACCCCTTGGGCGAGAACGTCATCATACAGAGCATCGGGGCGTGCTCGGGCGCAGTGGTGGCAGGCGCAATATTCACCCTGCCCGCCATATACATACTCGAGGCGAAGTATCCGGGCATGGGCGCGTCGTTCGTCGAAATCTTCCTGAGTTCGCTCTTGGGCGGTGTTCTTGGCATATTGTTCCTTATCCCGTTCCGCAAGTATTTCGTAAGCGACATGCACGGCAAGTACCCTTTCCCGGAGGCTACGGCTACGACGCAGGTGCTCGTAAGCGGAGCCAAG
>CAJMAO010000134.1 GCA_905211345.1 uncultured Prevotella sp.
TAAACATTACTGACAAAGGTAATCAAGCTCCCTCCCTTAGGGAGGGCGGGGGTGGGTTTGGCTTCCCCCGGCTCCTCGCCCTCGTTGCCGAGACGTTCCCCGACATGCGCGTGCGCTTCACCACAAGCCACCCCAAGGACATGAGCGACGAGACGCTGCGCGTAATAGCCGAGCACGACAACGTGTGCAAGCACATCCACCTGCCCGTGCAGAGCGGCTCCGACCGCATACTGAAGCTGATGAACCGCAAGTACACGCGCGAATGGTACATGGGCCGAGTGGAGGCCATACGCCGGCTGATACCCGAATGCTCGATAACCACCGACATATTCGTGGGCTACCACTCCGAGACGGAGGACGACCACCGCCTCTCGCTGTCGCTGATGGAAGAAGTGGGCTACGACTCCGCCTTCATGTTCAAGTACAGCGAACGGCCCGGCACATACGCCTCGAAGCACCTGCCCGACGACGTGCCCGAGGAGGTGAAGCTGCGCCGCCTCGACGAGATGATACGCCTGCAGACGCGCATATCAGCCGAAAGGAACGCCATGGACGTGGGCCGCGAGTTCGACGTTCTCGTGGAAGGCTTCAGCAAGCGCAGCCGCGACCAGCTGTTCGGCCGCACGTCGCAGAACAAGGTAGTAGTGTTCGACAAGGGCGCGCACCACATTGGCGACACCGTGCGCGTAAAGGTAACGTCAAGCTCTAGCGCAACGCTCAAAGGAGAGGAGGTATAAAAAATTAAAAATTAAGAGTTAAGAAAATATGATTTCGATGGCAAACGCGACAAAGGCATATTTTCTTAACTCTTAATTTTTAACTCTTAATTCTTAATTCTTTACGAATTTCTTACCGTTCTTTATGTAAACGCCTTTCGGCAGGTTTGCCCCGTCGGGCATCCTAACGCCTTGCAGGTTGTATACAGGGCCGTCCTGTCTCATGCCGCCGACTTCAACGCCATGTATGCCCGAAGGGTCGTCTGGGTTGTGATTTACCAGTTCGGCCGTGTTGCCTGCGACCGTCATCTCTATGTAATACTGGTCGGCCCTGTCCATTAGCCTCCAAGACACGTCAGCGTCCTCCCTGTTAAGCAGCCTCACGTTGTAAGTACCGTCGGGCAGTCCTTGTGCTAGAGGCATGGGCATGTCTTCCTGTCCGAAGCCCATGGTAGGCTCAAACACACCTTCGCTGATGAATGTGGCCGACACCAGCTGACCCGACCCGTCATAATAACCCACGCCAACCTGCATGGCCAAAGTCTTGTCAGTAAGGTTAAGGAAGCTCACGTCTACTGGCACGATGAAAGCATCCGAGGCGTCATTCCTAGCCACTGATGTCTCAAGGGCGCCTAGATAAGTTACGGTCAGCCGGCTTTCCGCCTTAGCGTCGCCGCCTGATGTTCCCCATGCCGCAATAGTCATGAAGAACGAACACACAAAGAGTAAAATTTTTCTCATAAATCAATACAGGTTAAAACTACATGAATTTAATTTTTGCATTATTTATATGCAAATATAACCACTTTCAATACCAAACTTCAAAGCCACAATGGCATTAACATTATTTTAACCTTAAAAAATGATATATGAAAACAATATGGATACAATTACACAAACATGCGTTCCCGACATATACTAGTAAACCAAACGCATGGAAACGTAAGGGGTCTTCACTCGCTTACCTTTCACTTTTTCAGCTATGTCAATAAGCCATTTGCCAAAACCTGGTTCATCCGCAAATCTGTTGGATGGCGCAGTCGTGCAGTGCGAACAGCCTAAG
>CAJMAO010000135.1 GCA_905211345.1 uncultured Prevotella sp.
CTAAGACTGTTTGCACTGCACGATTCTACCATACACCTGAACTGCGGATGAACCCAATATGCGGCATTTTGCCTTGCAAAAGGCCATGAATCGCGCGCTAAAAGGCCACCTTTTGCAAGCCAAAAGGTGGCCTTTTATAAAGCCTCTGACTGTCAGCCACTTACAGGCAAGCCGTGAAAGGTCGTGGAAAGAGCCGTGAAAGCCTACGGTTTCGACATCCGGAACGAGCCGTTCCGACAGCCGTTGGAGATGGCATCGGAAAATATTTGTGTTATTTCTTGCCGCAACCGATAAAAATGATTATCTTCGCAGAAACAACGGTTAAGGTTTCAGAACCTCATAACCGTAAAACCATAAAACCTCATAACCGTAAAAATGATAGATTATTTTGCAGCCAACTTGTGGCAGTTTTGGTCGCTGGTGGTCATCATCTGCCTGATACTTGAACTTACGTCGGGCGACTTTTTCATCCTGTGTTTCGCCATAGGCGCGCTTGTTACGGCCGTATTCTCGGCTTTCGGCATCGGCTTTTACGGCCAGCTGGCTGTGTTCGTAGTAGCGTCTCTGCTGTCGCTGCTTTTCGTCAGGCCGCGGCTGGCCAAGGCACTTCATGGCAAGCGGCGCGAACGTTTGAGCAACGCCGACGCTCTTATGGGCCGCGTCGGCCGTGTGAGCGAGGCCATAGAGCAGGGCGGTTACGGGCGCGTGGCAATCGACGGGGACGACTGGAAAGCCGTGTCGGCCGACGGATCTTACATTCCCTTGGGGCAAAACGTCCGCGTGGTAGGTCGTGAAAGTATAATAATAACGGTAACACCCACCCCAACCCTCCCAAAGGGAGGGAGTCAGGATACCGGCAGCGGTAGTCTGGAATGTCAGCCCCGTTCATAAAAAGTGATAACCAACAAAATATATTTTATTAACTTGCGACGCTAATCAAGCTCCCTCCCTTGGGGAGGGTTGGGGTGGGTGTTGACTGATAAAACAACCAATAATTTTATATAACATGAACACATTCGTAATCGTTCTTGTCGCGCTGGTAATCTGCGCGCTGGTGGTGGTCAAGAAAAGCCTTGTCATCATCCCACAGTCTGAGACCAAGATAATAGAGCGTCTCGGTAAATATTACGCCACGTTGAGGCCGGGCATCAACATAATAATACCTTTTATCGACCGTGCCAAGGAGATTGTGGCCGTGCGCAGGGGCAGGTATATTTACACCGATTCAATCGACCTGCGCGAACAGGTGTATGATTTTGACAAACAGAACGTTATCACCAAGGATAACGTTCAGACGCAAATCAACGCCTTGTTGTATTTTCAGATAGTCGATCCGTTCAAGGCCGTATATGAAATCAACAACCTGCCGAACGCCATAGAGAAGCTGACGCAGACCACGTTGCGCAACATCATCGGCGAGCTTGAGCTTGACCAGACGCTCACATCGCGCGATACCATAAACACAAAACTGCGCGCCGTGCTTGACGATGCTACCAACAAATGGGGCATTAAGGTAAACCGCGTGGAGCTGCAGGACATCACCCCGCCCGAAAGCGTGCTCCAGGCGATGGAGAAACAGATGCAGGCCGAGCGTAACAAGCGTGCCACCATACTTACGAGCGAAGGCGAGAAGGCTGCCGCCATACTGAAATCGGAAGGCGAAAAGACGGCCATCATCAACAAGGCTGAGGCCGACAAGCAGATGGCTATACTAAACGCCGAGGGCGAGGCGCAGGCCCGTATACGCAAGGCTGAGGCCGAG
>CAJMAO010000136.1 GCA_905211345.1 uncultured Prevotella sp.
GCCCACGCCGCCGGGAGCCATCAGCGGCGTGGCTGGGAGGAGTTTACCGACGCGGTGATAAAGACCCTGTCGGCAGACAGGGACAATCTGGTGTTCATACTTTGGGGCAGCTACGCGGGCGGCAAGGCTCAGCTGATAGACCAGTCGCGCCACCTTATACTGCGCTCGGCCCACCCGTCGCCGCTGTCGGCCCACCGCGGATTCTTCGGCAATCATCACTTCAGCCTTGCCAACCAATATCTCGCGCAGTACGGAAAGGAGCCGATAAAGTGGTGAATGATTTAATTCATAATTCATAATTCATGATTCATAATTTGGCGGATGCCATGATTGTGGATTGCGCATTATGCGTTATGGATGAATAATACCTGTTGTTATTTTGAATCGTGAAGTTATGAATCGTGAATTGCCGATAATTCAAGTGGGCGACGTTCTCTTATCGCCCGATATTATAACGGAAATGTTCTGCTGCGACCTCGACGCCTGCAAGGGCGCATGTTGCGTAGAGGGAGACGCTGGCGCGCCAGTCACGCTTGACGAGATAGCCGCGATAGAAGAATCGCTCGATGCGGTGTGGTCGCAAATGTCGGCCGGCGCGCAGGCCGTTGTCGACCGTCAAGGCGTGGCTTACAACGACCCAGAGGGCGACCTTGTGACGAGCATTGTTGACGGACGCGACTGCGCTTTTGCCTGCCATGAGGGCGGAGTGTGCCTATGTCTGCTGGAAAAGGCGTATCGCGCCGGGCGCGCGGACTTCTGTAAACCGATAAGCTGCGCCCTTTACCCTATACGTGAAAAGCGGCTGTCAAACGGTCTTGTAGGTCTTAATTATCATAAATGGAACGTATGCGGGGCGGCCCGTAAGAAAGGAGTGGAATTAGGCCTGCATGTGTATGAATTCCTGAAAGGGCCGCTCGTGCGCCGTTTCGGCGAAGCATGGTATGCCGAGTTGTTGTCTACCGTGGCCGAGTTGCGCAAGGGCGGATATGTCGTTTGATTTTTTTATGCCCTGTTTTTTTGTTTTCCACCTTATTATTTATTATCTTTGCAAACTTACAGCGCGCGTTCCTATAGGGAACGGCATCAGGTGAAAAGAGACAAATGGAAAATGTAAGCAACAACAATAATGAGTTCGTCAAGAAAGTGGCCGAGCAGAAATATGAGTTCGGCTTTACTACTGACGTACATACCGACATAATAGACACGGGGCTTAATGAGGACGTGGTGCGCCTCATATCGCAGAAGAAGGGCGAGCCGGAATGGATGCTCGACTTCCGCCTGAAGGCCTTCCGCTACTGGCAGACGCAGGAGCAGCCGACGTGGGGGCACGTCAATGTGCCCGACATCGACTATCAGGCCATCTCTTACTACGCCGACCCCATGGCGAAAAAGAAGGACGAGGGCAAGAAGGAGATTGACCCGGAGCTGATGAAGACGTTCGACAAGCTGGGCATTCCGCTTGAGGAGCGCCTCATTCTGAGCGGACAGACGGCCGTCGACGCCATCATGGACTCGGTGTCGGTGAAGACTACCTACAAGGAGAAGCTGGCCGAGATGGGTATTATCTTCTGCTCCATAGGCGACGCCATAAAGAACCATCCCGACCTCGTGCGCGAGTATATCGGCTCGGTGGTGCCTTACCGCGACAACTTCTTCGCCGCGTTGAACAGCGCCGTGTTCAGCGACG
>CAJMAO010000137.1 GCA_905211345.1 uncultured Prevotella sp.
CCCGGCGTATCTGGAACTCGCCCGCGAAGATCCGCAACGTCGCCACCAAGGCACATCGCATGACCATGCGGCTGAACAACATCTACTCCGTGGGTGAGTATTTCTTCATCGACTTCTCGATAGAGAACCGGACGAACATCCGCTTCGACATCGACGAGATACGGGTGAAGCTGGCAGACAAGAAACTGACCAAGGCGACCAACGCACAGGTCATCGAACTGACCCCGGCACTGGTGCTGGAGGCGGGCAAGACGTTCCGGCACGGCTACCGGAATGTGGTCGTGGTCAAGAAAATGACGTTCCCGAACGACAAGGTGCTGACCATCGAGATGACGGAGAAACAAATCAGCGGGCGTAACATCAGCCTGAATATCGACTATGAGGACGTGCTGTCAGCCGATTCGTTCAGCGCGGCATTGCTGGAGGAGGAATGACGATGAAAAAGACGATTATCCTGACGATTGCCTGCATGTGCCTCGCCGTAGGAGCGTATGCACAGCGAGGCAGCGGCCGCCTCTCACTCGGTGCGGGGCTGCTGTACAAGAACGGGCTGGACGTGACGCTGGCCTACGAACACGAGATGAACTACCGCCATGCGTGGGAGTTCTTTGCCAACGGCTACCTGCAATGGGCAGAGTGCGAATCCTGCAAGCATGTATGCCCGAAATCTTTCTGGCGGAACTACCGCACCTACAGCTTCGGCGTGGCTTACAAACCCTGCGTCACGAGGGGACGCAACCATTACGGAAGCCTCCGAATCGGGGCTTCGGGCGGAAGCGACACGAAGAAGTTCCTTGCAGGACTGCATTTCGGCTACGAGCACAACTATGTGTTGCGGGCGGGCTGGACGCTATACTGGCAAGTCAAGGGAGACGTGATGATAAAGGGGGCCGATGTGCTGCGTATAGGAGTTGCCCTCGGTATTAAACTACCTATAAAATAAGGGAAAGATGAAACAGAACACTATCAGAAAAACGTGCCAGGTAGTGCCGGTTCTCCTCATAACCGGGGCATTGGCTGCCTGCGACGCACATATAGAAGAACCCGACAAGACGGTACGTCCCGGACATGTCCTCTGCGTGGACGGCAAGGCCGTGCCGTACAGCGAGTATGAAAATTCCGGGAAACAGGCGATTGCCGTCGTCTTCCATACCTATTCGGACGGGGAAACGGAAGGAAACGGCTATGCCGTCTATCTGTGGGACATGACGCCGAAGGCTTTTGCCGACAGCCTCGGTGTCGAGCAGGGTACGTCGGCGGACATTGCTGCATACGACGGGAATGAGAACACGTTCGCCCTGTACGATACGGAAGAAACGGCCTCGCCGATGGCTGAAGCCGTTTTTGCCTTGTGGAAATACGGACAGAGCGCCTATATCCCCTCGGTGGCACAGATGCGTCTGCTGTATTCGGCACAGACCGTCATCAATCCGATTATCGAGAAATGCGGCGGCGACCCGCTGCCGACCGAGGCCGACGAGTGCTGGTATTGGACATCGACGGAGGTGGAAGGACAGCAGACAGTCAAAGCATGGCTCTACTCGACAGCCAGCGGAACCATGCAGGAAACGCCCAAGACACAGGCGCATAAAGTGCGTCCCATTATAACCATCAACAACTGAATTTATGATTATG
>CAJMAO010000138.1 GCA_905211345.1 uncultured Prevotella sp.
CGCAAGTTCCGCTTTGCTCCACATGCGGTTAAGCATAGTTGGACCTCTTTGAGGCTCTATTACCACGAATGCCTATACACCAAAACTGCGGATGAACCGCAAAAAGTGTATGAATATGACATAGACACGAAAAGCGGCATGACTTACCGCCTTACGGCAAAACGATAAACCGCAAACACTATATGACAAGATGCGTCTGCAAAAGCTAAAGTATTGACTTATTTGAACATAATTACTCCTACAAATAATAAAAGGCTTGTCTGTAATGTTAGGACAGACAAGCCTTTTTATTATGTTACACCCGTATTTGTAAAACAATTCGGGCTTGAGCAAATATACGAAACAATCAAAACATTCCAAGATTCCTCCCCTCGGGAGGTTTGTTTAGATGGATGTTTAGTGTTTGGTTTTCATTTCACCTGTACCACTTTCGTAGGTCCTTGTTCCTTATTGCGCCGGTTCACGGTGGTTACGACAGCCTGCGCAAGATTGATGAACGCCTGCCCCGTCATGGTGTCAGCGTTCAGGGCCGACGGTTTACCGTTGTCGCCGCTCTCGCAGATACTCTGCACCATAGGTATCTGCGCCAGCAGAGGCACGCCCATCTCCTTGGCGAGATTCTTGCATCCGTCCTTGCCGAATATGTAATACTTATTCTCGGGCAACTCTGCGGGGGTAAACCATGCCATGTTCTCAACCAGTCCCAGTATGGGCACGTTCACCTTGTCGTTCCTGTACATGTCGATGCCCTTGCGCGCGTCGGCCAAAGCCACTTTCTGCGGCGTGCTCACGATGACCGCTCCTGTTATCGCCAGCGTCTGCAGCAGCGTCAGGTGGATGTCGCTAGTGCCCGGCGGCGTGTCGAGTATGAAGTAGTCAAGGTCGCCCCAGTCGGCATCGCCGATAAGCTGCTTCAGCGCGTTCGATGCCATGCCGCCGCGCCACAGCGTAGCCGTGTCGGGGTTTACGAAGAAGCCGATGCTCAACAGTTTCACACCGTACTTCTCGATAGGCTCTATCAGGTCGCGCCCGTCCTTGTTTACGGCATAAGGACGCGCGTCTTCAACATCGAACATCTTTGGCATCGAAGGACCGAATATGTCGGTGTCGAGCAACCCCACCTTATAGCCCAGCCGTGCCAGCGCGATTGCGAGGTTGGCGGCCACGGTGCTCTTGCCCACTCCGCCCTTGCCCGAGCTTACAGCCACGACGTTCTTAACGCCCGGCAGCATCTTGCCCGGCTCGGGGCGCGGCTTCGACTTGGTCTCAACCTCTATCGTCACCTCCACATCCTTGCTTACATGGTAGTGTATTGCGGCTTCGGCGGCCTTCAAGGTCGACTTCATGAACGGGTCAGTGTCACGTGGGAAAATAAGCGAGAACGACACCTTCATGCCGTCAATCCGCAGGTTGTCGGCCACCATCTCGCTCTCCACAAGGTTCTTTTTCGTGCCCGGATACGTCACCGTAGCCAAGGCATCCATTATCAGTTTGGGATATAGCGTCATAATGTTTCTGTTTTTTCTCCGTGCAAAATTATAAAATTATCCTGTTACTAAACTTTTTTATCTACACTATTTCTCCGCCATTTGTACATTTCACAATGTAAAAGGCGGCCTTCCGCA
>CAJMAO010000139.1 GCA_905211345.1 uncultured Prevotella sp.
TTTGTTGCGCTTGTACGAACTGTCGAACACTGTTCCGTCCACCAGTTTGCCCTCGTAGTTAACCTTGACTTTCGATGTAGCCTGGGGCTTCTCGCCTGTGCCTTCCTTTATGACCTTATACTGCACCTTGGAGCCGGGAAGCGTCTTCACGCCTTCCTTCTTGGCGTTCTCGGCAAGGAATTTCTCGCCTTCCTCGCGGTTTTTGCCGTATTTCTGCTCCATGAGCCGGT
The DNA here is from genome assembly GCA_905211345.1 of uncultured Prevotella sp. Classification (GTDB taxonomy): domain Bacteria; phylum Bacteroidota; class Bacteroidia; order Bacteroidales; family Bacteroidaceae; genus Prevotella. Next base: position 231 of record CAJMAO010000139.1, read on the forward strand.
TGTTGTAGAACTCCATCTGGTTCTGCACAATCTTCATTGCCGAGTCGGTGCTTACAGTAAGGCCTTTTCCGGTTATTCCGGCCACTACGCCTTTCTTGAACTGGTCCTCGTCAATGAACTTCGTGCCGGCCTTGTCGGTGATACGCTGGTTGACGTTAGGCAGAATCTGCTGCATGAGCTGCTGGCCAATCTGCACGCCGGCTGCATAGGCCGCCAGCTTCTTGTCGTCGGGTTTCTTGAGCATTTCGTTCACGCCACGCATGAAATCGTCCATCTTCGTGGTGTCGACATTCATGCGGGTGGCTATGTAACTCTTCAGCCCCGTTGTCTGGGCCACACCCATGTAAAGGCTGAAATCCTTGAGCGAAACCGTGTCGGCAGGAGTCGACACGGGGGCAGTCTGCCCTACCACCTTCACGCTTGCCGGTCTTGTGTTGTTATTGTTCTGCGCTGCGGCCGGGACGCATAGCAACATCGTGGCCGCGAACGCCGAAGCAACAGTCGTTATCGCTTTCATCAATCAGCGTCCTTTTTCAGTTCAACAAGCTCCAGCTTGAACACGAGTGCCGAATAAGGCTTGATGAGCGAAGCCACGCTGCGCATTCCGTATGCCTGGTCCTGCGGTATGTAAAGCTCCCACGTAGAACCTACGGGCATGTGGGTAAGAGCCTGCACCCAACCCGGTATCATCTCGTTAACGCGTATTTCGACGGGCTTGCCGTTGTTGTTCTTGTAAGAACTGTCGAACACGTTGCCGTCGATAAGGCGGCCTTCGTAGCTTACCATTACTTTCGACGAGTCAGCGGGAATGGGGCCGTCGCCTTCCTTGATAACCTTGTAGAGCGTGCCGCCGGGGAGTGACTTAACGCCGTCTTCCTTTGCTTTCTTGGCTATGAAATCTTCGCCTGCCTTTTTGTTCGGGCCGAAGCTCTTCAGGAGCGTTTCGTTCTTGAGCTTGTCTACAAGCACCTGCGAGCGCTTGAACGCTTCTTCGTGCGACATTATCATGTTCTTGCCGCGTGTTCCGGCAACGAAACCGGCCACGAGGTTCTTGAGGCTGATTGACTTGGTGCTGTCTTCGCCGTATATCTCGTAGTTAACACCCTTGAGCATTTGGGTTCCGAGCTGCTGGCCTATCTGTATTCCGGCGTAGCGTGCTGCTTTTTTCTTGTCTTCGCCTGCCTGTGCACCTTCTTTCACTCCTTTTATGAATTCGTCGAGGTATGCGGTGTCAACTCCGAGACGTTGCGACAGGTATTCCTTTACTCCGCGCGAATTCGACAGACCTATTTCGTAAGAAAGCGAGTCTACTTCGGTTTTAAGGTTTGCTTTCGGTGCTCCGCCGTCACAAGAAGCGAGGA
>CAJMAO010000140.1 GCA_905211345.1 uncultured Prevotella sp.
GCAAAAGGTGGCCTTTTATCGTGCAAAAGACGGCCTTTCGGAAGGCGAAAGGCCGTCTCTTGTGTTGCAAATCCTGTAGAGACGCGATTCATCGCGTCTGAATACGTTACTTGTATGACTTCCTCAGTATCTCTACGCAGCCCACGTGGTCAAGTTCGCACGGGTTGCCGTAGAACAGTCCGCCCATAGTCTCGCGGGCGTTCCTTGCCAGCGTGTCAAACTCATCGGGTCTTATGCCGTAATCACTCATCTTCAAGTCGGCCACTCCGCACGCCTCTTGCAGGCGCACGAGCATCGTTATGAAGTCTTCGGGCTTGTCGGCGCCGGCCATGCCCATTGCCTGAGCCATGCGCACGAAACGTTCGTCGCAGGCATGGCGCTCGATGAAGTACTCGTAGAAAGCCTTTGAAATCATTATCAGTCCGGCTCCGTGGGGCAGCTCGTGGTGGTAGGCGCTCATGGCGTGCTCGAGCGAATGTTCGGCCGTACAGCTGGCAATGTTCATCACTATGCCCGACATGGTGTTGCCGAAGGCCACGTGTTCGCGCGCCTCAAGGTCGTTGCCGTCGGCCACGGCGCGTGCAAGGTAGCGCGAAACGTTCTCTATGGCGGCCATGGCGTACATGTCGCTCATGGCGCTTGCGGTCGACGAGATGTAGCACTCGGTAGAGTGGAACAGTGCGTCGAAGCCCTGATAGGCGGTGAACTTGGGCGGAACCGACAGCATCAGTTCGGGGTCAACAATCGAGAGCACGGGGAAGTCGGCGAGGAAGCCAATCTTCTCGTTGGTCTCGTCGTTGCTTATCACGCCGTAGGCATCGGCCTCAGAGCCTGTGCCGGCCGTCGTGGTTATGCACACAAGGGGTAGCGGGGCGGCCTGCCGGGGCTGCGCCTTGCCCGTGCCTCCGGCTATGTAGTCCCACACGTCGCCGGGGTTTGCGGCCATGAAAGCCATTACCTTTGCCGCGTCCATCACGCTGCCGCCGCCAAGGGCCACAACGAAGTCGCAGCCGTTGTCATTCGCGAAGGCCGCGCCTGCCATTACGGTAGACTTCAGCGGGTTGGCCTCTACGCGGTCGAACAGTGCGGTCTCGACTCCCGCCTGCTGCAATTCGCCCTCCACGGTGTCAAGATAGCCGTTGGCGCGGGTCGACTTTCCGTTAGAAATCACTATCATCGCCTTCCTGCCGGGCAACGCCTGCTTGTGCAGTTCTTTTACCATGCCTGAACCGAACAATATCCGCGTAGGCACGTAAGCGCAAAAATTTCTCATCGTTTTATATCTTATTATAATTCAACTATTATTGTTTTTCAACTGCAAATTTACAAAAACATAATGTGTTTCAGTGTAGACGGATTACCGATTTTCCGACCAATGTTACTGCTTTTGCTGCCGTCGGCGGTGCTTTATTAGTTTGTTGCGTAAATGTCTGGTAATCAGTATCGTTGTAAAAGGCCACCTTTCGTGCTGCAAAAGGTGGCCTTTTATCGTGCAAAAGA
>CAJMAO010000141.1 GCA_905211345.1 uncultured Prevotella sp.
TTGATTATTATCGACTTTAACAATTATGAGTATCTTAGTATCTGGCCCGGGCGTATGCGCATACGCTTGCTTATATGGTTGAGCTTGCACAGTTTTGACACCGTGGTGCCGCGCTTCTTTGCTATCGAGCTGAGCGTCTCGCCGCGCTTAACCTTGTGGTAACGCACGTCGCCGCCAGACTTCTTGGCCGCAGACTGCTTCTCGACCGATGCCATTTCGCCTGCGTCCTTGCCTCTCAACTCATTGGCCTTGGCCGACTCACGGCTGTTGGTGCTGCGGCGGAACATATACGTATCGCCCGTAACGTCTTGGTTCCTGAAGTCGAACATCAACGCGGGATTAAGCGCAACGCCGCACAGGCGCGTCTCGAAATGCAGGTGCGAACCTGTACTACGACCCGTGTTGCCGCCGAGTCCGATAGGGTCGCCGGCTTTTACAATCTGGTTTTCCTTCACCAGATGCTTCGACATGTGGCCGTAGATTGTCTCCAATCCGTTATAGTGGCGTATCACGACGTACTTGCCGTAGCCTCTCGCCTCATACTTTACAATCCTTACCTTTCCGCTGAACGCCGCGCGTATGGTGTCACCGATGTACACCTTCACGTCGATGCCCTTGTGCATACGCCCCCAACGGCGGCCGAAATTAGACGTTACAACCTTGCTCGTGGTGGGCATGCAGAAATGCTTGAGGTTGATTAGGAACGAGTCGGGCAGGGCCGTGGCGCGGTGGGCGTACTTGTTGTCCCACTCCTTGTAAAGTTGTGCCGACGGTGAACCCATCTGCTCTCTTTGTATCAGGTTTCGCAGCGCGAGCGTGTCCACTGCCTTCATTTTCTTGTCTATTGGCGCTTGTCTTGCCAAAAGGTCCTGTGCCGTGGCCGTGGCGGCAGTCATTGTAAGAAAGGCCGAAATAGCTAATGTCTTTATCGTAAGTTTCAAACGCATAATTCTGTTTTTATAGATTAAGATTGAGACGAGCGGCAAGTGCCGCGCGCATGGGTCAGACGTTTACACGGGAACAAATTCCGACCCCTCACAAAAATCTTCGGCAAAGATAATAAAAAATCTATTACATTGGTTGTCTCTTTAACAACTTTATCGACCTTTTAACAATATATCCGCACGTGTTTAACCTTTATAAACCGTTCATTTTCAATGCTTTCCGCCATATTTTTTCACTGTCACAGCCGCCGTTCACACCGTAGGCACGCTGTTTTGGCGTAAAGTTCAGCATCCTGCTTGCCGTAGAGACGCTATTCATCGCGTTTCCCGTAAACAATTATACCGTAACAGTCGGAGACGCGATTCATTGCGTCTCTACAGGAGTTGGCGCACGGCCGGATTCCATTTGGAACGTAAAAGGCCGTGCCTTGCGACGCAAGGCGCGGCCTCCCGCTAATAATCAGAGTATCAACATGTTATCCTGTATGCGCTG
>CAJMAO010000142.1 GCA_905211345.1 uncultured Prevotella sp.
GCTTTGCTCCACATGCGGTTAAGCATAGTTGGACCTCTTTGAGACCCTATTACCATGAATGCCAATACGCCTGAACTGCGGATGAACTGCGAAAGGCCGTCTTTTAACTTCCAAAAGGTGGCCTTTTGGTCGGTAAAAGACGGTCTTTTGCAAGCCAAAAGGCCACCTTTTGCAAAACGCTCTGTTTCAAGTAGTTGCGGCGGTCGCCAATTCATGTCGTGGCAGAGTTGCAATCCGCCGCCGATTTCATTGCGGATTTGCAATCCGCGCCGACTTCAATCTACATTTCATTAACTGATTGAAAAACCGTAATAAAAACACTTGCGGATTACAAATCCGCAGTAACCGGCGCGCCATAATAATATATAAGGTGTAAAAATGCGCTCCGCACGGCTCTTAGCCAGTAATATACGCCACGCTAAAATTTTAACATAAACAATGTGTTTTATTTTTTTGAAAACTTGATTACATTTTTTAAGTAGTTACGTCTTCTTTAAGAATTGCACGTGGTGTGTCGACATCTATATACTAAAATTAGGAAAACTTTAGGGAAAACATTATAACTTAAGTGTAACTTTAATAACATTCTTATGGAAAAAATCATTTCATTACTGCGTAGGAAGACGCGCGTGGCCACGGCCTTGGCCGCCGGCACGTTGGTCTTCGCTTCATGCGCGCAAGATGGTTTTGACGAGGACGAGAGGTTCGGCAGCAGTGTCACGAACACCGCAATGACCACTCCTACGGCCGACGAAATAACCATCCAGCAGAATGTCGACGGTACGCAGACCGTTATTTCGTGGCCGTTCGTAGGCGGCGCAGGCGGCTATCTGTGTACGGTGCTCGACATTACCGACGCCGAGAATCCCGTTGCCCTCAACAACATTCAGGACAGCGTGATTGACAGATGCCAGCTGGCAGTGCCACGCGAGGTTGAGCACAACTATACGTTCAGCATCAGGACGCTGGGCCGTGCCGACCTGAACAATACCGACTCGGAGACGACAACCGAGGTGGCTTTCAACAGTTTCACCGCCGCCTTAGGCACGATACCCGACGGCACGGACATAACCGAGTACATCACGAACAACCCGATGCCTGAAGAAGCAGTGGAAACGGAAATGGCTTACGACCTCGTGCCCGGCGGACAATACACCATGACGGGCGACGTTGACTTCGGCAACAAGCTCGTGCAGCTGCGCTCTACCGCCGCAGACAACCCCGCCACAGTTGTGCTTCAGGGCGACGCGAGCATCATGACCTCGACCGGCCTGTCGATAAAGAACGTCAACTTCGACTGCTCTAAGTCTAAAGAGGCGTTCATAGCTTTGTCCGACGAGCCCGACGAGAGCATCATGGGCGTGCTCAGCGGCAGCCAGAACTACTATGACATACAGCCGCCGGCATCCCTGCTG
>CAJMAO010000143.1 GCA_905211345.1 uncultured Prevotella sp.
CTGCAACTTCCGCTTTTTTATTTCAACACATACACCTGAACTGCGGATGAACCGTCAGGCCCGTCGGCGTTTATTGCAAAATAATCATAACAAAAAGCGAAGGTGTGCGATTATTTTCGTAACTTCGCACTGACGGACTTGCGCCGGGCGCGAAGCCGTAAGATAAAAAACACTACGAAACACACGACATATTATGAAGGAAAAAAACAAGAACAAGAGACTGACCAAGAACAAGCTGGCCGACATGCTGCAAGACCTGTTCATGCGGTATCCCGACAAGCAGCTCAGTTTCAAGCAGATATTCAAGGAGCTGAGGCTAGTCACCCACCCGGCCAAGATGCTGGCCGTTGATATAATGGAAGACATGGCGTGGGACGACATACTGGTAAAGACCGGCGAGAACTCATATAAGCTCAACCTGAAAGGGCAGGTGCAGGAGGGCAGGTTCATACGCAAGCCCAACGGCAAGAACAGCTTCGTGCCCGACGACGGCACGCAGCCGGTGTTCGTGGCCGAGCGAAACTCGAAGTCGGCGCTTACGGGCGACCGTGTGCGCGTAACCTTCATGGCGCGCCGCCAGAAGCACATCAAGGAGGCCATGGTGACCGAGATACTAGAGCGTGCCCGCGACTCGTTCGTAGGCAAGCTGCGCGTAGAGCGCGACTTCGCTTTCCTCGTGCCCGACGGCAACCTGTTCGCCAACAACATCATCATACCAAAGAACAAGCTGAAAGGCGGCAAGACGGGCGAGAAGGCAGTGGTGAAAGTGACCAAATGGCCTGACGGCGACAACAAGAACATCATGGGCGAAGTGGTCGACGTGCTGGGCGAGCAGGGCGACAACGACGTGGAGATGAACTCTATACTGGTTCAGTACGGCCTGCCTTACAAGTACCCGAAGCGCGTAGAGGAAGCCGCCGACAAGATAACTGGCGAGATTACCGAGCAGGATTACAAGGAGCGCGAGGACTTCCGCGACGTTACCACCTTCACCATAGACCCCAAGGACGCCAAGGATTTCGACGACGCGCTGTCGATCAGGCAGCTGGGCAAGAACCTGTGGGAGGTGGGCGTACACATAGCCGACGTGTCCCATTACGTCACCGAAGGTTCCATAATCGACAAGGAAGCCCAGAAGCGCGCCACGAGCGTCTACCTCGTTGACCGCACGATACCGATGTTGCCCGAGCGCCTGTGCAACTACGTGTGCTCGCTACGCCCCGACGAGGAGAAGCTGACGTACAGCGCAGTGTTCAACATGGACGGCGACGGCGAGGTGAAGTCGTGGCGGCTGGTGCACGCCGTGATAAAGAG
>CAJMAO010000144.1 GCA_905211345.1 uncultured Prevotella sp.
CCCGAAAGTACGGGGAGCTTTGCCGCCATAGCCTGTACGGGTGTCTGCTGTGTCTTGCCAGAATAAGGCATAAGTACAGTACCTGCACCGATTGTTGAGTCAAAGCGCTGTACAAGACCCTTCTGTGAGCATACGTTAAGGTCGGTAACGAGCTTTTCCCATTCTTCCTTAGTGTTGTGTCTGCCTGTAGAGTAGCTGACAGCAGGAGCGGGAACATATATATCCGTGTGCTTTTCCGCACCGTTTGAATTTAAGAATTCTCTTGAAATGTCGCAGATAGTCTTGCCGTTCCAGTTCATCTTGAGTCTGGGGTTTTCGGTAACTATCGCAACGGGAGTAGCCTCAAGGTTTTCCTTGCCTGCAAGAGCAATGAACTTGTCAACATCGTTCTTGTCAACTACAACCGCCATTCTTTCCTGCGACTCAGAGATGGCAAGCTCTGTGCCGTCAAGACCGTCGTACTTCTTGGGAACTGCGTTGAGGTTTATCTCAAGACCGTCAGCAAGCTCGCCTATGGCTACGGAAACACCGCCTGCACCAAAGTCGTTGCAACGCTTTATCAGCTTTGTTGCGTTCTTGTCACGGAATAATCTCTGGAGCTTTCTTTCTTCGGGAGCGTTACCCTTCTGAACCTCAGCACCGCAGGTTTCGAGCGATTCAACGCTGTGCGACTTTGATGAGCCTGTAGCACCGCCGCAACCGTCACGGCCTGTTCTGCCGCCGAGCAGGATTATTATGTCACCGGGGACGGGACGTTCACGGACAACGTTCTCGGCAGGAGCGGCACCGATTACAGCGCCTATCTCCATACGCTTAGCCATATATCCGGGGTCATATATCTCGGCAACGTGACCTGTTGCAAGACCAATCTGGTTACCGTATGACGAATAGCCCTGTGCGGCTGTTGTTGTTATCTTTCTCGGAGGGAGCTTGCCGGGGATCGTCTTGTCAACAGGGAGCAGGGGATCCGAAGCGCCCGTTACACGCATAGCCTGATAAACGTAAGAACGACCCGAAAGCGGATCTCTTATAGCACCGCCGAGGCAGGTTGCCGCACCACCGAAAGGTTCAATCTCAGTGGGGTGGTTATGTGTTTCGTTCTTGAACATAAGAAGCCACTGCTCGTCCTTGCCGTCAACGTCAACGGTTATTTTTACGGAGCAGGCATTTATTTCTTCACTCTCGTCAAGGTCGGGGAGAAGCTGTCGTCCGAGCTGGGCATTCCCATCGTCAACAAGCGCGTGTCCGTCACGCCCGTGTCCATCGTGGGCGCGG
>CAJMAO010000145.1 GCA_905211345.1 uncultured Prevotella sp.
AGGACGGCGGCGACGACTTGCTGGGCTTTTTCGGCGGTACGCTGGGCGACATGATAGTGGCCCGCTTCGCCGATGCCGTAGTAGGGCAGTTCATGAGGGTGGACAATTACGTGCTGTTCTCTGTCGGCAGGATAGATTACGGCAAGGGGTCGCGGGTGGTTTCGGTTGGAGTGCTGGGCCATGTGTTCACCTTCGACGCCGACGAGTTGCGCAACGTAATGAAGAAAAACAACCCGTTGCCCGGCACATTGGCCGTGTGAAGCCTCCATGCCGGTTTGCGCCGTTGTAACATATTGACGCTCAACGGTTTGCGGAAGGCCGCTTTTCGTGCTCCGAAAGGTGGCCTTTTGGCGTGTGAAAGACCGTCTTTCGGAACGTAAAAGACGGCAAACGGGCAAAACAAATTTCGCTTGAAATACATTGTTTTATTTTGCCGTTATTGCGAAATGGCGTAACTTTGCACCCTGTTTTAGTAAAAATAAGCTGAATATGTCATATTTGTTTTCTTCAGAATCAGTGTCGGAAGGGCATCCCGACAAGGTTGCCGACCAAATATCGGACGCCATACTCGACCAGTTCCTAGCGTATGACGACCATGCCCGAGTGGCCGTAGAGACGCTTGTCACCACGGGCCAGGTGGTAATAGCCGGCGAGGTGCGCAGCTCGGAGTACATCGACCTGCAGACCATAGCGCGCCGCACGATAAAGCGGATAGGCTACACGAAGTCGGAATACCAGTTTGACGGCGACTCGTGCGGCATACTGAATGCCATCCACGAGCAGAGCGATGACATCAACCGCGGCGTAGACAACGGCGACGAGGAAGGGCAGGGCGCCGGCGACCAAGGCATGATGTTCGGTTACGCATGTAACGAGACGGAGAATTACATGCCCGTGACGCTCGACCTTGCGCAGCTGATAATGCGCGTGCTGGCCGACATAAGGAAGGAAGGTAAGGTGATGACCTACCTGCGTCCCGACGCAAAGAGCCAAGTGACCGTGGAATACGCCGACGACGGCACGCCGCTGAAGATAAGGACGATAGTAGTGTCGACGCAGCACGACGAGTTTGACACGGACGACGCGCGGATGCTGGAGCGCATAAAGAGCGACGTTGTGAACATACTCATGCCGCGCGTGAAGGCGCAGATACATTCGGAGAAGGTGCTGGCCCTGTTCGGCGGCGACATAGAATATCTGGTAAACCCTACTGGTAAGTTTGTTATCGGCGGCCCCAACGGCGACACCGGCCTTACC
>CAJMAO010000146.1 GCA_905211345.1 uncultured Prevotella sp.
GTCGTCAAGCGTGTTTACTTTGCCCAAACCGGTGATATTGACTTCGTCGCCGTCGACAAGCGTCTGCACGACACTCGGTTTGACATAGACGTTAGCATAGCCTTCGTCAAGACGGAATGCTTTCGTCAGCTTAACGCCCGCTTCCAGTTCAATTTGCTTAAGGTCGTTATATTCCGCCTTCTTGCCCACGCTGTCGGTCGCGTCGTCATAGTTGACCTGCGTATAGAATACGCCCAGGCTCGGTGTTAAGTATACCGTATCCGTCAGGTTGTAGTCGTACCCGGCCTCCAAGCTTGCGCCGAACTCAACCCCGTCGGTGTCGGATTTGACCCCGTCGTCGGTCTTAATATCCGCCTGCTGAATACCGCCGTATAAAGTGGCAAATGCATACCAGTTGTTCCGGTCATAGCGGTAATACAGACCGGCCAGATAGGAATCGATGTCGATTTCCGAACCGACGGTCGAGTAGTAATGTTTGCCGTCGCCGTTCATGTCGTAGCTGCCCTTGCGGTAGGACACAAACAGACCGAGCTTGTTGTTGAGGTCATGCTGCAAATCGCCGCCGGCCTCAATCCCCCAGACGTCGGCGTCAATCTCGGTCGGGGATTTGATGGAGAGCGAAGTGTAAACCGGATTAACCCAGAGGTTATGGAAAGCTTCGCCGTTCCAGTAATAATCATAGAAGCCGCAGCCCGGACAATACAGACGATTGTCGGTCACCTTGTTCATGACGTTATAGATCAGGTTGGCGTTCTGAGCCACGGCGGCAGCGGTAACCGACTGGTAACCGATCACTTCCGGCGCAACCTCTGCCTTGCCGATTGCGTTTATTTCCGGAAAATCCGGCTCGGCACCGGCATCCGGATTAACCGTATCGTTCATTTCCAGTTCCCATTTGTTGGCGTTTTCGCCGGTTTTGGTATATTTGGTTTCAAACATGTAAGGACTTCTGTAAACGCGCCAGACCTTGAAGGAATCCTTGTTGCCCTTCGTATCGTTTTGCGATTGTGCAAACAGGATGCTTTCGCCGCGGATGTCTTTGTCTGAGGTCGGATAAAGCACCAGTTTGGTGGTTCCTTCGACGTTGCCGTTGATGTTGAGCATGTCGGCGGTTAAGTTTTCAACATCGACGTCAACATGCAGGAAACTGTCACCGCTTGCCTTCCAGCCTTTCAGATTAACCATATCCTGATATTTGTTGTACAGATCAAACGCTGCATTGTTCAAAGAAAGCGT
>CAJMAO010000147.1 GCA_905211345.1 uncultured Prevotella sp.
AGCCGTTTATAATCCGCAAACTCATAGAACGCGGCATCGTAAAAACAGTAAAAAGCGCGAAAAAGATAGTCGATCGCAAGGACCCGATAATCTGGGACATCCTCGAATACGTGATGAAAGGCCATCCCGTATTGCTAAACCGTGCGCCGACACTCCACCGTTTGGGTATCCAGGCTTTCCAGCCAAAGATGATAGAAGGAAAAGCTATCCAGCTGCACCCGTTGGCATGTACGGCGTTCAATGCCGACTTCGACGGCGACCAGATGGCAGTTCACTTGCCTTTGAGCAACGAGGCCATACTCGAAGCGCAGATACTGATGTTACAAAGCCACAACATCTTGAACCCTGCAAACGGAGCACCTATCACCGTTCCTTCACAGGACATGGTGCTCGGCCTTTATTACATCACAAAACTACGTCCTGGCACTAAAGGCGAGGGGCTTACTTTCTACGGTCCGGAGGAAGCCATAATTGCATACAATGAAAAACGTGTCGACATACACGCACCGGTAAAAGTGCTTGTAAACGACCTTAACGATGACGGAATCCTTGAAAAACGCCTTGTTGAAACTTCTGTCGGACGCGTTATCGTAAACGAAATAATACCTGAAGAAGTTGGTTTCATAAACAAGATCATCTCTAAGAAATCACTTCGCGACATTATTTCGCAAGTAATAAAAGCAGTCGGCATGGCACGTGCCTGCGAGTTCCTTGACGGTATCAAGAACCTCGGCTACCGCATGGCTTACGTGGGCGGCCTTTCGTTCAACCTCGACGACATCATCATTCCCAAGGAGAAAGAAGAAATCGTGAAACGTGGCAACGATGAAGTCGAGCAAATCACTGCCAACTACAACATGGGTTTCATAACCGACAACGAACGCTACAACCAAGTTATCGACGCATGGACGCATGTTAACTCCGATCTTAAGAAAACGCTCATGAAACAGATGACCGAAGCCGACCAAGGCTTCAACGCCGTATTCATGATGCTTGACTCGGGAGCACGTGGTTCGGCCGACCAGATTGCCCAGCTGGCCGGTATGCGCGGACTTATGGCAAAACCTCAGAAAGCCGGTGCCGAAGGCGCACAA
>CAJMAO010000148.1 GCA_905211345.1 uncultured Prevotella sp.
CAACTTCCGCTTTTTTATTTCAACACATACACCTGAACTGCGGATGAACCCAAGACGTGGCCTTTTGCCTTCCAAAAGGCCGCAAATCGCACGCCAAAAGGTGGCCTTTTACAACGCAAAAGGCCACCTTTTGTAAACATACTAGTAATCAACAGGTTACAAAGGGGTTACGAACGGCCTTACGGACAACCCCCGGCAAGAGGCGTAATGGCTATCAAAAAAACATAAAAACAAGCCCGGATATTTGATATAAATCAATAAATTTATGCCTTTTAGTAAAAATATCGTACAAAAATAGGCAATTTAAAGAAAAACTATTATCTTTGCACTGTGTTTTTCATAGTATTAGATTTAAGGTTAACAATGGAATGAGGGACTCAGCGGAGTCCCATTTTTATTTTCAGGCCATTCCTCCCTTACCCTTAACATAATCAATCAGCTCACGGAAAACGGCGTTCTTCGACAATACGTCTACATTGCCTGTCATTATCATCTGGCGGCGCGCGCGTGTCAGTGCGACGTTGAGTTTGCGGTCGATAGTGCGCCCGTCGTCGTCGAAACAGCTGCCCGCGAGGAACTCCAACTGCCACTCGCTCTGCACCGTAAACGAGTATATTATCACGTCGCGCTGGCTGCCCTGATAGCGTTCCACGGTGTCAATCGACACGTCTTCAAGCTCTTTCATCCCCAGTTTTTCTATCTCCTTGCGTATCACGGCTATCTGGTTGCGGTACGGCACGATTACTCCTACGGTGCGCGAAGCGTCGAAACCGTCGCCTGTCATGAGCCTTACGCGGCGCAACACTTCGGCCACGACGGCAGCCTCGTCAGTATTCACCTTGTCGGAAACATCGGGTCGGCGGCACAGGCGCGACGGGATGAACACCATGCGGTGGCCGCGCAGCAGCGTGTCGAGACCGTCGGCCATGCCGATGTCGGCATATTGCAGGGCGGTTTCCTGCTGATGGGGCAGCGGCACGGGACTTAACATCTCTTTTGAATAGAACTCACGACAAGGGAAATCGGCCACTTCTGGGTGCATACGGCCGTGGCGGCGCAACACTCCGACGAACTCCGTGCGCCCCGCCTT
>CAJMAO010000149.1 GCA_905211345.1 uncultured Prevotella sp.
GGCCGTGGCAACATTGATTGCCCCGGCCGAAATATCTGCGGCGTATCCTGCCGTGCGGCCTATGGACGCACGCATAATGGATTGCCTTATTTTATTTCACGAATTTTGCGTTCTTAAGATATTGCATACTCTTTTCAGCAGCCTTGAACATTTCTTCCATTATCTGGTCGTTGTTGTATTTGCTGCCGTCGGCATTGGTCTTGTCGCGCAGGCTTTGCGGGATTTCTATCTCAACGAAGAAATCTTTCATCTTGTTCTTGTAGAACTGGTTGAACACGTTCTCGAAGTTAACGACCGTGCCTTCGCCGATAACGAAGTCATCCTTTATGTGTAGCAGCTGTATGCGCTTGGGGTATTTCTTCAGGTATTCCACGGGGTCTTTGCCGCCTTTGGCGCACCAATACACGTCGAGCTCGAAGCATACGTACTGCGGGTCGGTGTGCTCTACGAGGTATTCCCACATCACGTCGTCGCTGTCTTTCAGTTTCTGGAACTCGTTAGAGTGGTTGTGGTAGCCGAGTGTCAGTCCGTATTCCTGCGCTATCTTGCCCACTTTGTTGAAGTAGTTGCACATGTCTTGCAGTCCCTGTACGGTGTAGTCAACGCCGTAGCTCGGGATGACGAAGTACTTGCCACCGCAGGCTTTCTGTATCTTGAACAGTTCGCGCCAGCGGTTCATTATCTCTTCTTCCTTGTTCTTGTCTTCCTGTATGCTGGAGTGTGTGGACACGATTTTCATGGAGTTTGCGTCGCACAGTTTCTTGAACTCGTCGGCCGGCATGCCGAACACCTTGGGGTCTCCTCCCCACTGCACCAGCTCGGCGCTGTTGTACCCCATTGCAGCCAGGCGTTCAATGGACTTCTGCGGGTTTTTGTTCATCGCGTCCATTACGGAATAGAGCTGTATGCCTATCTTCTTTTTCTTGGCAGATACGTTTTGTGGAACTGCAACGAGCGCGATTGCTGCTATCACGCATGCAAGTGTTATGAGTGACTTGCGGCACTTTGTTGAAAACGTTTTCATTGTCTTGATATTTTAGGTTTGTTATGTTGTATTGCTTATTCAGTCATGAGTA
>CAJMAO010000150.1 GCA_905211345.1 uncultured Prevotella sp.
TCGCACGCCGTGAGGCCGAGCGTTGCGGCCGCCACGAGCGTGTAAAGATATTTCCTTAATGCCATAAAATGAATATTTCAGTAAATTGTGACAAAATAATGAATAGGTGTAAAATATTTGAACAATATATGTTAATTAATGTCTAACATGAAGATTTTTATCGAAATAGTAAACATTTATTATCACATACCCGGCATGAATAAAGCGCAAATGCCGTAATTTTGCAGCAGCCGCATTACGGCGGAATTAAAAATTAACAATTAAAAATTAAAAAGTAAAAATTAAACAGCCATGCAGCAACGACGCATTTGTCTTTAACTTCTCTAACTCCTTTAACTTCTTTAACTCCTCTAACTCCTTTAACTCCTTTAACTCCTGAAAATAATGATAAAAGCACTGTTCTTCGACATCGACGGCACCCTTGTCAGTTTCAACACCCACAGCATACCGCGGTCGGCCGTAGAGGCCATAACCGAGGCCAGCCGCCGCGGCGTAAAGATAATCATCTCGACGGGAAGGCCGATGCGGCTGATTAACAACCTTGGTGACATAGAGCACCTTATCGACGGCTACATAACGGCCACCGGCGCTTATTGCACGGTGGGTGGCTGCGAGGTGCGCCGCATAACGATACCCGACGACGAGGCGCGCGCCTTCGTCAGCCTGTCTGACAGGATGCGCTTCGCCACGCTCGTGGTGGGCGTGGCCGACCTGACGGTGATCAACCCCACGCCCGACGTTGACCGCCTGTACCGCGGGATGCTCAACGTTGACTACCTAGGCGAGGGCGTAAGCGTGGAAGACGTGCTGCGCAGCGGGGTGGTACAGTTCACGCCCATCATCGACACGGATACCGAACGGCGGCTGATGCCGGTGATGAGGCACTGCACGTCGTCGCGCTGGTATCACGAATTTGCCGACATAACGGCCGCCGGGGCCGACAAGGGCGCGGCCCTCTTGGACATCGCCGGGCATATAGGCGTAAGCCCCGAGGAAACCATGGCTTTCGGCGATGGCGGCAACGA
>CAJMAO010000151.1 GCA_905211345.1 uncultured Prevotella sp.
GGGGTTTAAGTGGTAGCGGAAGTTCTGGCCCGCTGTATAGATATAAGCCCTGTCGGTGCTCAGGAATTCTATCCTCTGCTCGGCATTCTTGTTGCCCGTCATGAACACGTTGGGTGTGGAGTGGTCGCCGTAAACATAAGGCTCTATGTAAGTATCGTTCTGCTTGCCCATGTTCTTTATGCGGTAGTTGCCGTTGTCGAGCTTGGTTACATGGAATATGAACGCCGGGTCGTAATCAGCCTGCACATCGTCTATGATGTCGCACTGCGGACGGTAGTTCATGTTTTCGTCCGGGGCTGCGCACATATATACGTTGCCATTGTCGTAATCCGGAAGGTTGATGATATAGTAACCGCTCTCGAGGCTGCCTTCTACAACTTCGGGCTCCTGCATGTTCTCAACATACTCATCCTCGATTTTCTCAAAGTTCCATGCATACGACATGTTGTTAATGTCACTGCTGGCTTCGTAGTTATAGCTGGCATAGCCGTCGCCCCACGACATTACATAGAAATGGTTCTCCGTATCTTCAACGTCCTGCCAGTTGTAACCGTATACGATGTCGTTCCAAACGAGAGCATAGCTGCGCGGAGTCTCTACAAGCCCAAGGCCGGCACCGCGAGTACTGCCACCCCAGCGTCCCACATACTCCTTGGAAGCCATGTTTTGGAACTGGAAATAGCCGTTGTCGAGTTTGGTTATCTTGAAGATGTAAGGCAAATCCGCCTGATTGGGAATAGGATTCGACAGATAAGCGGATTCCTTCATTCGCCAAGGTTCTGCGTCGTCTTCGCCCGGATAGCTTAAATACAGTCCGTTCGAGCCGACTCTTGTAATGTAATAGTAACCGCTCTCCATTTCCTGTGCGGCTACCTGCCCACTGCTACCTGCAATGAGCGCCAAAGCTAAAATAAAAAGCCTGGCCGAGAAACGTAATAATTTCTTCATGCTGTTTTAATTTAAGGTGGGTTCTATCAATTCCATTTTTTATTTCTTGCATAAGACAGC